>CAMWLR010000011.1 GCA_947175215.1 uncultured Porphyromonadaceae bacterium
AGATTCTGATTGTCGTATGCGGCGTATACGGCATAAGAGTCAACCACGGGACGCTCATGTTTACCCTTGATAGCCTGACATACGTCGCGGGCTACACCCTGGGCGATCATGTCAGAGGCCGACCAGTTAGACAGCGCGTTAGAGGCTTTAGCACCTGAGTGGCTGATGTTGATGGTCTTGTTTGTACCGAGCTGACCGTTGGGGTTGGTCTTGTAATAGTTGGTTTCGAGCGAGGGGTAGTCACCTGTCGGGCCCGGTGTGGGATCAGGGTTAGGATCGGGGTTGGGGTTAGGATTGGGGTTATCACCGTTGTAAAGCCCCTCATCGGTCACAGCACCCTTGCTGCCGCCGGCACCTTTATAAAGATGACCGTTGACGGGTGCGCCGGTATAGTCGGCAGTCTGATTCTGATCGCCCGAGCCTGAGCCGTCACAGAAGAGGAATCCGGCAAGTGTGGTCGGAGCGGTGGTGAAGGTATACTTCCAGATATTGCCGGTCACTTTGGTCATTGCGACACCGGGCCAAGTGCTCTGGGGTGTTGACCAGTAGTGGATGTTTACATTACCCCATGATGTGTTGGTATTGTCATAATAGATAGTGAACGAGTTGGGATCGGGCGTGGGACCGTCTGATACGTTACCGTTGCAATCATAAACCTTACCGTTCTGGAATACGAGGTCACCGCCGCCGGCCTTGGTGTCACCGTTGTTGGTGCTGAAGATGATACCGGTGGGTGTACCGTTGGTAGCACGCCAGATATAATAGCCGTTGCTCATCTCAGTCAGCTTCTCACCGGGCCAGGATGTTGCGGCTGAGCACTGGTTGTTGTTGCTATCCCATGCCCATACATATACGCTGCTCCAGTTCTGTGTGTTGTTAAAGTAGCAGTATGTACCCTCAGGGGTAGGATCGGGGTTGGGGTTGGGATCAGGATTAGGATTGGGGTTGGGATCAGGGGTTGTACCGTTATAGATAACTGCGATACCGGTCGAACCTACATTACCCTTGATGGTAGATGATGTAACGGTGAAGGTATTACCTGAGATCTTGTCGGTATAGGTACCGGCAGGGCAGTAACCGCCACCATTGACAACAGACACGTTGCCGCTACCTTTCATCACGATGACAGCACCACCGTTTTTGCGGGTGACTGTAAAGGTGTTGCCGGCAGCCTCACACCAGTCCTCTTTGCCCACCATGGCGTTTCTGAACTTGTTGACCTCGGTGATAGCCTTGCTCTTGAATGCGGTCGAGCCCTTACCAACCTTGATGTTGCCGAATCCCTTGGCACCGGGACGCGAGAGATAGAGGGCGGTCGCACCGTTACGGCAAGCGAATGAAGCGTATGCACGGTCAATAACGCTCTGGTCAACATTCTGTGACCACTCGTCATTTGAGTATGTGTCATGAGACTCACCCCAGTAGACCATCTTGGTATCGGGGCAGCCATAGTCTACGACATGGGCACCCCCATAACCATATGGTATACCGCCATTCTCACGGGCAGCGCCATTACTGTATTTGTTGTCAGTCACTGACATATAGTTGGTATACTCCTTGATAATCGAGGCGTTGGGGCCGGGTGCGTCGAGGATCTCGCCATAGTGATACATCCCGGGGACAGAGGTCACGCTTGTCCAGAAGTTACAACCCTCTGAGGGGAGACCGATATGCTTGGCTGCATCCCAGCGGATACCTTTGACGCCGAGATCGTGAAGTTTCTGCACGTATGCTTTGGCTCTCGCGCACACCTCGGCAGACTCTGAGTTGATGTCGCCGTAGTCGCCGAGCTGGCCGTGAGTGATAGAGTAACGGTCGCCGTAGTTGATACCGCCGTTCCAGCGTACTCGGCCGTTTGAATCCCACCAGGGATCATGATAACCTGCGGTTTTGTCGACATGGTTGGCCACCACGTCAACGATAATCTTGATGCCATACTTGGCAGCCTCATCACAAAGGCTCTTGAGGTCGGCCTCGCTACCTAAGCCGCTCGACTTAAACGCGAGGTCATAGGGGCGATAGAGGTCATGCCATGACGAACCGGTGCGGATATCGGCACGCTGCAGGGGTGAAAGCTGAACCGAACCGAATCCGGCAGCTGCAATGCTGGGCAGCTCGGCTTTGACATCGGCCATAGTCCAGTCAAAACAATGCAGGATGTTACCCTCCTGAATGCCTGAAGGGAGACCGTAGTTGTCAGCCCACATCACCCCGGACGCACTCATCGCAATCGCCAGGGCAATCAAACTTTTAGTAATAAATTTCATGCTTGAAGATTATAAGTAAGATAAAACAGATAATTCATGGTAAAAACCTACCGGTCGCATACAAGGCATAATCACTTATGGTGACCGGTGTCCTTAACTGCTTTTTCATAGATATATTAAGGAGCCGTAAAAGTACTAATAATTATCTAATTACGAAAACTTTATTCACCTTTTTTGACAACCACATACGATAATTGCCAAATATCGGCAAAATAAAGTGCGCCGACATCAGCCGGCGCACTTTCACTTAAGTATGATTAACTGTCTATTATCAGTCTCTGTGCGAGTCGATAAGAAATCTATGCAAGTTGATTACTCGGCGGGGGCAGCCTCGGGATCGAGGATGATGACGCGATAATTGCCGGCGGCATTTACGCGCTTCATGAAGTCCTGAACATCGGCGGGGGTAATGGTCTGAAGCAACTCTACGTTGCCGTTGAAGATGTCGACGCCGTTAAGAGCGGTGGCAGCCATAGCCGAGAGCCAAGAGCTGTTTTTCTCCTTACCCTCGATAGCGTCCTTAACCTCAAACTCGATAGCCTTGGCAACCTCCTCGACAGTCACGTCTGACTCCATATTCTTAAACTCGGTGGCGATCACCTCGAGCACCTCATCCTTCATCTCGGGCTTGAGGGGGAAGACTGACTGCACGAGAGTGTTGGGCACTGACTGACGGCTCATGACACCGCTTGCCCAGATCGAGTAAACGGCACCCATATCCTCGCGCACTTTCTTGAGGAGACGCTCGGTCATCACCTGACCGGCGATGTCTGACAGGATGCGGTCTTTGGCGGTATAGGGGAGCTCGGCAAACTCAATAACAGCGGCAAATGTCTGGGGGGTCTGCATCGGAGCGGTGAAGGTAGTGATTTTCTCTCCGGCCTTGATGCCGAGTGAATCGTCGATTACCGGCGCGGCTGTAGCTGTAGCGGCATCACCGGGGAGTGTGGCGATATACTGCTCGCAGAGAGTCTTGAGCTCATCAAGATCAAAGTTACCGACGAAGTAGAATGTATAATCGGCCGCATTAGCGGTCATATCCTTGACGATCTTATTGATCTGGTCGAGTTGAGCGCCCTCAATAGCCTCGACCGAAACGACCTCCTTGCGGGGTGTCTGATAGAGTGACTTGCGGAGCTGGCGAGAGAAGATGTACTGAGGATTGGTCTCCTGATTATGGATAAAGCCGGTCATCATGTTCTGGGTTGCCTTAAACTCGTCAGCAGACATATTGAACTGGGTGAAGTGGCTGTAAAGCAGCTCCATCATTGTCTTGAGATCCTTGGGAGTGGTCGAGCCCGAGATGTCGCGGCAATAGTCGTCAAAGCTGAATGATACCTGGCACTGCTTACCCTGGAGATATTTCTGCACATCTTTATAAGAGTATGTGCCGAGACCATACTGGGCAAGACCCTGAGGGAGGAAGATAAGGGTGTTGGCATACTCGTCGGGGTAAACCGATGTGCCGCCGAGAGCCTGGGCGTCGAGCAGAATCTCGTCAGCCTTGAAGTCGGTCTTCTTGGCAACGACCTTGGCACCGTTAGAGAGGGTCCACTCTACCGCGCCCCACTGGGGAAGTTCCTGAGTGGCAACCACACTGCCGGGAGCGGGGAGCTCGGCGATGAGGGGTTCATCCTTTACCTCATCGACAAATGCCTCGATAGTCTCGCCGTCAACTGCGGCCATAACCTCAAGTACCTCCTCTTTGGTAGGGATCTTGATGTTATCTTTCTGGGGGAGCATGATAGAAACGACACGGTTGTTGTCGGCGATCATCTCCTTGAGGGCCTGATTGATCATATCGACCGGAATCTGAGGAGCTATCATGCTCATCATCTGATATTCGGCCTCGATGCCGGTGGCAGGTGTACCGTCGATAAAGTTGCGGACATAGGTGTTGACGTATGTCTCATTCTCGGCTTTCTCGCGGTTATTAAAATCCTTCTCGAGACGCGAGAGATATTCGCTGCGGGCACGATCATACTCTGACATGGTGAAACCGCCGCGATATGCGCGGAGCAGCTCGCGATAGATAGATGCGAGCGAGGGGAGGATATCGTCACCCTTGCCGAGGGCTACCATTGTCATGGCATCTTTGGTTGTCGACAGGAAGTAATTTCCATAATAAGCGCCGGCACCTGCAAAGGGTGAGTCAGGGGTTGAGCTGATCTCTTCAAGACGATGGTTAAGCATCGATGAGATCATGTCAGTGGCATAATCCTGCATCCAATAAGCCATCGTGTTGCGCATCTCACGGGGAAGGACATCATTCTTAAAGAAGATTGATACGCGCGAGTTAGACATCTCGGGGTCAGCGCCGATAGCGACAATCGTACCATCGGTGTCAGGCACAGGCTCGTAAGCACGCTCGGGAGCATCGGCCGGCATCTGGATGGGCGAGAAGATCTCCTTGATCTTATTCTCGATGTAGTCTACGTCGACATCACCGACAACAACGACACCCTGCTGATCAGGACGATACCATGCCTCATAGTAGTCACGCAAAGCCTGCGGGGGGAAATTGTCGACCACCTCCATCGTACCGATGGGGAGACGATAGCCGTATTTTGAGCCGGGATACATCTCGGGGGCGAGTTGCTCGACAATACGCGACTGGCCGACGTTACGCGAGCGCCACTCCTGATGTATCACACCACGCTCCTTGTCGATCTCCTCGGGGAGCAGCAGCAGACCGTCTGCCCAGTCATGCAGGATGAGCAGACATGAGTCCTGCACGGCAACCGAGGCGGTGGGGACATTAGAGATATTGTAGACTGTCTCGTCAATCGAGGTGTAGGCGTTGAGGTTCTGACCGAACTTCACACCCTTGGTCTCAAGCCAGGTGATGAGCTCGTTGCCGGGGAAATTCTCTGTACCGTTAAAACACATATGCTCGAGGAAGTGAGCAAGACCTCGCTGCTCGTCATTCTCGAGAATAGACCCTACCTTTTGGGCGATATAGAAATCAGCCTGACCTTTGGGGGTCTCATTGTGACGGATGTAATAAGTCAATCCGTTGGGGAGGACTCCCATTCTCACCTGAGGATCAAGCGGGAGGGGATCCATGGGCATCTGGGCGCGTACCTGCGTCGAGAATGCGATGACTCCTAACAATACGAACAGGAGTCTTGAGAAGATTTTTTTCATTGTAAGAAATCTGTATGTATGAGTAGTAAGAATTCTGTATGAAAGAGTGTATGACTATTTGACTGAGCAGACGGCAAAATAGTTGCATTGCCTGACTGTTTTTTTAGGATTATCGTGTAAAAGAGGTAGCGCGAAGATTATTTCATCCGAAAAGATGTCTGAATGCCTCCTCGACTTTTGATACCTCGACAACATTGATTGCAAGTTTTGAGGTATCGACACCTTTGAGCGAACCGCGCGGTATGAGGATGGTTTTCATACCTAACTTCTCGGCCTCACGGACACGTTGCTCCATGCGCGTTACAGGCCGTATTTCGCCGCTCAGGCCGACCTCGCCGCTGAGACACACACCATCTGATATGGCCATATCGACATTTGACGACAATATGGCGGCTATCACCGCAAGGTCGAGAGCCGGATCTGCGACTTTGAGACCACCGGCGATGTTGAGAAAAACATCTTTCTGGGCGAGCTTAAACCCTACCCTCTTCTCGAGCACGGCCAGCAACATATTCATGCGTTTTGAGTCAAAACCCGTGACCGATCGCTGGGGTGTGCCGTATGCCGCCGTGCTGACAAGGGCCTGCGCCTCGATCAGGAACGGGCGGATACCCTCGACAGTGACACCGATGGCGCAGCCCGACAGCTGCCCCTCGTCGTGACGTGAAAACAGCATCTCTGACGGATTGGTCACTTCGCGCAGACCGCGCTGGCACATCTCATATATTCCTAACTCAGAGGTATTGCCAAATCGGTTTTTGACCGCGCGCAATATGCGGTACATATACTGGCGGTCACCCTCAAACTGCAATACCGCATCAACGATATGCTCCAGTACTTTAGGGCCGGCCAGCGATCCCTCTTTATTAATATGCCCGATCAGCAGCACAGGCACACCAGACTGCTTGGCATACCTGAGCAACTGTGACGCGCACTCTCTGACCTGACTCACACTGCCGGCCGACGAGTCGAGTTCGTCAGACGCGATAGTCTGTATCGAGTCTACAATCAATATCTGAGGCTTTATCTGTTCGATATGGGCAAATATGCTCTCAAGCGATGTCTCGGTGACCACATAACAGTTGTCACTCATGCGGCCGATACGGTCGGCGCGCAACCTTATCTGTGTCGCGCTCTCCTCACCCGATACATACAGCATACGTCTCGACTTGATCGACAAGATATTCTGCAATACGAGCGTAGACTTGCCGATACCCGGTTCACCGCCGATGAGCACCATCGAGCCCGGTACGAGCCCCCCGCCCAACACGCGGTTAAGCTCCTCGCTGGGCATGTGTATGCGCGGCTCATCTGCGGTCTCTATCTCCGAGACCTTGGTGGGTTTTGATCTGGGGGTAACACCCAAGGGAGACTTGAGACTACCCTTTGATGTTGTCTTTACCTTCTCCTCGACCAAAGTACCCCATGCACCGCATGAGGGGCATCTCCCCTCCCATTTCGGGATGTCATTGCCGCACTCAGTGCAATACCATAATGTCTTTTCTTTAAGTTTAGCCATAAAGGAGCTATAAATATGTCTCGTCAGAGAGGTTATCAACAATCAGTGTTACGGCATTCGCGCGTAAGATAGCACCACCGCAGCGGCCGTACCGACATTAAGCGATTCGACCGTGGTCGCATCGGCGGGATATGAAGGGATCGTGATGCGACGTGTCACAGCAGCCGCGGTCTCGGGTGAGATGCCGTTACCTTCGTTACCCATTACCACTACCCCGCTTTTAAGCCCCGAGGTGTAAAGATTCTCACCCCCGAGAAACGTCCCCCACACAGCCACACCCTTGACAGCAAGCCGTGTAAGCATCTGAGGGAGATTACAATAGCAGACCTTGACGCGGGCGAGCGCTCCCATTGTCGATTGCAACACCTTGGGGTTGAACACATCGGCGGTCTCCTCAGAGGCCAGGATAGTGCTGACGCCAAACCAATCAGCCGCACGTATGATCGTACCGAGATTTCCGGGGTCTTGGATACGGTCGAGGGCGATAACGAGCTGATCGGGTGAAACATCGGGGATATCATCTTCACACTCTGGCAGCTCAAACACACCGATTACACCCTGAGGAGTCGTCATGGTGGAAATGCGGGTCATCTCGTCATTGCGGGCGATCAACAGACGGTCATCATCGCGGGCTGCAGCATCCGCCATGCCTGCAATCTCGCCGATCTCCCTCTCGTGCGACTCAGCCCATGCCGGGGTCACGACCAAATGTCGCAGTGTGAATACCGGCAGCAATTCGCTCACGCAACGCCACCCCTGGGCAAGAAACAGCCCGGCTGCGCGGCGATGTCGCCCTGAGTCGAGTGATGCAAACAATTTACGTTGTGCGGTGGTAAGTTTCATGAGATTAACGCCGGTCTGAATGACTGAGAGAAACGATTAAATAACGCTGAGAAAACAAACATATAACGTTGAAAAAAAGCATTTGCAGGCTCAACGCCGATTCTGCAAAAATACGAAAATTTAATGACAATCGGTGTAGTTTCGGCATTTTTTCGTAATTTTGCGGAACATTGAGACAGCCGGACGGTCCGTCGCTGACGGGTTATTGACAACGCCGTCTGAGGAAAGTCCGGGCAACACAGAGCGCCATACTTCTTAACGGGAAGCCGCGGGTGACCGTGGAGTAACGTGACAGAAAACAACCGCCCGGCGGCACGTCCGTCAGGTAAGGGTGAAAAGGCGGGGTAAGAGCCCACCGGGCATCACCGCAAGATGATGTGCCGCACGTCTTATGGGTTGCAAGGTCAAGTAAACCGGCATTTAAGGGTGGCTCGCCCGTTGCCGGAGGGTAGACTGCTACGGGAGAAGGTAAAGCCATCTCCGATTAGCCGCGATGGTGACATCGGGCATAGATAAATGACGGACCGGACGCGGCAGGTCGGTCAGCCTCAGGGTTGGCCGAAACCCACGCTCCGACAGAACCCGGCTTACAGTCCGGCTGCCTCATCCATACAACAGGGAGGACACCCTGACGCCATCGCGGCCGTCACGTGCCCTCCCTGATTGTTTATTATTTGTCGAGATGGACATCCATTTGAGGGAAGGGGAAGTTGATGCCGTGAGATGGGAGCTCGTTGTAGAAACGCTCGTTGTAGTGATAGAAGACGTTCCAGTATTCCGAGGTGCGCGTCCATGCCCTGACTTGCAGATTGACACTTGAGTCGGCCAACTCGCTCACTAATACTTTGGGGGTGTGGTCGGGCTTGGGGATCAGACGGCTCAACGCCTCGGCCTGACGACGCTCGCGGGCCTCGATGGCGGCTTTGGCTGCACGGTGACGATGCAGTATGCGGTCAAACAATGATCGCTTGACGGGTGTGGCCTCCTCTTGCTCATCAGCGTTATCCTCCTCTGACTGCTCTGGCTCGGCATTATGCTGTGTGTATGCATCCTCGATACGGTCATCTTCGGTAAACATCCCAAGGATGGCATTACGTGCGATCTCGACATCGTCGCCGTAGCTGATTGCAACGGTCCAGGTGACGCGGCGGAATGACTCGCGCGACCAGTTGTTGACGCTGCCGGTTGAGAGTCCGCCGTTAGGTATCGATATAGATTTATTGTCGGGGGTGGTGAGGATAGTATGGAAAATCTGTATCTCCCTGACCGTACCTGCATATCCCTGAGCCTCGATATAGTCGCCGATCTTATAAGGTTTGAGCAGTAGGATCAGCACACCGCCGGCAAAATTCTGCAACGTGCCGCTCAATGCCATACCCACTGCGACACCGGCCGATGCAAAGATGGCGAGGAACGATGTGGTCTCTATGCCGAGTATGCCGATGACCGTCACTACCAATATAAAATAGAGGACGATGTTGATCAGTGACAGTATAAAGGTGGCCAGTGATTTATCTATCTTACGACGTATGAAGATCGTCGATACAATGCGGTAAATCTTGCGGATGATGAAACGGCCGATATAAAAGACCAGTATCGCAATAGTCAGATTGATGGCGAAATCGACAGCCGATTGCGCCAGACGCTCCATCAGGTCGTTAAACGACAATGATTTGAGTTCGGCTATATCGTTAGATGCCTTCACGAGTGTCGTGTCTGCCGGCATATCGGTGGTCAATCCGGGGAAAATATCTGTCTGCAATTTAATCATGAGCGTATTTATTCTGCGGGAGTGTTATCGGTCTGTACATCCTCAGCATACAAAGCCGAAGCGACATCTCTCCACCATACCAGCTGTTTGTAACCTTTGGTATCAGCATCTGACTCACGGCGCAGGATATAGGTAGACAAGCCGCAATGCGCACTGATCCTTATCGTATTAAAGATATAAGGTGTAGCAGCCTGATACTCAACGCACTCATCGAGAGCAATCAACCACTCGGCATAAGCCCGGCGAAAGTTACTGTCTGATGCGTCAGAGCTATACAAAGCCCCGATATAGTCGGCAAAATCAAACATATAGCACGGCTCGCCCCCCGCTTTAGCTCTCTCAAAGGACTGCCCGGCATATGACGCGGAGAGTTTGGGGTGAAGCGCGTAGAGCTTGCGGGTCGCATCAGCCAGACCGTCAAGAGCCGACGCATTTATAACACTCATAGTTGATGTACGCGCCGAACCGGTGAGGTTGTCATATTTGTTGAAAGTCGCACGTGCCGCAGCAATCAGATCGGCATCCTCGGCCATCAGATAAGGGAGCGTTTCGTAATATGGCATACCCTCGGCCGGCAGTTCGGTACAGCTCCCGACAAAAGTATCGGCCACCCCTCTCAGCTCATAAAGAGACTCAACCGAGGACATGTGGCAGCAATCAAAATAGATGTAGTCAAACCCTTTACCGTCAAGCACACGCGCCAAAGTGGTGACATTCATATAATCATTCTTGTCCTGACCGATCCACGCCGGCGTGACGTTCTGATAACTGTCGGGGATACCCGTCTGTAACCACCCTGTGGCATGACTCCATAAGATCAGGCCATAATTCTCAGCCGGAGCTATGGCCTTGAAATCGGCGATAACCTGCGCCATACGGCTGCCGCTCACCGACGACTCGGTATCGTCATATTCCTTGATGATACGCAACCCCATGGGGGTCACCTCTTTAAGCGCGGGATGGTCGGCGTTGCGGTCATCGTGATAGATGATCAGGCGGTTACCACCGGTGCGTCCGTCGCGCACTGCCGCTATCATGTCGGCCAGATTCTGACGGTCATAACCGTCACGCCCCAGGCTATTGTCGGCAAGCATATAGACCAGCACCGACCGTTGTACAGGGGTGTCGTCATCAGGTTGATCCAAATATTTAATCTCGGGTGTGGTGCTGTCACATGACGCGAGAGTCATGACCATTAAACCCACGGCCACAATTGTCAGAGTATGTATAAACCTGAATTTCAGTTTTGGTATATATCTTGTAAGTTTCATATATCTTTATCTCTCGGCTATATCTTTATCTCTCGGCCCTGACCGGGTTATTCAGGAAGTCCTGATAAGACAGTCTCAGGCCATCCTCAAGCTCGGTGGTGTACCGCCAACCGAGCTGACGGCTCTTTGAAACATCGAGTAATTTACGCGGCGTGCCGTTGGGGCGCGATGTGTCCCACAGTATCTTGCCCTCATATCCGACAACCTTTGCGACCAACCCTGTCAGCTCCTTTATCGTCAGCTCCTTACCGGTGCCGGCATTGACGGTCTCGTTACCCGAATAGTTATTCATCAGGAATACGCAGAGGTTAGCCAGGTCGTCGACGTAAAGAAACTCTCGCAAGGGGCTGCCGTCACCCCAGCAGGTAACCTCTGGGAGATTCTGCTCTTTTGCCTCATGAAACCGGCGTATAAGAGCCGGCACGACATGAGAATGCTCGGGATGGTAGTTGTCATTAGGGCCATAAAGGTTTGTGGGCATCACCGAGATAAAATCGGTGCCATACTGGCGGTTGAGATACTCACAATATTTAAGTCCCGAAATCTTGGCCAAAGCGTAAGCCTCGTTGGTCTGCTCAAGTTCTGATGTCAACAGACAACTCTCCTTCATAGGCTGTGGAGCGAGACGGGGATAGATACATGATGATCCGAGGAACTCGAGTTTCTTGCACCCGTTTTTCCACGCTGAATGTATAACGTTCATCTCAAGGATAATATTGTCATACATAAAGTCTGCCAATGCCGAAGCGTTGGCGACGATCCCCCCTACCTTGGCAGCCGCGAGGAAGACATACTCGGGTTTTTCCTCGGCAAAGAATCGCTCGACTGCATCCTGACGACACAGGTCAAGCTCGCTGTGGGTGCGGGTCACGATGTTATCATAACCCTGACGACGCAGCTCTCGCACGATGGCCGACCCGACCATACCGCGGTGGCCGGCCACATATATTTTGGCGGATTTCTCCATCATTTGACTATTCCTTTCTCGAGATATTCGGCAAGGTTCATGCGCACTCGTTCACCGGCATCCTCGACGGCGACTTTAGCCATATCGGCATCTGTCATGATCTTGACCAGTTGCTCAAAGGTGGTTTTAGAGGGATTCCAACCCAACAGGGCCTTGGCCTTGGTGGGGTCTCCCCAGAGATTCACCACATCGGTGGGTCGATAAAAATCGGGAGACACCTCGATAAGCACGCGCCCCGTGGCGATGTCGATACCTTTTTCATCGATACCCTCACCCTCCCAACGCAGGTTGATACCCACATTGCGGAACGCGAGTGTCGCAAAATCGCGTACAGAATGCTGCTCACCGGTGGCGATAACAAAGTCATCAGGCTTACTGTTCTGCAAGATCAGCCACATACATTCGACATAATCCTTGGCATACCCCCAGTCGCGCAACGACGAGAGGTTACCCAGGTAGAGCTTATCTTGTTTTCCCTGAGCGATGCGGGCTGCCGCGAGGGTTATCTTACGGGTGACAAATGTCTCGCCGCGACGCTCTGACTCATGGTTGAAAAGTATACCCGAGCAGCAGAACATCCCGTATGCCTCGCGGTACTCCTTGACGATCCAGAATCCGTAGAGTTTGGCAACGGCATATGGGCTGTAAGGATGGAATGGAGTATTCTCATTCTGAGGCACCTCCTCGACCTTGCCGTAAAGTTCTGACGTAGACGCCTGATAGATACGGCAGGTCTTGTCGAGTCCGCACAGTCTGACAGCCTCGAGAATACGGAGCACACCGATAGCGTCGACCTCGGCGGTAAATTCGGGAGCATTAAACGAGACCTGCACATGGCTCTGTGCGGCCAAGTTGTAGATCTCGGTAGGCTGCACGGTCTTGATCACCTGCACGATACTCATCGAGTCTGTAAGGTCGGCATAATGCAGGTGAAATCTCTCATGCCCCTCGAGATGGGCGATGCGCTCGCGGTAGTCGACCGATGAGCGGCGGATAACGCCATGCACATCATAACCCTTTTCGAGTAGAAATTCTGACAGATAAGAACCGTCCTGGCCTGTCACTCCGGTTATCAAGGCTACATTCTTCATTGCAGACAAAGAGTATGGTTATCAGAAGTTTGCTGTAAGTGACTCAAGTGCTGCGTCAATACCTTGGGCATCCTTTCCGCCGGCCTGGGCGAAACCGGGCTGACCGCCACCGCCACCCTTGATGGCCTTGGCAGCCTCGCGCACCATTGTCGAGGCGTTCTTACCCTCGGCCACCAGATCATTGGTTAGCATGACAGTCAGCAGAGGTTTGCCGCTGACATCAACAGTGGCAGCGATAAATACAGTCTTCTCGGGGCTGAGAGTCCTGATCTTGAAGGCTACATTCTTAACAACATCCGGGATGCGTGTACCGCTCATCTTGACGAGTTTGATATCTGTCGAAGTAACTTCGGCGCTCTCAAGCATCTGGCGGCCCATCATCTCGATACGCTCTTGCATATACTCCTCAGCCTGACGGCGCAGATCGGCGTTCTCCTCGATCGACTTGCGCAGAGCGGCCACTACATCAGGGGCATTGTGCAGCAACATGCCGATCTCGCGCAGGGTGTCCTGCACGTGGTCGATAGCATCCTCGACATTCTTGCCGGTGATGGCTTCGATACGGCGGATACCTGAGGCGATGCTGCTCTCTGATATTATCTTTATCATACCGATATTGCCGGTATTATCGACGTGCGTACCGCCGCAGAGCTCGACAGAGTCACCATAACGGATCACACGCACCTCATCGCCATACTTCTCGCCGAAGAGGGCCATCGCACCCATTTCACGGGCCTCGGCGATAGGCACATTGCGGTGCTCATCGCGCGGGATCGCCTTGCGCACATAGCTGTTGGCCAGACGCTCTACCTTGCGGAGCTCCTCAGGTGTAACTTTCTGGAAGTGAGAGAAGTCAAATCTGAGCACCTCGGGCGACACAAACGAGCCTTTCTGCTCGACGTGAGTGCCGAGTACCTCGCGGAGCGCCTTGTGCAGAAGGTGGGTAGCCGAGTGATTGGCCGATGTGGCCTGACGGGCATCGAGGTCAATGCGTGCCTCAAAAACTGACTCAAGATCAGCCGGTAGACGGGTGGCGAGATGCACACCTATACCGTTTTCGCGCTTGGTATCATATATCTCTATGACATCGTCACCGTTGCTGAGCGTACCGCGGTCACCGACCTGGCCACCCATCTCGGCGTAGAAGGGGGTGCGGTCGAGGATTATCTGATAATATTCTTTATTTTTCTGCTTGACCTTGCGGTAACGCAGGATATGGGCGGGCACTGAGGTCTCGTCATAACCGACAAACTCCTGCTCGCCGTCGCGGAGCACTACCCAGTCTGAGGTCTCGACGGCGGCGGCATTGCGGGCACGCTCTTTCTGCATGGCCATCTCGGCATCAAAGCCGGCCTGGTCGAGAGTCATGTTGTTCTCTTTAAGGATGAGCTGGGTGAGGTCGAGGGGGAATCCGTAAGTATCATACAGCACAAACGCCTCTTTGCCCGAAATTTCGGTCTTATCCTCCTTACGTGCGGTGGCTATAGCTTTCTCAAGCATATTGATACCGTTGTCGAGGGTGCGCAGGAATGAATCCTCCTCCTCTTTGGTCACCCTGATTATCAGTTCGCGCTGACTTGCGAGCTCGGGATAGGCCGCCCCCATTGATGCGATGAGGGTATCGATGAGTTTATAGAGGAATGCCTCTTTCTGATCAAGGAATGTGTAGGCATAACGCACGGCGCGACGCAGAATACGGCGGATGACATACCCGGCCTTGGCGTTTGACGGCAGCTGGCTGTCGGCTATAGAGAACGCTATGGTGCGGATATGGTCGGCGATCACTCGCATGGCGATATCGACCTTGTGGTCTTCGCCATATTTCTTACCCGACAGTTGCGCGATCTTGTCGATCATCGGTGTGAAGACATCGGTGTCATAGTTTGACTTCTTTCCCTGCAGGGCCATGCAGAGGCGCTCAAATCCCATACCGGTATCAATAACCTTAGCGGGGAGAGGTTCGAGCGTATGATCGGCTTTGCGGTTAAACTGCATGAACACGAGATTCCAGATCTCGATTACCTGGGGATGATCTTTGTTGACCAGCGACGCCCCGTCGACGGCGGCTCGCTCCTCATCGCTGCGCAAGTCGATATGAATCTCCGAACAGGGGCCGCAAGGGCCGGTATCACCCATCTCCCAGAAATTGTCATGCTTGTTGCCGTTGATGATATGTGACGCGGGGAGATGTTTTTCCCAGTATGAAGCAGCCTCGTCGTCACGATCCAGTCCCTCGGCCTCAGACCCCTCGAACACGGTAGCATAGAGGCGCTCGGGATTGAGACCGAGCACATCTACCAGAAACTCCCAAGCCCAGTCGATAGCTTCTTTCTTGAAATAGTCGCCAAACGACCAGTTGCCGAGCATCTCAAACATGGTGTGGTGATAGGTGTCGAGGCCGACCTCCTCGAGGTCATTGTGTTTACCGCTCACGCGCAGACACTTCTGGCTGTCGGTGACCCTGGTCCATTTGGGCGCTTTGTTGCCCAGTATGATATCCTTAAACTGATTCATACCTGCGTTGGTAAACATCAACGTGGGGTCATCTTTAATAACCATCGGGGCTGATGCAACGATCTGATGCCCTTTGCTCTGGAAGAACTGCTTGAAAGATTCACGTATCTCGTTAGCGGTCTTAACGTTATGATTCATCACTATATTGTGGTTTTATTTTTTATCGTAAGGTGTTGTTTATCGGGTAAACCGAAGTGCAAAATTACGAATTTTTTACTATTTTTGCAAACCGAATCTCCTCTCTCCCATCCCCTGCGGCTGTCACATTAATGTGCTGACTTACCGCGGGATGTAAATAATGCCGTCGACGTGGATAAATTTGAGAAAAAATATTACAAGATTTCTGAAGTAGCCGATATGATCGGGCTGCCCGCATCGACCCTGCGCTTTTGGGAGAGCCAGTTTACTATCATATCACCCCGGCGCAGCCGCACCGGCATCAGGTTCTACACCCCGGCTGACGTCGACAAGATACGCATGGTAGCTTATCTCGTCAAAGAGAAAGGGCTTAAGATCGAAGCCGCCCAAGAGGCTATCCGCAACAATCATACCGGAGTCTCACGCAAGTCGCAGGCAATCGAACGCCTCCACAACATCCGCGACCGTCTGCAATTGATGCTCGACTCACTCAACTCATTGCGCTGACATGATAAAACCCATTGCGCTGACATAATAAAGGCCCCGACATCGCTGCCGGGGTCACGTGTGTATGATGGGCTGATTCAGATTAACGACATACATCCTAATATCAGGGTAGGGAAAATCATCAAGAGTTCACTCATAATTTAAGTTGTTAGTGTTTCTAACAGGCATCATGTGTAGGCGTGCCACACATTGCTACCGTCATCGTTGCAAAGTTCGTTATTCCCGGCGACATTTTTCTCAACAAATGTTGAGAGGTAATAAAAAATCAAGATTTTCGCAATCTGCTCAAATGTGTTGGGGTGATATTGAGATATGACGCTATATCCTTGAGTGAGAACAGCGTGAAAATATCCTCATTTTTCTCGATAAGCTCGTCATAACGTTCTTGCGCCGATTTGGTGTGCAGGTTAAGATAACGGTTATAGATCGTGTCAAACAGAGCGAGCGTACTCTCGGCCACTGTTTTATACAACTCAAGGTCAGCCTCTAACCTCTTACCCAACTCACGTGTAGATACACAATAAATATCACAAGAGGTCACCGCTATGATCGACACACGCGACCGTCGACCGTAGAGCGAGAAAGGGAAATCGGCGACAAACTCTCCGGCAAACTCCAGCCCGACTACACTCTCAGAACCGTCGGGTGTGTAAGCCACATATTTCAGCGTGCCTGACTTTATATACCCCAGATAGCGGGCCGTCTCACCTTGCATGGCAAAGAATTCCCCCTTGTCATAATGACGCAACACACCCTGCTCGACACACAACTTCCGCCAAAAATCTCGGTCGATGTTCTCATAATAAGTATTGAAGTTACCGGTGTCCACGATGTTGACTGTATCAATGTTTACCTGTCGGCCCTGCAGGTTATTATAATTAAAATGAAACGTGAGCCAACTATGCTACGTCTTAATAGGAGGCCCTGAGAAAACCTTTTGCGCAGATGTAACAATAGTAGCCCACGCTATAAGCGTGAGATCAACTATGCTATCCTTGCGCATGAAAAATTTCTCAGGTTTTCCTATTACAAGATAAGCATACCGCTTCTTTATATCCAGAAAAAAATGTCACGGAGGGGTTAAACCCCATTCCGTCCGCAAAGTTAACAAATTCATGAGAATAATAAAACTAAAAAGAGCGGTATAGATTCAAATCTACGCCGCTCTTCACGTTTCAACTATTTATTTATGAGAGCCTCAGTATCTGGTATCACTACCCGATAAAAAGGACGAGGGATGTTTAATTGTTGTTTCTATCACTTTATATCTTTTCTTATTTCTGTCTATATAACAATCTCAATCGTCGTTTTGATAATTATTCATAGCTAAAAGAGCTTAAAATTTGTTTAATAACGATGCTCAAAACTTCTGATTAACATTGTTAACTTAATATTGACTATCTTTTAACACCTAACATCCATCATATCGCCCGGGCATCCCTTATAAGCCGGCAAGCGAGCCTGAATAGAGGCATCGAATTTTCCCGACTGGTAGCTTCCCCTCAAGTAACAGGGGAATTTTACGGCCATCGGTAGACAGCCATGCATCCATATTGTCAGAGGTTTTCTTGCCTGACCCCGAGGTGAAAGTAAAGGTGATATGATATGACGGAAGACTCTTCTTACCGATCTTCACATTTTCGACACCCTCATAGTGTATTGTGAGGATCTCTTGCTGAGTCCCCGAGAACACATTTAACTTTACGGTATGCCCCGGGGGCATCGAGGCATAGTCGAGATGGCGCATATAATAGAATGAGCTTAGCATATCGAGTGTGGTACCCGACGCCTGCATCTCCTTGCGTGTGACAGACACCTCGGTATCTTTCTTACGCTTGCGCCGATGTATCACCGAGGCCCGGGTGGTGTTGCCCGAGCGGGTAAACTGCAACTCGTCATGGTTAAAGTCACCCCCTTCGTATGTCACTTTCTCATATTGATACGGCACGAATGTGGCGGCATCTATCGTTCCGCGCAGAGTATCACGGACGAGATAGAACTTGTCAGCCCACGGGGCGGTCGCGCCGGTGAGCCGGGCCTTGAATCGGTCACCTGACGGTATGGCCGAAGTAGTGATCGATACGCTCCCGGCCTTTTTGTTAATCATCCCCCACTTATACATTATATCATAAGTGAGGGTCTCATCGGGCACTCTCCATGTGGTGTCCGCCGAGGCTATCATAGCCGTCAATACCATGATAAATGTCGTAGCTGTCGCCAATATATGGCGACAGCTACGCATAGTCTTCTCAATATTCAGTTGTTTCATATCAATGAGACGCACAGAATATATCATGGTTTAACGCCGGCTATACAACAGAGGTATATCCGAGATCAATCTGCCTGAGAGCCGATATAGCGGCATACAAGGTGACCGACTTTCAGACTGCCGTTGATATACAGCGGGATGCGGGCATCTCCGGTCGAGATAGACACGTTCATGTTATCTGAGTTTGTCTGGCCGCCGTTCTCTGCCGAGAATGTCAGCGAGATCTGATAAACCTGCTGAGGACCGTTATCTGTGTCGATGCTCGACTGTCCGTTATAGGTCACGACAAGAGTTTCGGGGTTGCTGCCTGAGAATATATTCACTTTGACCTGCTGCCCGGGGGTCATTGCAGGATAATCAATCTGACGGATGTAATAGAACACCGCAAGAAGGTCGAGCGTAAGGCCACCGCCATAATGGCTGACACGCGAGCGTAGCACCTTACCGTCAGGCAGTTGCTTAACGATATTACCCTCAGACGACGGGCCTGATGTATCATAAGAGATAGTCTCGATAGAGAATTCACCCGACTCCTGAGACAGATACTGTGTGTAGACAGGCTGCATAGTGTCAGACATAATCGTGCCTACCATAGTATCACCTACCGAGTAATAATGACCGAGCAGATCGACCGAGCGCCCGGTGAGAGTAGCGCGGAACTGGTTTGTGCCGGGGAGATTCTGTGTCGAGAGGGTTGCTACACCGGCGTTGGCGCTGATAAAACCCCACTTGAAGTGCACATCATACTGAAGTGTCTCGTCAGGCACATTCCACGCACTGACAGTCATTGACATTCCTAAGGCGACAGAGGCCAGCAAAGTAAAAAATTTTTTCATCTCTTTACTTGTTTATAGTTGAATACGCAATTAATTTTTATTTAGCAGTTGGCCGATACTTACTGTGTTCAGCGATATATCGGATCGTCGACCGGGATTACCACACCGTCATGACGCTGCCCGTAAATCAGACGGCTCACCAGCTCAGTCAGGTTAATCAACGGCATGGGACGATTCTCGAGCGCAGTGCCGGCAGTCTTCTGTGCTATCATCCCTCTGAGTGCGCCGATTGCAACGCTCAACATCAGAGACATCACCGATGGCGGCAGATCGACCTTGTCGCGGGTTTGATTAAAAGTCACATACTCGGCAAGCGACGGTATCTCAAAGACAGCCTCGACCGTATGGCTCAGCAACGGACGCTTGACCATACCGCGCATATATGTATAAAGAGCCTCAAGGCGCAGTGTAAGCATGTCAGAGGCGTGATCGGCCTCGACTCGCGCATTGAGGTCTATGGCGATATCCTCGGCACGGTTGCCGTATCTTAGGATCTCCCACCGGTTAAGATGACAGTGATCAGCGACCTCCGCCACCTTGACAAGCCGTATGTCTAATTCTGACTTTTTCACAGTTTCTGAATTTATATAAAATAAAACACTCTGAACCCATCGGGGGTTCAGAGTGTTTGTCGGTCTGTTAATTTTTCTTGTCTGAGACGCGATGCAGGGGGGGTCAGTCACCCATGGTGCGGAGCAGTTCGTCATTATCAGCAGACCGCTCCATACGGTCTTTGATAAACTCCATAGCCTCGATCGAGTTACGGTCTGAGAGGAAACGGCGCAGAATCCACATGCGGTTGAGTGTCTCTTCGCGCAACAGCAGATCGTCGCGACGGGTCGAAGATGCCATAATGTCGACGGCGGGGAAGATACGCTTGTTTGAGAGCTTGCGGTCGAGCTGCAGCTCCATATTACCCGTACCCTTGAATTCCTCGAAGATCACCTCGTCCATCTTTGACGAAGTCTCGGTCAGGGCTGTCGCGATGATCGTGAGCGACCCTCCACCCTCTATATTGCGGGCCGCGCCAAAGAATCTCTTGGGCTTTTGCAGGGCGTTGGCGTCGACACCACCCGAGAGGATCTTACCCGAAGCGGGCTGGGCGGTATTGTATGCACGGGCCAGTCGGGTGATAGAGTCGAGCAGTATGACAACGTCATGACCGCACTCGACCATGCGCTTGGCCTTCTCGAGCACGATACCGGCAATCTTGACATGCCGATCGGCAGGCTCGTCAAATGTCGAGGCGATAACCTCGGCGTTGACCGACCGGCTCATGTCGGTAACCTCCTCGGGGCGCTCATCTATCAGCAGTATCATGATATACACCTCAGGATGATTCTCGGCGATCGCGTTAGCGATATCCTTAAGCAGTATTGTCTTACCGGTCTTGGGAGGTGCGACAATCAGCGCGCGCTGCCCCTTACCGATGGGTGAGAACATATCGACCACGCGCGTAGATATATTATTGGTACGCGCACCGCCGGTGAGGTTAAATTTCTCGTCGGGGAAGAGAGGCGTGAGATGTTCAAACGGTACGCGGTCACGGATAAACTCGGGAGTACGACCGTTGATAAGGATGACTCGTGTCATCGGGAAGTATTTGTCACCCTCCTTGGGTGCAGCGATCTCACACTCAACCACATCACCGTTTTTGAGTCCGTACTGTTTGATCTGCTGATGAGTCACCAGTACATCGTCAGGCGAAGGCATATAATTGAAGTCGGCGGAACGGAGGAAACCGAATCCCTCGGGGGCTATTTCGAGCACCCCTGTCGTCTGCAAAAAACCGTCAAACTCATAAGCAGGTTGCATCGGCACAGGCTGCTTAACGTTCATCTTACCCTTTTTCCCCTTTTTATTCTTGAAATCCTGGGGTTGCTGCATCTGGGGCTCACGTATGATTATAGGGGCTGAGGCGGCAGCTGCAGCGGCCTCCTCCCGTTCTTTCTGTGAGCGAGGGGTAAAACTCTTGCCACCCATGCGGGGGAAGAATGAGCCAAACGACTCATCAACGTTGCGACCGAATACTCCCGGAGGATTCTTGCGCGGTTGCTGGCCGTTATCCTGGTCATTGTTATGGCGGTTATCTCCCTGCTGTCTGATCGGCTGACGTGGATTAAACCGGCGCGGTGTCTCCTCTGGAACTGTCTCTGTAACGGCGCCCTCGACATTCTCACTGTTTTCTGCGGAGGTGACAGAAGGCTGGACCGGTGTATCTTCGGTGGTAGCCGCCGGCAAAGCGAGGGTCTCCTCAGACTGAGGTTGCGCGACAGCGGGTTTGCGTCCGCGCTTACGCGGTGTCGCCTCGGCAGGTGCAGCCGTAGCAGTGTCGCCTGAGCCGGCATCCTCTGCCGGCACGGTTTCAGTCTTAGCCTCAGTGACCGGCTGAGTCTCAGCGTCCTGAGCCTTTTTACGTCCTCTCTTTCTGGGAGCAGCCTCTGCCGGCATATTCTCGTCAGCTTTAACCTCGACAGTCTTCTCTACCTCGGGCTGCTGCGCCTTGGGCTTACGTCCCCGCTTCTTTTCGGGGGCTGTCGGGGCATTGGCCGACAGGTCGATAGCCTGCTGATCGAGTATTCGGTAAATAAGTGATTCTTTGTCGGAGCCGGAGGTCTTCTTCAGACCCATCTTCTCCGCGATGGCCTGCAACTGGTCATCGGCCATCTCTTCAAGATCGGAGATATTATACATATATCTTCAATATATCTTACTGTAAAAATTTTTATGGGGAACGGTCGCCACGCACACAAGGCATATCAAGCCCGGTTGACATCATAGAGACCTCAATGTAACGACGGAGAAAAAACAATAATGCGGACAGCAGTGAAATATACAGCAACTGAGCAAATCCGCTTATCTCAACATCCCTGAGAATTTTAGGGTGATTAATTCACCGCAAAGTTACTAACTAATTATTGAATCCGCAAAATTTTTATCTTACTTTTATCCCGATTTTATTGGAAAAACAGTATAAAAACAGCCCGGAAGGGTATCGACGGGCTTTTAATAGGACTGAGAAGGTCAGAATGGCGAAGATTCACCACCGTGAGCTGATTCAAGGCGCGTTATGAATGCGGTGACGTCGGCCGGGTCTTTGAATGCTGCCAGCGGGATAATCAGTTCGTGGCGGTTGCCATAACTCACCACCACATTACGTCCCCATTGCTGACAATCGCTGATCTCTGCACGCGGTATAACGAGATCGGCGGGGGAAACGGTATCGCTGTCAGGTCTGGCAAAGTAATCGACCGTCACCTCTGAGTCGGGGTGTAGTGTCACCTGCTGCGGGAAAAGCGACGCGATGGCCCATGGTCGGGTAAGAAGCCCGTACCATGCAAAAAGTATAAGTGTGGGAAAGAAGATGAATAGTCCGAATGCGGCTATAAACAGCAGTCTGGTATCATAGATCAGCCCCGCGATCACGAGCGCGACAAACGGCAGAGCGACGGCCATCCACGATTTGGCGGCGCGACGCATGATGGATACCCGGGCATGGACACTCGGTCCGAGCGAAAACCGCGAGGTAGAGATAGCACCCGGCAATAGATGATCACCGGCTGACGGCGTGGTTTTCACCTCACCGCCAGCCGCGATCGTCTGTTGACTGTTTTTCTTATTAAGAGTGTCGTCTGCCATATGATGATTCAGGCGAACAGATATTTTTTTATCAGGTAAAGGCCTTGATAATCTCCTCGGTGAGTTCATACATCGGGGTGAAACCTTTTGAGCGTTTCATATCCTTGATGACATTGCCGACGAGGGTTTTCTTTGAGTTGGCGATATCGAGCTTCATGATCGGGGCACCGGGATACAGGTCAAAATCCTTTAGGTCAACCCAGACGATGGCAGGGGTCTCTGTCAGTTTGAAGTAATAGACCTTCTCGAGCTGGTCGCTCACCGAGCGCCACTGGGTAGTCGAGATCTCGGGCTGATCGGGTACTGAGATACCGGTGGGGACGGCGCAGTTGCCGATAATGCCGAACACGCCGGCGAGCGCTGTCTTATGGCTTGCATCCTTAGGCAGAACGCTTACATAGAATGATGCGCGGGTAAAACGATCCTGACTGCGGTTTGTGCCGGGGAGCATATTCATACCGCCGACAGTCTTCCAGTAATTATAGATGTCGAGCTGTTGCTGATATGGGGGCGCGTTGGTCAGCACCTGATACTCATGACCCTCATGTATCTCGAGCTTGCCGTCGATATACTCTACTATCGCACTGTTACCGGTGGCATCAGAGATAGCCATGTGCAGCGTCGTGGGTGAACCGCCGGGCATTGCGGGTGCATTAATCTGGAACTGATCGAGCTTGAGTTGCTCGACAGCCTCTGATGTCGTCGCAAAGTTATCGAGGACGTATGCAGCCCAGAGTGATGTCGACATATAGGGACGGGGGTCACCCTCCTTGGCGTAGAACGTACCGGGGAGATAGAGCAGGTTGCAGACAAGCCCTTTCTCGTTCATACCCTCGTTGACACCTACATCATAGCCGACAGAGACAACGCTGCCGTACTTAGATATCCAGGTTATCGACTGGTCTGTGTCGTAAGATTTCTTTTCGACACCGCGGGGATATACATAGAGATTCGTGGGGATGGGTGTACGCCAGTCAAGCGTGCGGCCGGTTATCACGGCACTGTCACCGACATAAGTCACACGTGTGCAGGCGTCGGCCGTATTTACAGATGCAAGCATCATGACAGCGCATCCCGCCGCGGCCAATGTAGAGTTTTTAAGGAGTCTCATAGTTGAAATAGTTTACTTTTTCACTATAACAACCAAAGCCGCGGGGGAGTTCACCGCCGTCAATATGTACATTTATTGTGAGCCGAGATCTATTGTGAGCCGGGCTCATTATCAGTCGAGAGTATGTATCAGTCGAGCGCATGTATCACAAGCCCCGAGCGCAATTTGGGCTCAAACCAAGTTGTCTTGGGGGGCATGATGTTGCCGCTGTCGGCAATATCCATCAGTTGCTTCATCGACACGGGATAGAGGGCTAATGCCATGGCCATCTCACCCGAGTCGACTCGCTGCTTGAGCTCGCCGAGGCCACGTATACCGCCGACAAAGTCAATACGTTTGTCGCTGCGCAGATCGGTGATACCCAGCAGATCACGCAGTATCAGGTCTGACGAGATGGTCACATCGAGCACGCCGATCGGATCGTTGTCGTCATAACGTCCCTCGCAGGCAGTGAGTGAGTACCATTTGCCGTCGAGATAGAGCGAGAAATTATGCAGGGCTGCCGGTGTATAGATCTCCTCACCCTTCTCCTCGACGATAAAGTCCTTATCGAGACGGGCCAGGAACTCGGCCGGAGTAAGGCCGTTAAGATCACGCACGACACGGTTATAGTCGATTATACGCAGATGTGACGCGGGGAAAGCTACGGCCATAAAATAGTTGTATTCCTCATTGCCGGTGTGTGCGCTATCCGAGGCAGCCTTCTCAAGACCGACACGGGCAGCAGCAGCCGACCGATGGTGACCGTCAGCGATATAGAGATGAGGCATTTTGGCAAATTCCTCAGTGATTGTTTGCTCAAGGACGGGATCATCTACTATCCAGAAATGATGTCCGAATCCGTCAGGAGCGACAAAGTCATATTCTGCGGGAGCGGCGGTCACCTTGTCGATAACCTCCTGCAACACCTTATTATCAGGGAAAGCGAGGAACACCGGCTCGATGTTGGCATTGTTGACCTTGACATGGCGCATGCGGTCATCTTCCTTGTCGCGGCGCGTGAGCTCATGTTTCTTAATCACGCCGTTGACATAGTCATGAACATTGGCCGCCACAACAATACCATATTGTGTGCGACCGTCCATCGTCTGGGCATATATATAATAGTGCTCCTTATCATCAGTCTTGAGCCACCCGTTCTTTTTGAACAGGGAGAAGTTCTCGACAGCCTTGTCATAGACCTCGTCGGCGTGTTCATCGATGCCGACGGGGAAGTCTATCTCGGGCTTGATGATGCGATAGAGCGACATCTCGTTACCCTCGGCCTCCTTGCGAGCCTCTTCGGAGTTGAGAACGTCATAGGGACGCGAAGCTACTTTCTCGATCAATTCTTTCGGAGGGCGGATACCCTTAAACGGTTTTACTTTGGCCATTTTGATTAAGGTTAATGTTTTTCGTGGAATGTTCACAAAGATATATCAAAAACTTCGATTCACAAACACTCCACGGATATTTTTTCACCCTCTTTTTTCACCCGCGATTATTTCAGAATTGCCGAGTTAGATGTACCCGACCCCGAGATCTCATTACCTTGCTGTACTTTCTTGCCGTAGCCGAGAGTATAAGTCACAGAGACGGAGTATCGGGCATGCTGGCGGGTCCCGAATGTCTTGCGGTCAAAACTGTAATATTCACCGGTGAGATATTCTTTACTCTCCTCCCATGAGGTGTTGCAGAAGTTATAAGCCGAGGCGTTGATTTTCCACGGGCCTCTACCCCACCCTATCTGCAACTGGTATTGCGAGGGGGTGTGGCTGATGATGCCGCTGTGGGTCTCTTGATATTTGCTCGGGGTCATATACCATCCCCAGATATAGAAGTCGCCGAAATAATAGGTCAGCTGAGCCGTGCACGTCAGTTCGTTGCTGTTCCAGGCGTAGTCTCCCGAGGTTTTTCTGAGCCAGTATTGCGGACGCAGCTTGGCCACGAGTTTCGCGCCGAAAAACTTGGCTGTGGCAGAGATGCCCAGGAATCCCGCCGAATAGTCACCACCGTTGAAATATTGGCGGAGCATCGTTCCCCGCGGCCCGGTGGGTGAATAGAGCGTGACACACCTGTCTTTAGTCAATGCGTAATAACCGTCGGCCGACAATTGCCACTTGTTATCGGGCAACCATGTATAGGTGACACCGAAATTTGTGTATGTATAATCTTCAAGACCGGGGTTGCCGCGATACCACATCAGTTCATCCTGTTGCAACATATTCGCACTTTTTTGCGACGAATCGGGGACATCTTTTCCGTAATTGCCAAATATATAGAGCTGATTTTTCTCGTCAGGCGACCAGGTCGCACTGAGATATGCCTGCGGGAAGTCGTTACTCATCTTGTTGCCCGAGATATCATTAGTTTCCCATATCCATGCAAGCTGTGCATCAATCACAAGCTTGTCAAAGATGTGGTTATATGATCCGCCGACATAATATGCGCCCAGATCATATGTCTGACGTGAGGGGGAGTTGCCGTAATAATTTATGAGGTTGCGGTAATATATCGCTCCACCCGAAAAGAAAAACCTGTTTGACTGATTGGGATTCCAGTTAAACCTCGGAGAGACCTCAAACCTGTGAGCTCCCTCCACAGCATCGTTCTGAATCAGCAAAGTGCGGGGGATATCGTATGTCGAATTTGATTTATTATGCCAGTAGGAATACCCTATATTGGCATTCAGCGCGGCCTTATCTGACATTGTGTAATAATATTCCCCCACGTATGACA
The DNA here is from genome assembly GCA_947175215.1 of uncultured Porphyromonadaceae bacterium. GTDB lineage: Bacteria > Bacteroidota > Bacteroidia > Bacteroidales > Muribaculaceae > UBA7173. The sequence continues at coordinate 26,609 of CAMWLR010000011.1, forward strand.
ACGACCAATTATGCTGTGACGCTGTGGTCGATGAGTTGGTGACGGTGATTATCTCAGGTGTATACGCCAGGGTTCGCGTCGCGTCATTATGGGGTATATTGGTCAGGCTGTAAGACAGGCGGTTTGAGAATTGGGTCTTATCTGTGCTATATAGCGCACGGAAACTGAAGTCATTGCTATTGTTGCGATATCGCGATGACGTCGTGGCGACATCTCTGTTGATCGTCTGCGGCCCCATATCATAAAAGTCGGTAAACTTAAATGTCTCATGGGTGCTTTGGCCCATGTGGCTGTTAGTGAGATATATCTCATCGGCATAAAGGTCAAACGTCATGCGCTTATAAACCATCTTAGAGTAAACCGACCCCTCGGTGCGGTTTACACCAAACCATCTGTTTGCATTGATCTTGGTGTATCCGCCCCACACATATTTGTGCATGACGAAGTTGATGACATACTTCTCGCCCCTGAAACGCGGATCAGTCGGGTGAAGATAGTACTCGACCTTCTTTACATCCTGAGGGTTCATCCCCTGCAGATCCTGTGCCGTAGCGGGGAGAAAGTCGATAAACACGGCAACATTTTGCCCCTGAGCTGTCTTGACAGCCTGACTCACGGGGTCGACCTCGATCTGCGGTATCGACATCTGAGACAAGAGGGCGATGGCGTTCTGTGCCGAATTTTTCTGACGCGCGACCGGGATGTATGTCGACACGTCACCGTTTATCCTTTGATTAGAAGCCTCAACCACGACCTCATCGAGCACCTGCTCGGATATCGAATCAGCCGGTTCATCGGCATAGGCGCTAATGGACACACAGGCCATTGCCACTGACAGCAGTTTCCTTAACATATTCTTTTTTCGATATTTTTCGGCACAAAGTTAAGTCAATTGTGACAATTTTTTCTCAACATTTGTTGATATTGCGAAAAAAGCATGATATGAGGGTACAAAAAACAGGCCACGCCATAATCATTACCGATTGTGGCGTAGCCTGCTTAATATGTTTTACTTACATTATCAGTCCTTGACAAAGTTGACTTTGGCCGAGGCAAAGATCGAGATATCGAGTTTGTTCATGACATCAATAATTGCGTGAGCAGCCTTGACGCTTACGCCTGCGGGGTTAAGCTCGGGCGAGTAAGCGGCAATTGCCATCACGCCCGGTATGATACCGAGGATTGTACCGCCGAATGATGACTTGGCGGGTACACCGGCTGCAACGAGCCAGGGAGTGCGCATCTTGTGAGGGCCTTTAGCTGCCATGAGGGCAACGACATTTTGGGTGATCGAGCCGTCAAAGACGATGTTTCCGGTCACGGGATTGACACCGTCTGCGGCGATGGTAGCGCCCATGGTTGCCAGTTGCTCGGTTGATGCGGTCATAGAGAGCGACTTGAGATAAAGGTTGGTTGCCAGGGTAGCATCGTCATAGAGATAATAACCGTCGGCTGCCAGAGTGTCGACAAACTTGGTGTCTGTGGCCTCTTTCTCAAGAGTCTTGAGGACGGTGTCGTTAAGCTCGGGAGCCGAGCCCATCAGGTCAATCATGCGGTTGACATAGATGTTCCACTTAGACTCAGCGTCGCCGACAGGCTCAAGAGCAGAGAATGCTCTCACGCCGTGAGCGCTGAAACTGAGATTCTTGGGCTTGGATGCGACCTTGTGGCAAGGGCACTGCCCCGACTTCTTGATAAGTTCTTTTGGGGTATTCTGTGTAAACAACACTGTTGACAGGGGGACTTTGGCAATCGACCCCATAGGAGACTTCACATTGGTGTCACCCTTGTTGATCAGAGTGCCGTCGGGCAGCATCACCGAGATACCGAAACTCTTGGTGTCGGCACCTGCGTTGCGTGCATCCACTTCACCTTCTTTGATTGATTTGTTGGCTTCGTATGCCTCGTCTACAGCCTTGCGGAGGTCTGCTAAAGAAATTTTGCGTTCCATATATAGTTGAATTTTTAGGTTTTGTCTGTAAAACATATTACGGGGCGCTTTGGTTTGCACATGAGGCAGACATTAACATCGCACGATGGTTTAATAAAGGTTAAAGAGACGACAAATCAGAGAGCCGACCGAGGTAAATTGCAGCTGATTTATTAATTTTGCATTAATGCTTCAGGGCAAGTTGAGCAGGATATGCAAGATTTGCCGATCCCTTGTAACCTTAATTTTCAAAACCAGTAAAGTATGGCACTCGAAATAGATATATACAGCGCAGATCTGTCGACCGAGCTACCTTTACCCTTTGCCGACGGTGGGATTCAGGCCGGATTTCCCTCACCTGCCGAGGATATCATAACCGAGAATCTTGACCTCAACCGCCTGTTGATACGCCATCCGGCAGCGACTTTTTATGGCCGCGTGTGGGGCGACTCGATGATCGACGAGGGTATCCACCCCGGTGACATTATTGTCATCGACCGCTCGATCGAACCGACCAACGGATGTCTGGCACTATGTTGCGTCGACCACGAATTCACATTAAAACGCATCAGATTTGAGAAGAATCTTGTATGGCTCATCCCGGCCAACGAGATGTTTGATCCGATACTTGTCACCCCCGACCAGGAGTTTGAGGTCTGGGGAGTCATAACCTATTCGATCATAAATCACCAACGCCGCCGCTGACATTTGGATATGTCATTAATTTTGAGTAATTTTGTACCTGATTATCGCGAGGCTTTTGCTTCTATAATACACCAATTGTGTCAACTTTACACACAATAACCCACTTTCATTAATAAAGACAAACAGCAATATTAAAATATGTGTGGAATTGTAGGATATATCGGACATCGTCCGGCTTATGAAATATTGATCAAAGGCTTACATCGCCTTGAATATCGCGGATATGACAGCGCCGGTGTCGCCATGGTAGGTGATAAAGGTGATCTGAATATATACAAGACACGCGGCAAAGTGGAGGATCTCGAGAGATTTTGCCACGCCAAGGATCTCGACGGCAATATCGGTATAGCCCACACCCGCTGGGCCACCCATGGCGAACCTAATGATGTCAACGCCCATCCCCATCTTAGCCACTCGGGTAAACTCGCGCTGGTGCATAACGGCACGATCGAGAACTATAACATCCTCAAAGAGGCTCTCGAGCAGCAGGGCTGCAAGTTTAAGAGCGACACTGACACCGAGGTGCTGGTGCAGCTGATTGAGTATATCAAGACCACTAACAACTGTACGCTCATCGAGGCTGTGCGCGAAGCCCTGAAAGAGGTGATCGGCGCGTATGCAATCGCGGTCATAGACACCAACGAACCTGACACCGTCATTGCCGCCCGCAAGAGTTCCCCTCTGGTGATCGGTATCGGCGAAGATGAGACATTCCTCGCCTCTGATGCCACACCCATCGTCGATTATACCGACAAGGTGGTCTATCTCAACGATGACGAGATCGCCATCATACGGCGTGGCGAACCACTCAAAATCATCACCACCGATAACGAATCGGCAGAAATAGACATCCAGACCCTCAAGCTAAGCGTGTCTCAGCTCGAGAAAGGCGGATTCCCACACTTCATGCTCAAAGAGATCTATGAGCAGCCCCGTACTATACGCGACTGTGTCCGCGGCCGCATCGGCAACTCGGGGGGTAAGGTCACCCTGTCGGGTGTCATCGAGCACAGCGACAAGTTTCTCAACGCCAAACGTATCATCATCGTGGCTTGCGGCACATCGTGGCATGCAGGCCTGATCGGCAAACGTCTGATTGAGGAGGCCACCCGCATCCCGGTCGAGGTGGCATACGCCAGCGAGTTCCGTTACAGCAACCCCATCGTCACCCCCGACGACATCGTCATAGCCATCTCTCAGTCAGGCGAGACAGCCGACACACTGGCAGCCATCCAGCTCGCCAAAGAGAAAGGGGCATTTGTCTACGGCGTCTGCAACGTTGTCGGCTCATCAATCGCACGTGCCACTGACTCAGGCACATATATCCACGTCGGCCCCGAGATCGGTGTAGCGTCCACCAAGGCTTTCACCGGCCAGGTGACCGTGCTCATCATGTTGGCCATGGCCATCGCCCAGATACGCAAGACCATGCCTAAAGAAGAGATCACCAAAGTCGCCGGCTATCTGCGTCGCCTGCCAGATCTTATCAAACAGACACTCAAACTCAATGACAAGATCGAGCATCTGTCGAGCATCTATACATACGTCCACAACTTCCTCTACCTCGGCCGCGGATACAACTATCCGTCAGCACTCGAGGGCGCTCTCAAGCTCAAGGAAATCAGCTACATCCATGCCGAGGGTTATCCGGCAGCCGAGATGAAGCACGGCCCCATAGCGCTGATTGACCGTGAGCTCCCCACGGTGGTAATCGCTCCTACCGATGAACTGCACGAAAAGATCATCTCTAACATCCAGCAGATCAAGGCACGCGGCGGCTCGGTTATCGCCGTGGTGACCAAGGGAGACACCAGCATCGCCGAGATTGCCGACCACACGATCGAGATACCCGACGTACCTGAGTGCGTATCGCCCGTCATCGTGTCGATACCGCTCCAACTGCTCGCTTATCATATCGCTGTCAAGAAAGGTTGCAACGTAGATATGCCCCGCAATCTCGCCAAATCGGTCACTGTCGAATAATCATCATGGACTGTTGATCATCAAGCATTCTCTCTAACAACAATATGTCAGTCCCGTCCTCTCCTCGATTCCCTTTCCTGAATCTGTCGACCGTAAACGCCCCGTTTATAGATGAGATACATAAACGCGTGGCTAAGGTCATCGACTCCGGCAGGTATGTCGGCGGCGAGGAGGTGAAGCTGCTCGAGGAGTCACTCTGCCGGCTCACAGGCTATGACTATGCCATCGGCGTCAGCAACGGGCTCGATGCCCTGAGGCTGATCCTCAGAGGATATATCGAGTTAGGGCTAATGTCGCCCGGCGATGAGATTATCGTGCCGGCCAATACTTATGTGGCCTCGATACTCGCTATCTCTGATAGCGGCTTGATTCCGATTACTGTCGAACCGTCGGCCGTCACCTCTAACCTCGACACCTCATTGCTGTCTCAGGCACTGTCACCAAAGACCAAGGGGATAATGACCGTTCATCTATACGGTCGTGTCGCGTGGGATGATGAGCTCAGTCGGTTTGCCCGCGAGAATAACCTCAGGATCTTCGAGGATAACGCTCAGGCAATAGGGGCGGCAATCGTCACTGCCGACGGCAATCACCGGCGCACGGGCGGATTGGGAGACGCTGCGGCGTTCAGCTTTTATCCTACCAAAAATATCGGCGCGATGGGCGATGCCGGCGCTGTCACAACTAACGATGGCCAACTGGCAGAAGTGGTGAGAGCGCTCTCTAATTACGGTTCTGACCGCCGCTATCACAATCTCTATAAGGGCCTCAACTGTCGGCTCGACCCGATACAGGCAGCTGTCATCAATGTCAAGCTGCCCTATCTCGACAGCGAGAACGCACTGCGCCGAGAGGTAGCCGAGATCTATCTCAGCGAGATAGATAATGACAAGATCACCCTCCCCTCGCGACCCGCCGATCCCCTCGAGATGGTATGGCATCAGTTTGTAGTACATACCCCCGACCGTGCCCGATTTATAAACCATCTCCGTGACAACTCGGTCGGTTATGACATCCACTATGCCACGCCGCCTCACCGCCAGCCATGCTATCAGGGTATACTCGAGGCCGACCGACCGATCACAGACAACCTGGCTGAGACCTGCGTGAGCCTGCCTGTCACACGCTGCACCTCACCCGATGATGCCCGTGAGATTGCAGCGATTATCAACCGATACTGATTAAACTATCAATATTTGTGATTCTTAAACCACTCAAAATCTGAGTAACAAACCATGAGAAAAATTTTTACAACTGTTTTACTGTCAGTCGTCGCCATTTTATCGGCATCGGCAGAGCTACCCGAACTCTTTCTACGCGGTGAGATTTCGGGGTGGGACTGTAAGAATGAATTTAAGTTTCAGTATGCCGACGGCGCATACTCGCTGCATCTTGACCAGCTCTACGGCCAGTTTAAGATCGCCGACCGCACCTGGGATGACAATACGACATTCGGCGCCGCCACCGGCGGTAACGGTGCAGTCGCTGTGTCGGCCGGGCAAGCTTATCAGATTCTCAGACCGGGATTTAATTTCGGATGCAATGGCACACTCACCGATGTGACCCTCAAGTTTGAATATGCTGAGGGACAGAGCAACTTTATCCTGCAAGTCCTCGGCGAGGGTGGCGAGATCATTGACAACCGTCTCTCGGGCACACTCCCTGTTCTGTATATAAATGTATACACCGACGAGAGCCATCAGGCCTTTAACAACGAGATCATAAGCCGCAATCTCAACCACAAAAATTACTTCTCATACGCCGAATACTGGCTCGACCTAAACGGCTGTGAGTGGATGGCTCAGGAGGGTGCAAAATCTGTCGGCTCTCAGGCCGAACCGCTCCCCCTCGAGATCAAGGCCCGCGGAAACTGGACTCGCATCGGTTTCTCTAAAAAGCCCTTCAAGCTCAAACTCGGCAGCAAGGAGAAACTGCTCGGCATGACCAAGAGCAAGCACTTCGCCCTGTTGGCCCATGCCGATGACCAGCTCGGTTATCTCAAGAACTTTGTCGGATTTAACCTCGGCAAACGTATCGGTCTCCCCTGGACACCGGCTCAGCAGCCCGTCGAGGTGGTCATCAACGGTGACTACCGCGGCCTCTACTTCCTCACCGAGTCTATCCGCATAGATAAAGACCGCGTGAATATCACCGAACTCGATGACAACTGCTCTGATCCCGCTCTCGCCTCGGGCGGTTATCTTGTCGAACTCGACAATTATGACGAAGATAATCAGATCAGACTCGAGGAGAAAACCTGTGTCGACAATCAGCGCCTCGACATGGTACGCGTCACCTGGGATACCCCCGAGGAATACTCAGAGTTGCAGAAGCGATTCGTCACCGATCAGTTCACCGCTATCAACAATGCTGTCGGTGCAAACTCTGACGACCTGTGGCGCTATCTTGACCTCGACGATGCCGCCCGCTATTATCTGGTCGAGGAGATCATCTCTCATACCGAGTCTTACCACGGCTCCACATACCTCTTCCGTGACAGAGGATCTGACGAGAAATGGCACTTCTCTCCCCTATGGGACTGCGGTAACGCATTCAGCGGGCCTGAGAACGACTTCTTCTACAACCACGATGCTTTCGGTAACACCTGGATCCCCTCGATCCGCACAAACAACAAATTCAACGACAAAGTCAAGGCTACCTGGCTCTGGTTTATGAACAATGGCTATAACGGCATTTATGACGACATCAATACCTATGTCGGTCATATCGCAACCGCCGCCAATTATGACTATCAGCGCTGGCACGCCGAACCCGCACCCGACGGTGGTCAACCCGTCGCCGATAACCGTGATATGAACAGCCGTAAGTCAAGCGTTATAAACAAACTCATCGGCAAGACCAACTGGCTCAAAGGTATATTCGGCGACTACGCTGCCAACCCCGGCGCGACCGAACCGGCCCGTGACACCACCCCGGCCGCTCCCCTGCCCGATTACCTCAGCGGCATCGAGAATGTCGAGGCAAGACATGACTCAACCCTCTACCCCACCGAATACTATGATCTGACCGGACGCCGCGTACTCAATCCCGCAGCCGGCTCTATCGTGATAGAGCGCCACGGCCCCTCAGCCCGCAAGATCCGCTTCTAAACAGCTACACCCCTTTGTTATAAGCAAGTGCCCCGGATGATTCTTCCGGAGCACTTGCTCGTTTTATTGGGGCTCACCAAACAGTAGTCGCCACTCATCGGCAACCGTTATCGACGAGGAGTGACCCGACAGCAGTACGGTATCGCCAGGCAGAGTCAGGATCTTGTCGATGATCGAGCGTTCGAGTTCTGGGCGGTCTCCACCGGGGAAGTTTGTCAGACCGGGGCCATGCTCATACAGGGTGTCACCGACAAACGCCACTTTCTCTTTCGCGGAATAAAACGTCACCGATCCGGGGGTGTGGCCCGGTGTATGGATAACTTTGAGAGCAAATCCCGCATTCTCCTTGAGCCTGATGATTTCGCCGTCATACAGTTCCTCGTAATGGGGGACTGTGATTGGGTGACCGGTGTTGCCGCTGAGGTTGAGATACGGGTCAGTCAGATACCGGGCATCAGAGGGATAGATATAGATCGGTGCGACCAGTTTCTCACGCAAGATCTCGGCCGCGCCGAGGTGATCAAAGTGACCATGGGTGAGCAGTATCTTCTCGATTTTCCAACCGTTGCGCTTCACGATGTCATATATCTCGCCGGCCTGAGCGCCCGGGTCGATGATAAAGCCAGCGCGGGTCACGTCATCTATGTAAAAATAGCAGTTCTCGGCATAAACGCCATAGACGGTCAATTCTTTAACCATGAATCTAACCTCCCGTCCATTTATAACAACTGACAGCCGTCAGGGCCGCAGACATGCGGACGTTCGCCCCCTTGGGCTGACACTGCCGATTGATCGGCGGTCGCCTTAAGTTCACGTTCGAGTGCCGACTTGAAGCCGTCGATCGACATGGCACCGGGGATGGCAAACACACCGTTAATGATGATATACGGCACACCGTGGATGCCGCGCATCGCAGCCTCACGTTCATCAAGACGCACCTCATCGACATACTCCTCAGAGTCAAGTACCCGCTTGACCTCGCCCTCATTCATGCCGACCGACAACGCCTTATCAAGCAGTACCTTATGGTCAGACAGCACAAGATTCTCAGTGAAATATGCCGCAAACAGGGCCTTGTTGAGACGGTCGACGGTCTCTCGGTCATACTTCGCCTCGGCCAATTTCATCAGCCTGTGGGCGTCGCGCGTGTTAGAGTACTGTGTGGTGGCGTATCTGAAGTCGATACCCAACTCCTTGCCGAGATTTGAGATCTCCTCGATCTGACGTTTAGCGCCGTCGAGTGACAGACGATACTTCATCGCAAAACGCTCAGGCGTTGTGGTCGTCACCTCCTTAGGGGCGGTCGGGTCAAGTTCAAAAGCGCGGTAATCGATCTGCACATCATCCTTGATGCCAAGCTCCTCGATGGCACGTTCAAGACGGGTTTCGCCGATATAGCAATAAGGGCAAGCAAAGTCGCTCCAAACAGTAAGATTAATCATAATCGTTTCCTTTCTCTTTCAATATATACTTAAATTATTGATTTAATTCGGTTTAGTATCGTGACAAACATCGTCATTTCCTCAGGTGTCAGCAACTCTTTGAGCGCCTCATGACGCATACGGGCCACCTTCATCACCGTCGGACGCAACCTCTTGGCCTCATCCGTGAGATAAACCTTTAGACATTTATGGCTGACCGGCTCAGTCCTGAGCAACCCTTTTGCCACCATACCCTTAATGCAACGACACACCGCAGCGTTATCCTTGCCAAGCAACCCGGCAATCTCGCATTGCTGTGCGCCCTCACGGTCATATACCGCCCTCAGCACAAGGTATTCGGCAGTCGCGATCTCAAGACCGCAAGCCTTAAGAGCCTGTGCCAACTCAGCGAGCAGCCCTTGGTAAACACTCCCAAGCAAACAGCCCAGATTAGGCCTCCCGTATATAACCTGTTTATCACTCATAGTACCAATTAAACACCTCATCCCCCCAAATAGTTGACTCGTCAACCATTTATCCCCTCTCCCTTCTTTAGCCACCAAGGATAACGACTTAATCTCAAACCACCATGAAAAAGCGACTCCCGCCGGGCCGGAGGCTGGCGGGAGCTGGTTTGCTTTGTTGATTGGCGGCCCGAGGGGGCTGCCGCAGACTGATCGGGGGGATTAGTCTTTCTTCACTACGCGACGCTCTTTGATACGGGCTTTCTTGCCGGTGAGGGCGCGGAGATAGTAAAGTTTTGCGCGACGTACTTTACCGTACTTGTTAACCACGATTGAGTCGATAAATGGTGACTCCATCGGGAAGATACGCTCAACACCGATGTTGTCGCTCATCTTGCGTACAGTGAAACGTTTCTTGTCGCCCTGGCCGGTGATCTTGATGACCACGCCACGATACTGCTGGATACGTTCCTTGTTACCCTCTTTGATGCGATATGCAACGGTGATGGTGTCGCCGGGGCCGAAATCGGGGTGTTTTTTGCCGGTAGCAAAAGCCTCTTCGGCTACTTTAATAAGATCCATTTTTTTGAAAATTAAAAATGTTCAACAATGTCGCAATATTCGCGGGCAGCCGTGTCCCGCCAGAGATTGCGAATTTCGACCGCAAAGTTACAACTTTCTTACGGTCTGTGCAAGTGTCGGGCGGTGACATTTCTCTGTTAAGAGAAGTTAAAAACAATTCCTAAAATCCTGAGATGAGCGCCTGATATCGGTGAAATCTATGTAAAACGGGGCGTTGGGCAATTTAATCACGGTATTTATCTAATCGGTTTAACTTTTAACTGTATATTTGCGTTATATAATCAAAGAGTGATAGTCGGTGCTGTATGCCCTGCTGTCTGCTAATAACCATCACATCTATGCTTAGACATTCGCTGCTAATATTGTGCCTGACCGTTGCCTCGGCCCTCTATGCCGAGATCCCCGACAACGGCGTATGGAGCTATCTCGACTGCATCGAGTATGCCCGCGAGCACAACATATCGCTTAAACAGTCTATACTTGCCGAGGAGAAAGCCGAGTATGACCTCGATGCCGCCAAGGGTCAATGGCAGCCGACACTCGACTTTGCCACCTCTCACGCCTATACCAACGCCATCTGGGGGGTAAGCCCTCATAATACATTCGGAGGTAACTTTAACCTCAATGCCGGGTGGACGGTGTATAACGGCGGAATCAGACGCAATACCATCAAGCGTGAGACTGACAAGACCGAGATCGCCAGACTGGCCTCAGAAGATCTGTTTCGCTCTATCGAGACCGATATACTAAAGGTGTATCTCAATTTGCTGTACGCTCAGGAATCTATCGAGATTTATGAAGAGGCGGTCGAGTTGTCGCAAGCTCAGGTCAACCGCGCCCGTCAGCTGATGTCGGCCGGCACGCTGTCGCGTGTAGATTTCGCACAGCTCAACGCCCAGCTCGAGCAAGACCGCTATGCCCTCACCAACGCCCGCAGCCAGTATGCCACCCGGCGTATGGAACTCAAGAAGATATTGCAGCTCGGTATCAACGACACCATCTCGCCGATGATGCTTGACTGGGATGAGAAGATGATAATGGCCGACTTGCCGCCGATGCAAGAGAGCTATATGATGGCCATCGACACCGACCTGCAGATGCGGTCACTCGCGTTGCAGAAAAAGGTAGCCGACTATGACATCGCAATCGCCCGCGGGGCGCGTCTACCCAAGATCAGCCTTAATGCAGGGGCGGGTACGTCCTACGCCCTGCCGACAGATAATCTCGGCTTGCAGCTCAAAAATGCGCTGTCAGAGCAGATCGGCATATCGCTGTCGATACCTATCTTTGACCAACGCAAGACCAAAGTCGCTGTCGCTCAGGCCAAGGTGGCCCGAATGGGTGTCGAGCTTGACACCGACCAGCGTCTGCTCGACCTGTCTCAGGAGATCGAATCATGGTATGTCAATGTCACCGAATCTCAGAGCCGTTATCTGGCGGCCATACAGCAAGAGAAGTCGGCCGCCCTGAGTAATGATCTCGTCAACGAACAGTTTAACCTCGGACTCGTCAATACGGTCGAACTGCTCACGGCCCATAACAACCTGCTCGAGGCACGCCACACGCTGCTACAGGCCAAGTTCATGACCGTCATCGGGCGCAAGATGATCGACTATTACCGCACAGCGGTCGTTTCCCTCCCCTGACGCCGACCTCTCCCCCTCTCTATATCTCCCTCACCACACATTCATGCAAATTATCCGTAAGATGAAATCAACATACTATCTGTCTCTGCTTGCATTGCTTATCGCAGCCACCGGCTGCAAGAAGACACCGAAGATCATGCTGCAGACCACAACCGTCACCTCGGGAAATGTAAGCGAGACGGTCACCGCCACCGGCACGCTCGAATCAGTCACTCAGGTTGATGTCGGTACTCAGGTCACCGGTATCATCTCAAAACTCAATGCCGACTTTAACTCGGTCGTGACTAAAGGTGAACTGATCGCCGAGATTGACAAGACAATACTCGAGGCTGACCTCGAATCGGCCAACGCCACTCTTGAGTCGGCGCGACTGACGTATGAGTACACCAAGACAAACTTTAAACGCGACCAGACTCTGTATGAAAAGGAGCTGATAAGCGAATATGCCTTCGAGACATCGCTCAAGGATTATAAGGTGGCCGAGCAGGCTTATCACAAGGCGCAGGCCGACCGCGTCCGCGCCGCCAAGAACCTCAACTATGCCGAGATCTATTCACCGATCGACGGTATCGTCATCTCGCGAGATGTCGAGGTGGGCCAGACAGTGGTATCCAACATGAGTGTCGCCAATCTGTTTACGATCGCCGACCTTGACCACATGCAGGTTGTCGGTGATGTAGACGAGGCCGATATAGGTCAGGTCAAAGTGGGGCAGCGCGTGGTGTTCACCGTTGACGCCTATCCCGATGACACATTTACCGGGAATGTCACCCAGGTGCGCCTGTCAGCGACCACCGAGAGCAACGTCGTCACCTATGAGGTGATCGTCTCGGCCGATAATGCAGACCATAAACTGATACCCGGCCTGACGGCCAACCTCACCATCTACGTCCTTGAGGAAGATAACGTGACTACTATCCCTGTGGCCGCAACCAAGTTCACTCCGCGAGACTATCCCGGCGTCAAAGGTCTCCCCCTGCCTGCTTCATCAAGCCAAGCTCCGGCTGACGACAAATCTTCATACGTCTATCTGCTGCGCAACGACAGCCTCTACCGCACCCCTGTTATCCTCGGGGCTGCCAACGGTGTTAACGTGGCCGTTCTCTCGGGTCTTAAGGACGGAGACGTAGTGGCCACCGGCTATGAGTCGTCAGAAGCTGCCGCCGCCGAGGAGAAAGCCCAAGGTCAGACCAGCCCGTTTGCCCCCAAACCGCCACGCCGTAAGTAATAACCGGCCTGTCATTGCGTCATCAAAATCCGTAACTTTATGTCAGAACGCGATATAATCGTCATAGACCGTATACGCCGTAACTTTGTCGTCGGCGATGAGACGGTCAAGGCTCTCAGAGGTGTCTCATTCAGGATAAAAGAGGGAGAGTTTGTGACCATTATGGGCACATCCGGGTCAGGTAAATCGACCCTGCTCAATATTCTGGGGTGTCTCGACACCCCCACCTCAGGCGAGTATCTGCTTGACGGCATCTCGGTGCAGAAGATGAGCAAGAATCAACGGGCGATAGTCAGAAACCGTAAAATCGGATTCGTATTCCAGAACTATAATCTGCTCCCCAAGACAACCTCGCTTGACAACGTCGAGTTGCCGTTGCTCTATAACTCGGCCTTTAACGCCAAGGAGCGGCGCGAACGTGCCATCAAGGCTCTTGATGCCGTCGGCCTGCACGAACGTCTCTATCACAAGAGTAACCAGATGTCGGGCGGCCAGCAGCAACGTGTGGCAATCGCACGCGCCCTTGTCAATGACCCGGTGATAATACTGGCCGATGAGGCGACGGGAAACCTCGATACGCGCACCTCTTTCAGTATTCTCACACTTTTCCAGGAACTTCACGCACGCGGGCGCACCATTATTTTTGTCACCCACAACCCCGAACTGGCCGATTACTCATCGCGCAACATCGTCCTGCGTGACGGTAAGATCGTGTCTGACACCATCAACGAGCACCCCGCCTCAGCCAAGACCGCCTATGACGCCCTCCCCAAAGAGAATGACTGAGCCGCCAATCTAAACATCACCACATGAGATTTGTCAACCTCCTCAAAATAGCCCTGAGGGCTCTCAACAACAATAAGCTGCGCTGTTTCCTGACCATGCTCGGCATCATCATCGGTGTGGCGTCGGTCATCACCATGCTCGCTATCGGCCAGGGATCTAAAAACAGTATCAAGGCCCAGATCTCAGAGATGGGATCAAATATGCTGATGATATTTCCGGGTAGCGGACAACGCGGCGGTGTGCGCCAGAGTGCCGATGACATGCAGACCCTCAAGGTCGAGGATTATGAGGTGATACGCGACAACGCCAAATTTGTCTCGGCCATTTCACCTCAGGTGAGCAGCGCCGGTCAGTTTGTCAACGGCAACAACAACTACCCCTCGCAGCTGAGCGGCATCACCCCCGACTATCTCAACATACGCAAACTCAATGTCGATGAGGGTGAGATGTTTTCTGACCACGACATCGCCACCGCGGCCAAAGTGTGCGTGGTGGGCCGGACGGTGGTAAACGAACTCTTCCCCAACGGTGAGAATCCGCTCGGCAAGGTAATCCGCTTCAACAAGATACCGCTGACAATTGTAGGCGTACTTGAGGAGAAAGGAACAAACTCGATGGGACAGGATCAGGATGATGTCGTACTTGCCCCCTACACCACCGTGATGAAACGTGTGCTGGCCATCGACTACATCCAAGGACTTTTTGCAAGCGCGCTCAACGAGAATCTCAGCGATGAAGCATCTGACGAAATCACCCAACTGTTGCGCGCCAACCACAAGCTCAAAGACGAGGCCGAGGATGACTTCCAGATAAGGTCACAGCAGGAGTTGAGCGAAATGATGAGTTCGACATCAGATATGATGACAGTGCTGTTGGCCTGCATCGCAGGTATCTCACTGTTAGTGGGCGGCATCGGCATCATGAATATCATGTATGTATCGGTGACCGAGCGCACCCGTGAGATCGGCCTGCGCATGGCTATCGGAGCCCGTGGTATCGACATCCTCTCGCAATTCCTGATCGAGGCCATCATCATCAGCGTCACAGGCGGTATCATCGGTATACTCGTCGGGGTTTTAGCCTCGTGGCTCGTAAACGTGATAATGCAGTGGCCGGTCTACATTCAGGCCTACTCGGTATTGCTGTCATTTGTGGTCTGCACGGTCACCGGCGTATTTTTCGGCTGGTATCCTGCCCGCAAGGCGGCAAATCTCGACCCTATCGAGGCTATAAGATATGAGTGACCGACAGGCAGCCTGAGAGTCAATCGACATTTTTCACCTCTGCCGCAGGTTGAGGCTCGTCGGCGGAGGGTTCTTTTAGGGGATTCTCCTCATGAACCGATGCCGGAGTCTCTATGGCCGGTGTTGCGCTCTCACTACTACCTTTCTCCTTAGTCGGTTTATCTGCTGTGTCTGTAGTTTTATCACCGGGCGCTGACGGCGCGGGTGCACCCTTATATGTCAACAGGCTTTTTGACTTGGTCGCCACACCTTTACTGCACGCGTTGAAAATATTATTGATAAAGAGAAAGTCAGTGATACCGTTGCTGCGGCAATAGTCAACGATGTTGTGGGGGAAGTAACGGAAATCAAGCACATGCACCTCCTCAAACGAGCCGAAAAGATAACCCGGTACGGCATTACCGTAGCTGTCTTTGAGTATTGCCAGTTTGCGTCCGTTTTTCACACCGGTCTTTACCTTGACAATCAGGAAGTCGCTCCCCATAAATGTCAGATAGGCATTGCCTGATCCGTCCTTAAATTTCTTAAAGAACTCGGTGTTGAACGGTTTACCTTCACCTGTGATTTTGAAGTTCTTGTCGACATTGACTATCGTGAAAGTCGTCTGATAGCTTTTATCCTTGGGGGTGTAATAGACAAAGTCCTCAGGCGCGTTTTTGACGGATATATCCTTGGAGTAACCGTACATCGTGCCCACAAAGCCGTGGATGACATTCTGATCAAACTCAGACATCTCCGGTTGGTGTACCCCGGCGACACGGGCAAATTCACGTGCTGCGTAATATGCACCCAGCGGGGCCCAGTGATGGTCAGTGCGCAGGTAAATATCTTCATGCACGTGATCCGACAGCGCTGTGTATGCGTTTACGGCTTTGATCCCCGGGTTAAGCGAGGAATAGATGTGGCGTATTGTGGGTAATTGTGACTTGTACAGCCCGGGGTGTTTGCGAGCCTCCTCGGGGCAATAAAACTCCATGGCGATCGGCACGACCATCGAATATACCTTTACACCCGACCCAAGTGCCTCATGATATGCGTTGACCATTGAGACGTAGTGGTCGCCGGCAGCCGGGCCGGCACTGAAATTCATCAGCGCCCTGACTTTATCGCCACTCCCTACAATGAGAATACCCGACTTACTCATCTTTGATGTCTCACCGTCTGCTGCCGATATATCTCCGTCGGGGATGTCACGATCAGTATCATCCTCATCAGATGCGTTTGTGCCATCCGTATCATCGTCAACACCACCGGGGATCAGATCTGCACCGACATCTCCGGTCTGGTGGAACACAAATTGGTCTTCGCCAGAGCCGCGTTGTAACCTCATCCCCTTTTTGACCGTCATGCTCAGGTTCATGAAATCATCGCGAAAAGGCTGGCTGTCACTAAACCAGGCAGAGAGATCTGACGTAAAGCTGCCGGCTCTGAGCCGATCAAAGCTGAACTCGGGGAAAGTCTTGAGTTCGCGCCGCTCGACAGCCGAGAATGTCGGGCGGGGGAAGAAGAGAAACACGATGGTGAATGACATAAAGAGGCCACCGATAAGTATGATGAAGATATTTGCGCGTTTCAATGATTTGCAGTTTTAGTTATCTGTCAGGTTAAAAGGTCAGAATCGGGTGTAAAGGAATGCGTTGTTGGTCGCTCCGATCAGCAACGCCACACTGAGTATCAGTATGATGACACCGACCGCGATACGCGACACAAGCGTAATGCTATCGCCAAAGCCCTGATGACTTGGCACAAGTTTATAGGGGATGGCCGACGCCCAGCGACGCACCGGCATACAGAACAGTATTGCCGTCATCCATAGCCAGAAGTTATCGAATATCGCACCCTCAACGGTGAAGTCGGTGGGATACTCCGAGCCACCGAAAGCGGCTTTGAAGAATGTGGTGAGCGAGTCAAAATCCTCAAAGTAAAAGATACCCCACCCGAGCACGACAATCACCAGGGCATAAATATGCAGCAGCGGCCGCGGGATACGGCTTTGCCAGGGTATGATGGTGAACTTCTCGACCATTATTATCAGGCCGAAATAAAGGCCCCAGATTATAAAGTTCCAGCTCGCACCGTGCCACATCCCGGTCAGAAACCACACGATCAGGATGTTGAGCCACTGCCGGCGACGGTTGCCGCCAAGGGGAATATATACATAATCGCGGAAGAAACTCCCTAACGACATGTGCCAGCGCCGCCAAAAGTCGGTGATGGAGTTGCAGCAATAGGGATGATCAAAATTCTCTTTGAAATGAAAGCCGATGCAGCGGCCGATGCCGATAGCCATATCAGAGTATCCCGAGAAATCAAAATAGATCTGGAATGTAAAGGCGATTATCCCAACCCATGCGCCCCCTGTCGACAGCGAGCCGATGCCGTCGGCAAGAAAACGGTCAGATATTTCAGAGAACTGGTTGGCGAGAATCACTTTCTTGCCCAGACCGATCAGAAAGCGGAAGACTCCGTCATATATGTCATCGGCTGTAGCTTTACGCGAATTAATCTCGCGGGCGATAGTGTCATACCTGACTATCGGCCCGGCAATCAACTGCGGGAACATCGAGATATAGAGCAGCAGGTCGGCATAGCGCCGCTGCGCGGGAGCGTCTGACCTGTACACATCCACAAGGTATGATACCGACTGGAAGATGTAGAAACTGATACCTATAGGCAACCCTATCTCGGGGACAGAGATATCAAACCCGACAGAATTAAGCGTGCGGGCAAAGAAGCCGAGATATTTGAATGAGCAGAGTATCAACAGATTGGCGACGATGCCCGTAATCAGTGCAATCTTGCGCGTCGACATACTCCTGACCATCCACAGGGCCGTCAGATAATTGAGCAACACAGTTACTATCATCAGAAGCACATAGACCGGCTCTCCCCAGGCGTAAAACAGCAACGAGAACACCACCAGCACCGAGTTGCGCCAGACATGCGAGGGGTTTAACCTGTCAAGCGAGCGGCGTATGTCTATCGAGCTTGCTATCCTGTAAAGGATAATAAACGCAGGCAGAAAAACGAATAAGAAGAATAGGTCTGAGAATACCATCGGTCTATATATCAGAAGATATTCTGGCGGTCATCACCCGATGATGATGCCGACTGAGTATCGAGTATCTGTTTCACACATTTAATAATCACGGCAGCATTCTTGCGTGCCCCCTCCTCAGAGGTATGGGTGCCGTCTGTCGTGAGCCTGCGCGTCACCATCTCTGCCGCACTGTTGACAGGGCAGAGCAGGTCTTGACGGATGACAGATGCGCCCGAGCGGGCCGCTACCTCATCAATCATCGTGCTGACGTCGGCAAGCATCTTGTCAGAGATCTTGACCGACTGCATCGGAGTCATCACAATCAGTCGGGCATCGGGGAAACGTGCCGAAAGAATCAGCAGGTCATATCTCACGGCCTCGGGGAGTGATAATACTTTACCCGGCGGTAACGACAGCAGTTCACCGATATCTCTACCAAGAGCCTCTGATGCAGAGAGCGAGAACTCCTCAGGGCGGAATTGCGGGAACCATGCGTCATTAGTTCCCGCCGCTATCATTATCAGATCGGGCGATTGCTGACTCCTGCTGTCGACGGCCTCAATCAGTCTTATAATCTGATTATAAATCACATTATCATCAGTTATTATCTCGCTATAATGAGCAGGGTTACGGGTAGTGGATGACGTGTGGCTCCAGGTAGCGCCACTGCGGGCATAACTCACGACATCTGATGAATCAAACTCACGGGCAAACCAGTAGTTCCACCCCCGTGGCGACGAACAATCGTCACCCCCGATCCAGGTATTCGAGTCACCCAACAGAACAATATGAGCAGGCATCCCCGGCGCGTCACCATCCGCGTCAGTACCAAGCATTGACATCGACACGCAAAGTGTCATCACCACGTATGCAAATAATCTTTTCAGCACATCATGTAATTTAGGCTGCAAAGTTACCTAATTTCCAATAATCCAAGTAATTTTTCCCATATAATATTCATTAATATTCCACATCATCTCGATTATATTCTTATCTCTATGTTCATCATGCCATAATTTGATCTGTGCCCCCTATAATTACTTTATAATCAGGTATGTGAGTCGATATGATAAGTTATGCACAAAAAAAATTGATTGTCTCCCGACAACCAATCTTAGTTAACCTTAAATCTAATACCATGAAAAACACGTTGCAAAGGTAGTGGTATTTCGTGATTCTGCAATAGTTTTGATGCAGAAATTTACTTCGTTTTAACTTTATTTTACACAATTTGGTCAACTTATCGCCAAAATTCAATCTTTTTGCTTGCATCTCAGACAACTCTCCGCCACTTTGCCACAGCAGAATCCAAATTAAAAAAGAGATCTCCCACTCCCTTATTAACATTTGTTAGGTTTTTGCCAACTCCGTTATTTTATGTAACTTTGTTTCGGAATTCTACGGTTCTGCAAATTCAGAATCTAAGTTCCTGTCAAATAGTGTGGCTTGACCACAAAGCGTATTCTTGCTCTATCCACGGTTGCAAAATCGCCAAATATTGTAGACACCGGATATAGCAGTCTTAGATACGCTCATGTTGTATCGTTTCCTGACCCTATCGCGGGCCGGGCCGATATAGCGTGGGATCGGACTGCCTTATCGTGTCATGGCATTTGGCGATGCCCGCAACCGGATATGGCAGAAGCCTGTCCTGCGCTTTCTTTATAATCGCTTTTATCGACGCCGGGGACACGGGGTCAACTATATAATAATGAGTGACATCCATATCGGGCAGTTGATTCAGCAAGAACTCAAGCATCAGGAACGCACCCCCACATGGCTCGCCCGCAAAATAAACTGCGAGCGCTCAAACATATATTATATCTTCAGTCAGAGGAGTATCAACTCTGAGTTGTTGCTGCGGTTATCTAAAGCGCTTGGCGTAAACTTCTTTAAGTATTATGAGCAACAACTTGACGAGAACAGGTCATCCACCCAAAAAGATAATCATTGAAGTCTCAGAGTCCGGTATAATTATTTTACGCATCCGTCAAAACCTTTTACGCGCCAACCTATTTGTCCTCAAGTAAATGCCATAACTTTGCAGCCATCCGAAACTTTCACGGATTTTTATCTAACTAAAACAATTAAGCAATTATGAAGAAAATCGTGCTTTTAGTGGCCATGCTTATCGGTTCTCAGGCATTAATTCAGATCAATGCAGGTGAATCAGGGACATGTACCGAGCTCTCGGCCCGAGCCTCTGCGGAAATCTACTCAGTGCAAGCTGTCCGCAACCCGTCTGCAGGCGTAAAAGTCAAAGCCACTCTACAGATTTCATGGGACGGATCAGAATGTTACGTTTACGGACGTGACGGCAATTATTTTGATCAGCCAATCAGAGCGTCACGTTCGACCACATACAGCGGTTATCCCTGGTGTGTAACCCTCGGTAACGCTACCTGGTACTTCACAACCTGACAATTGTATGAATCGTTATCTAATTCTGTTCTCCCTTATCTTTATATTTGCCGGCTCTGTTATACAGGCCTCGACAACATCGGTACAAGCACAAACCGAGCAGTCGGTTCTTGTCAGATCTACTGTCAGGCTATACTATCAGGATGAGTGCATCACCTTGTATTCTAACGGTCGATGCCTGATGTCTATGGGAGACAGCCAGACCGTAGAGGCGACTTACTCAATAGAGGATGAAGGCAACTGGATATATTTTTATATTGATGTCAATGGCCATACCGAACGTCTGTCTGCCCGTATAACAATGCGTGGCGGCACAATTATCAGCCTCTCATTTAACGGTCACGTCTATCGTCAAAGGTAATACATATCCTCTTAAATAATACAGTATAACGGGAGTCCTTTTAGGCGAGGACTCCCGTTATTATTTGGGAATTTATTGCTGCATCTTGATTTATACGTTCTCGGGGAGATCTGTAACCAGAGGTGTGGCATCATGAGAGGACACGCTGTCTGTGTTTTCGGTGACGGCATCCCAACCCATTTTGAATCCCTCTCTGAAATCATCCACATCTTTTTTGCTTACACTTGATGAACTTGACGAAGCCAGTGCTGTCATAGCAAAACCAATCAGACACAGGCCATAGATCAACGAACTGAATTTTGAGATTTTCTTTTCCATATGTATAAGAATATTAGTATGATAGAAATATAGATAGTCAGGTCTATTATGTCAAATGTACCGGGCATAAAATGCCACGCCTGAGCAAGCTCCATCCCTAAAGGCATCAATATTGCTGCTATTCGCAATACACCTGAGAGTACTGATGCAAAGATCATGAGTGATATGCACCACAACCCATCCGGGATATAGTAAAGCAGAATCTCTCTTGATAATGACGGCTGTAACTCAAAGAGTGGTGTCCGGCAGTTGCTCAATATCGACTGCGTGAAAATAACCGGCTCACGAAAGAGTATATAAATCAATGCCCCGGCTAACAGTGTACACACTGAAATTATAAGAGATGATGTGTTACTCATTTCGCCAACAAAATTACATCAAGCGTATGGGTTGAGCGACCGCCACAGCGTTTAACATTTTGACGTATCAGTCAAATATTCAGACAATGATACCGGCTAAAGCATCTGTAAACGTGATTATGGGAGCTATGATCTCCGGCCCGGCGG
>CAMWLR010000012.1 GCA_947175215.1 uncultured Porphyromonadaceae bacterium
GCGAACAAATAACAATAGATAAATACTTTAATCGAATTTTGATGAGTTTTTTACTGACAATTGGATGTATAATAACGTGAGTTCGATATTAGAAATTCAACTCCAATAATAAAAATAATCAGCCACTTAGGATTAAACTAAGTGGCTGATTTTCTTGGTGATGTCAGGTAATTCTTTCCGGGAAGTGTCAGGCTTATTTCTTATCGCTGTAACGGCGTGCCTGCTCCTCGATAAGGTGCTGATCTTCAAAATAGTTAATCTTCATAGCAGCACGCACTTTGTCGAGAGTATCAGCTGCCTCGAGACGGGCTTTGGCTGACCCGGCCTTGAGGATCTCATAGACTGCAGGGATATTCTGCTCCCACTTTTTACGGCGCTCACGTATCGGGGCGAGTGTCTCCTCAAGCACGTTGATGAGAAATTTCTTGACCGTACCGTCGCCGAGACCGCCACGGGTGTAATGATCCTTGAGTTCCTGCAGATTATTGTATTCGGGCAGGTAGCGCTCAAAATGCTCGTCGGTGCAGAACGCATCGAGATATATAAAAGGGCAGTTACCCTCGAGGTGACCCGGAGAGTCGACAGTCAGGTGCTCGGGGTCGGTGTACATGCTCTTGACCTTTTTAGCCAACTCTTTGGGTGAGTCGCTCAGGTAGATGCAGTTGCCGAGCGACTTGCTCATCTTAGCCTTGCCGTCGGTTCCCGGCAGACGCATACATGCGGCATTGTCGGGGAGGAGTATCTCAGGCTCGACAAGGGTGTCGCCATATATGTTGTTAAATCGGTTGACGATCTCGCGCGTGAGCTCGATCATCGGGGCCTGGTCTTCACCCACGGGTACGATCGTGGCCTTAAATGCCGTGATGTCAGAGGCCTGGCTCACGGGATAGCAGAAGAATCCCACGGGGATGCTCTGCTCAAAGTTGCGCATCTTTATCTCGGTCTTGACCGTCGGATTGCGCTGCACGCGCGAGACGGTGACGAGATTCATGTAATAAAACGCCAACTCGGTCAGCTCGGGCACATGAGTTTGCACGAAAATCGTAGATTTCTCAGGGTCAAGGCCTACCGAGAGATAATCGAGGGCAACCTCTATTACATTCTGGCGCACTTTCTCGGGATTGTCGGCATTGTCAGTCAGGGCCTGGGCATCGGCGATCATGATAAAGATCTTGTCAAATTCGCCCGAATCCTGCAACTCGACACGTCGTCTGAGCGAGCCGACAAAGTGTCCCAGGTGGAGACGCCCGGTAGGACGGTCTCCCGTAAGTATCACTTTTTCCATAAATTTCAATCTTTAAGGCCACAAAGTTACCCATTTTTTGATAATTATTTAGAGACGGAATGAATAAAATTTAGTAATTTTGCACCCAGAAACCCGAATACAATTAAACCGGTTTATTTAACATGGTAAGCTACAAAGAATTAGGCCTGGTCAACACCCGTGAGATGTTTGCCAAGGCTATCAAAGGCGGATATGCTATCCCCGCTTTTAACTTCAACAACATGGAGCAGCTCCAGGCCATCATCAAGGCCGCTGCCGAGGAGAAATCTCCCGTAATCCTCCAGGTATCTAAGGGCGCCCGCAACTATGCCAACGCTACTCTGCTGCGTTACATGGCACAGGGTGCTGTCGAGTATGCCAAGGAGCTCGGCTGGGAGCATCCCCAGATCGTGCTTCACCTCGACCACGGTGACAGCTTCGAGCTCTGCAAGAGTTGTATTGACAATGGCTTCTCGTCAGTTATGATCGACGGCAGCCACCTCCCCTATGAGGAGAACGTCGCCCTGACCAAGAAAGTCGTTGACTACGCACATCAGTATGATGTAACCGTTGAGGGTGAGCTCGGCGTACTCGCCGGCGTTGAGGATGAGGTATCATCTGATCACCACACCTACACTGACCCCGAGGAGGTTATCGACTTTGCTACCCGCACAGGCTGCGACTCACTGGCTATCTCAATCGGTACCAGCCACGGCGCATACAAGTTTACTCCCGAGCAGTGCACCCGCAATGCCGACGGCAAACTTATTCCTCCTCCTCTGGCATTCGACGTGCTTGACGCAGTTATGGAGAAACTCCCCGGATTCCCCATCGTGCTCCACGGTTCAAGCTCAGTTCCCCAGGAATATGTAGACATCATCAACGCCAACGGTGGCAAACTCCCCGATGCTATCGGTATCCCCGAAGAGGAGCTCCGCAAGGCTGCCAAGAGCGCTGTCTGCAAAATCAATATCGACTCAGACTCACGTCTTGCCATGACCGCAGCTGTACGCAAGGTCTTCAACGACAAACCCGGTGAGTTTGACCCCCGCAAATACCTCGGCCCGGCCCGCGACGAGATGGAGAAACTCTACAAGCACAAGATCGTCAACGTGCTTGGCTCAAACGGCAAGGCTGAATAATCAAGCCCTCCCCACGGGTTAATCCCCGTACTCACCTATAAACGGGTGCACCCCCGCCACGAGCGGTAGGTGCACCCGTTCTTTATCTCTGACTGCCGGCTCGCTCACCCCCCCTAAGGTCTACACACTTTAACTCATATCCACCTGTCATACATTACAGATAATAGAGGCCCGTCTGATTCTCTGCCCACTGCGCATTTTAAGGTTTATTACTTTAAGTATTCCGGGTGAAATGTGGATGAGGCTTGGAGGTTTGAGGAAAATGTCGTAATTTAGCGATTGAATTTTACAATATTATTGATACTATAATTGAGTATGGCAGAGACTATGACGGCAGATTCGGTCAGGCGCGCCCTCGCAAGAGGTGAGGCTGCGCCCGTTTATCTGCTGCATGGCGAGGAAGGTTTTTTCACTGATCTGATTTCCGGCGATATTGAGAAGCTAATTAGCGCAGAGGACCGTGATTTTGACCTGACAGTGTTGTATGCCCCTGAGACCGAGCCGGCAGCGGTGATCGAGGCTGCCCGTCGTTATCCGATGATGTCGCAACGCCAGGTGGTGATAGTCAGAGAGATACAAGAGGGTTTCAAGCCACGCTTTGGCGCAGCCGCCTATCTTAATGCCCTTGCGCCATACGTGGCATCGCCGTCTCAGACCACGGTGCTGTGTCTCTGTTTCAGAGGTCAGGAGGCCAAGGGAGCGCAGTTTTTCAAAGCTCTGAAAGAGGGTGGTGGTGTCAACGTCCTGTCAAAGAAACTCGGCGAGGCGGCCATTGCATCTATGGTCGAGAAGCTGATCTCGGGTAACGGCCTGACGGTCGACCCCAAGGCGTTGGCGATGCTATGTGAATTTGTCGGCGCAGATCTGTCACGCCTTTACAATGAGGTAGATAAGTTAGTGGTTAGCCTCGGCCCGTCGGCCCGTATCACCCCCGAGGCAGTCGAGTGGAATATCGGTATATCTAAAGATTATAACAACTTTGAGTTTGTAACCGCGGTGGCACGACGTGATACCACCAAGGTCTTTAAGATATTGCGCCGGTTTGCCTCTGACCCCAAGAATAATCCCCCGCAGGTGCTGGTGGTCAACCTCTTTACCCTGTTCTCCAACCTGTTGGTGGCGCATTACTGCGCCGATAAGAGCGAGTATGCGCTGATGCGCGAGGTAGGGATGAGCCGTAATCAGTGTGCCGATGTTCGCAACGCTCTCAAGTGGTGCGGACCGTGGCAGACTATCGAGATCATCTCGTTGCTACGTCAGTTTGACGGCGCGTCAAAGGGAAACGGTTCGCGCCAAGACCCGTTCGCACTGTTATACGACCTCTGTTTCCATATCCTCAACCCGCTGGGTGCCGCGGGGATTAAGCTCTGAAAAATATGATGGAATTTGATAAAATATTACGTAATATCGCTATAGTTACGACACTCTTCACAGCTGCCTCAGCCATGGGGCAGACAGTAGAGGAGGCCCGGCAATTGGCTGAGGACGGCAACATCGCCGGGGCGATAACCATGCTGCGCAATGTCGTTGCCGAGAATCCCAAGAACAGTGAGGCTGCCGCCGAGTTGGGCGTCTTGCTCTATGACTCCGGAGATGACGCTGAGGCCGAAGAGGTATTGCAGAAAGCCCGCAAGCAGGGAAACCGAGACGCGACTCTCGCGCTGGCTCGCATAGCGTTGGGTAGATATGATATAGACGAGGGGCGTGCGCTATTGGCTGCCTATCGCAAGACATTACGGTCAGGTAAGAAAGTCGTGGCCGAAGATCAGTCGGAGAATCTCGAAGACCAGTTTGACCGTGCTGAGCGGATGCTTGACCGCGTGCAGAATATAGAGGTGATAGACTCGGTGGATGTCGATGTCGAGGATTTTTTCAGACATTACCCCTTGTCTTCCGCAGCCGGCAAACTTGTCGGCAGTGATGCACTTCCCGCCGGATTCCCCTCGGATGATCAGACCGTCGTACACGTCACAGGTAGCGGCAACCGTATGGTATGGGCTGCCCAGGATAGCGAGGGTGTCAGCCGCCTCTACGGGTCATCGGCCCTGTTAGATAACGAGTGGGAAGCGCCCGAGGCGTTGGGTGACGAGTTGGGTGAGGGTGGCGATGCCGTTTACCCTTATATGATGCCTGACGGCGTGACCCTCTATTTTGCCAATGACGGAGAGAACTCGCTTGGCGGTTATGACATCTTCTTGACCCGTAAGGGAGATGACGGATACCTGCAACCGGCAAACGTGGGTATGCCGTTTAACTCACCTTACAACGATTATCTACTGGCTATTGACGAGTACACCGGCGCGGGGTGGTTTGTCACCGACCGTAACCGTCATCCCGGCAAAGTGACGATATATACATTTGTGCCACAGGAGTTGCGCGTGAATGTCGACATCGACGATCCTCGCCTGACCTCGCTGGCGCGCCTTGACAATATCGCCCTGACCCGTAAGGAGGGTAAAGATTACTCAGACATCCTGCGGGCCGTCGAGGAGGGACGCAATATGGGTGATGATGCGCCCAAGACACCGGACTTTACCCTCTCAGTACCCGGGTGCGGTGTGTATACCGCCCTTGATGATTTCAAGAGCCGGGCCGCCCGCGATGCTATGAAAGAATATTTGGTCAAGCAGAAGAAGTTAGATGGGATTATCAACCGCCTGGCCGATCTGCGCGAATCATATACCCGAGGCGACAGGTCGCAGAGAGAACTTATAAATACTCTCGAAACAGGGCTTGATGATGCGCGCGCCGAACTCAAGGCCCTCAGATCAAAGGTAATAAAGCTCGAAACAGGTAAATAAGTCAACATGACACTCTTTCTTATATCGTTAGCAATCCTCATCGGTGGATATTTCATATACGGAAAACTCGCCGAGAAGATCTTCGGCACAGACCCTGACCGTCAGACACCGGCTGTGACCAATGCCGACGGGGTAGACTTTGTGGCCATGCCGACATGGAAGGTCTTTTTGATCCAATTTCTAAATATCGCCGGGATGGGACCGATCTTCGGCGCAATCATGGGGGTAATGTTCGGTCCGGCGGCGTTTCTTTGGATTGTGTTCGGGACAATCTTTGCCGGCGGTGTGCATGACTTCATCGCAGCTATGATGTCGCTCCGCTCAGGCGGTATGTCGTTGCCCGAACTGGTCGGCCGCGAGCTTGGCCCTGTTGTCAAGCAGGTGATGCGTCTGGTGACACTCGTGCTGTTGGTGCTTGTCGGGGCCGTGTTTGTGCTGACACCGTCAGAGGTCGTGGCATCATTGACCCCCGACTGGTTTACGATGCGTCTGTGTGCCGGCATCATATTCATATATTATATATTGGCGACGATGTTGCCCATTGATAAGCTGATAGGGAAAATCTACCCGATCTTCGGGGCTGCACTCCTCTTTATGGGGCTCGGCCTGCTGGGCTACCTGCTCTTCGGCGGGGTGGAGATCCCCGACGGTATCGCCGACGGGCTGTATAATCGGCGTGCCGACGCAGACACGGGATTACGACCCTTATTCCCGATGCTCTGCATCTCTATCGCCTGCGGTGCAATCTCAGGTTTCCATGCCACCCAGTCGCCGATGATGGCCAAATGTCTCAAGAATGAGCGGTTGGCGCGCCCGGTATTCTATGGCGCTATGGTGACCGAGGGTGTGATAGCGTTGATATGGGCTGCTGCAGCGATAGCGTTTACCGGCGGATATGACCAACTGGCCGGATATATGGCTCAGCCGGGACACTCGACCGGGACATTTGTGACCGATGTGGCATTTGAATGGCTCGGGATGGCCGGTGGACTGCTGGCCATCTTCGGAGTAGTGGCCGCGCCTATCTCGACCGGAGACACCGCCCTTCGCAGCGCGCGTCTGACTCTTAGCGAGATATTTAATCTGCCGCAGAAAAGAATCCGCAACCGCATCATCCTATGTC
This sequence comes from uncultured Porphyromonadaceae bacterium, assembly GCA_947175215.1. GTDB lineage: Bacteria > Bacteroidota > Bacteroidia > Bacteroidales > Muribaculaceae > UBA7173. The sequence goes on from CAMWLR010000012.1 coordinate 6,331, forward strand.
TGCCGCTCTTTATCGTGACGTTTGTCTTGATGCTCGTCGATTTTGAGGTGCTGTGGCGTTATTTCGCATGGACAAACCAGACGCTCGCCGTCTTTACCCTGTGGGCAGCTACGGTCTATCTGGCGCGCCATAATAAATACTATTGGATCACACTCGTGCCGGGCCTATTTATGCAGTTCGTTACAGTGTCTTACATTCTGCTCGCACCACGTCCCGAAGGGTTCGGCCTCGATCATACACTCTCGTTCTGGACCGCAGGCTTGAGTTGTGCTGCCGCTCTCGGATGCTTCGGTTACTATCTGAGGGGATTGCGCAGTGTAGGTCTGCAAACCATAAACGACTGAGATGGATTTCCTTAAAGAACTCGGCGGCTCGCGCCGATATACATTCCACTCGCATACTGAATTTTGCGACGGACGGGCAACAATGGAGGCTTTTGCCCGTGAGGTGGTTGCGCGTGGCTTTACCCATTACGGATTCACCCCGCACTCCCCCCTGCCGATCGTGTCGCCATGCAATATGAGACGCGAGGATGTGCCGCGCTATCTCGCCGAGATTGAGCGCATAAAAGCCGAATATGGCGACCGTTGCCGTTTTTATGCCGGTATGGAGGTCGACTATCTCGGCGAAGAGTTCGGCCCGAGCGACAGCTATATCCAATCGTTACCGCTCGATTACCTGATAGGGTCGGTGCACTTTATCCCTAATCAGAAAGGGCGGCTCATAGATGTCGACGGGCGGTTTGAGTCATTCCGTCGCAAGATGCACGACTACTTTGACGATGACATCAGATATGTGTGCGAGACATTTTACGCTCAGTCGCATGCCATGCTTGAGGCCGGCGGTCTGGACATCATCGGACATTATGACAAGATAGGGCTGAACGCCGCCTGTTATCAACCCGGAATAGAGGATGAGCCGTGGTACCGGGAGCTGGCAGATGATCTCACCCAGCATATAATTGAGTATAATGCCGGCCATAATGACCGTCAGCTGACAGTCGAGATTAACACTAAAGCGTATGCCGATCACGACGGGCGGCTTTTCCCGCACAGACGCCACTGGCAACGCCTTATAGATGGTGGTGTACCCGTCATTGTCAACTCAGATGCCCACGTCCCGGCGTTGATTGACGCCTCGCGGACAATTCCCCTGTCGATTCTCTACAACGATTGATAAGATACGCCATAAGCCGCACGGCGTGTGTGCCCTCTTTATGTCTATCGGTCAAAATATTACAGCACCTGAAGTCTCGTGACAAGACCTCAGGTGCCGTAATATTGCAGGGAGATATGAAGTCGTGAGACTTAGAGAAAGTGGCGACTACTGTTTAACCAGATCCATGCCCTTGCGGATTGCGGCCTCGTTGGCGGGGATCAGATGATGATGACGCTCGGGCAGAGCTTTCTTGAGGCCTCTGACAACGGCCTCGACAGGTACATCGGGACGCATCTTGAGGAGCGCGCCGAGCAGGATCATGTTATAGCTCTTGGCCTGACCCATCTCGATGGTTGCCTCCATAGCATCAACCGGTACGATAGTGATGTCGGTGCGGGTGGGGGCGTGGTGAATACCGTAGGGGTCATAAATGAGTACTCCACCGGGTTTTACCTTGCTCTCAAATTTGTCGAGACTCTGCTGGTTGAGTATGACGGCGGTGTCATAAGTGTCGAGCACGGGTGATGAGATCTCTTCGTCGCTGAGGATCACGGTGACATTGGCTGTGCCGCCGCGCTGCTCGGGGCCGTATGAGGGCATCCATGTAACCTCGAGGTCATTTTCGAGGGCGGCATACGCGAGGATCTTACCCATCGACAGAACGCCCTGTCCGCCGAATCCGGCAATGATAATTTCGTCTTTCATCGGGAAATGTATATGAGGTTCATGATTTCTTTACTTCGACGGTCTTCTCTTCGAGGCCGGCTGAGGTGTCCTTGATGTCGCCCAAGGGGTAGTTGGCAAACATATTCTCCTCCATCCACTTGTTGGCTTTTTCGGGGGTCATCTTCCAACCTGATGAACAGGTAGAGACGACCTCGACAAACGATGTGCCTTTCTTTGCGATGGCGTTGAGGAATGCCTTTTTGATAGCAGCCTTGGCCTTACGGACGGCCTGTACGGTGTGCACAGCCTGACGGGTCACGTAGCAGGTGCCGTCGAGCAGAGCCACGACATTTGACACCTTGAGAGGAAAACCGTTGAGGTCTGTACGACGCCCATAGGGTGATGTCGCGGTCTTTGCGCCCAGAATGGTGCAGGGAGACATCTGTCCGCCGGTCATGCCGTAGATACCGTTGTTGATGAGGATCATCACGATATTTTCGCCGCGTGTGCAGGCGTGGATTGTCTCGGCCGTACCGATTGCGGCGAGGTCACCGTCACCCTGGTAGGTGAAGACCACGTTCTGAGGGTTGAGACGCGATGCGGCGGTAGCCAAGGCCGGGGCACGACCGTGGGCGGCCTCGATCCAGTCACAGTCGATGTAGTTGTATGCAAACACCGAGCATCCGACGGGGGCGATGCCGATAGCCTTATCCTCAAGGCCGAGTTCGTCGATTACCTCAGCCACGAGTTTGTGCACGACACCGTGCGAGCAACCGGGGCAATAGTGCATATAGTTGTCGTCTATCAGCCTTGGTCGGCTGTAAACTTTGTTTTCGGGACGTATGATTTCCTCGCGTGTCATTTTGTTTCCTCCTGAGCGTTAGCGGGTTTGTCGATGAAGTCGCGGCGCAGGGCGTCGAGTATCTCCTGGGGATTGGGGACGATACCGCCCATGCGGCCATAGTGGGTCACGGGTACTGAGTCGCTGACGGCAAGGCGTACATCCTCGATCATCTGGCCGGCGTTGAGCTCGACACAGAGGATACCTTTGACGTTTGCAGCGGCTTTGCGTATGGCCTCATAGGGGAACGGCCATAGGGTGATCGGGCGGATGATGCCGACCTTGATACCCTCTTTGCGGGCATCTTCGATGGCCTTCATGCAGATACGGGCGATAGACCCGAATGCCACGATCAGATATTCGGCATCGTCGATATAGCGGGCTTCATAACGCACTTCGTTTTTCTCGATCTCACGGTAGGTGCGCTGAAAACGCTCATTATTTTTCTCCATGATGGCCGAGTCGAGCTCGAGCGAGGTGACAATGTTGCGTTTGTCGCGGCCCTTATGCTTGCCGGTGACGGCCCAGGGGCATTGCAGATGTATCTCCTCCTCGGTGCGTCGGGGACGCTGCTCGGGGAGAACCACTTTCTCCATCATCTGGCCCACGACGCCGTCGGCGAGGATCATAGAGGGGGTGCGGTATTTGAATGCCAGGTCAAAGCCGAGAGCGACAAAGTCGGCCATCTCCTGAACGGTCGAGGGGGCGAGCACTATCAGATGATAGTCGCCGTGACCGCCGCCTTTGGTAGCCTGGAAGTAATCGCTCTGAGAGGGGTGGATGGTGCCCAGACCGGGGCCGCCGCGCATCACGTTGACGATCAGTGCGGGCAACTCCGATGCGGCGAGGTAGCTGATACCCTCCTGCATGAGGCTGACGCCGGGCGATGATGACGATGTCATGACGGCCTTGCCTGTGGCAGCGCCGCCGTAAACCATATTTATAGAGGCGAGCTCACTCTCGGCCTGCAGGACGACCATACCGGTGGTCTCCCAGGGCATTTCTGCCTCGAGAGTCTCGAGCACCTCGCTCTGGGGGGTGATGGGGTAACCGAAATAACCGTCGCAGCCGTATCTGATGGCGGCCATGGCGATGGCTTCGTTACCCTTCATAAGTTTTACGTTATCTTTCATCTGGGGGAATTTGGCTGATTAATTTACTTGACTACGACCCGGTAAACCTCGATGCAAGCATCGGGGCAAACCATGGCGCAGGCTGCACATCCGATACAAGCATCCTCGTTGGCGGGATAGGCGAAATGATAACCTCGATCGTTGACCTCCTTGGGTTGCAGGGAAAGGACATCGCAGGGACACGCCACAACGCAGAGGTCGCAGCCTTTGCAACGTTCCTTCTCGATCGTTACTGCTCCATGAATTTTCGGCATAACTTATAGCGTAGTGAATAATGATGGTATAAGTGACACCCCTCGCCGTAAGCATATACGGGGATGTCCACTGGCAAAGTTATGTTTTTTTTTTGAGACAGAGGCAATTTTTTTACAAAGAATCCCCCTTAATTTTGATGTTTTTCAACATATTCTTGTCAAAATCGTTGAGATTGGCAAGCATAACGGCCGTCATAACGATTGTTTGTGTGATTGCGGGCGAGACGGCGATACGTGTGACATCAGTAACTGTGACGGTGAGTCTGGTGCTACCGCGGGTGAGCAGAATGTGACTGTCATCGTGAGTCAGGGTTATAGCATCAGTCGAGGGTAATAGTCGGGGAGGTAAAAAACGGGCTTCGAGGGTTGAGGCCAGCCGCGTACCCTGATGTATGTCTGTGTGTCTGAATGTCACCTTAAACCCGGCGGCAACGAGTTCGCGGGCTATGGCGGTCATCCCGTCGGCTGTTATGTCGGGGATATGGCACTCACAGGGTGTAAAGTGCACAAGGTATTCGCCGGGGCGGTTACCACGCGGGGTGACCGTCGGACGTGATGAGGAGCACCGGCCTGCGTTGGCGCGGTGCTCCTCCATTTTCTTTTCGAGATAATTGTCAGCCATCTTGGTGATTATCAGAGCCCAAAGCTGAGAGTTGTGTAGTAGTTGCCGTAGTTGGAATTAAATTCGAGACTGACATAACGGTTGCCGTTGCCAAACCAGGTGGCCGACACTACACCGCCGTTATTGGCGACACTGACAGGCGCCCCATACTGGGCGTAGAATGTGTTATACAACGCGTTATAGCGGCTCATGTCATAGACCGTGGTGGGGTAGGTGAATGTTGAACCTGCCAGTATGCCGTTATTATAATAAAGAGCGGCATCGGGCCAGTAATAATTCATCTGGGGCACGTTGGTCAGATAGACGACATTATTGTTATAACCGGTGACATTATAGCCGTAATTGAGCAGGGCGTTGAGCGACAGATCGACGGTGGAGCCGAGAGCTATGCCGAGGATAGTGCCGAATGAGGGCCCGCGATGGGGGACAGGTCGCCATGCAGGGGGTGGCACGGGGCGATGAAAGCTGCTCAGGAACGGTATGCGGTGGTTGTGATGTCCCGGTGCGATATAAGGGGGACGCTGGGGACGGTAACCGCCGGGATGGGGAGCGGGTGGAGGTGGCGGGGTGGGTCTGCCGGGACGTACTGACGGATTAGGCCCGGCCGGCGGACGTTGTCCACCGGGATTGTGCCCGTTATTGGGGCGCTGGCCGGGGTTATTGCCCGGATTATGGCCGTTATTTCCCCCGGGTCGATGCCCGCTGTTGCCGTTGTTACCGCCCGGGCGATGACTGCCGTTATTGCCGGGTTTCTGACCGCCGCCGTTGTTACCTCCGGAGGGGCGATGTTTGTTGGCATCGCCATGAGACTGCGATGAGGAGAAATGGCTCTGACGGCCGCTGCGGCTCTGCGCCGTTACGGGTAATGCGACCATAGACAGTGCCACTAATAAAGCGCTTACGGTTTTCAGTAATCTGTTCATGACACTTCTTCTTTAGCGGGTTTGACTTATAGTTATGTGAGAGACGGTTGGTTATGTGTTTCTTACATCCCTCATTAATATAGAATATAAAAATGGTTTGAAGGTTTAACGGCGGGTTACAAAAATTTTTGTAAATTTGCCGATGGGGGGTGTCACAGTCGCGTCACCGCTCACCCACATATCATGTACATTCATTAAATTTTTAATAATATAAGGTATGAAAAAGAATCTTTTCGCGCTGATGATGGCAGTTATGGCCATTATGGCTTTCTCGCTGACATCATGTTCGTCAGGTGCTGATGCAAAGGTAAACGAGTTTGTAAAGCAGCTCAACTCTGATACTTTCAAGGAACAGGCTGTTGCATCAAAGGTGTTCACAGACACTGACGCCAAAGTCGAGGGTAACGATCTTATCCTGACATTCAAGACGATCCCCGGCCTGAGCTTCAAGGGTGCTGACCAGAGTGTGCTTGACACACAGAAGGCTGCCATGATCGCTCAGTTTAAGACCGCTCTCGGCACTGACAAGATCTTCCGTGAGGGTTTTGAGGGTATGAAAGAGAAGGGTATGACCTTTGTTATGAAGTTTGAGGATACTCAGGGTGAGAGTGTTGCCATCAACATCACCCCTGCCGAGGTCCTCGACTGATCTTTGGCAGAAAACATTCAGACCGCGATCGCAAGCCTGACAGGCGAGCTTTCGCGGTCTGATTTATTTGGGGTATCGGTCACCCGATAATAGGATGCTGAGTGATCAGGCGGAGAGTTATAGGGCGCTGAGTGATCATGGACGCACCTCAAGCGTAGGGATGTCGTGGAGACGCATGGTGAAACTCAACGCCGAGTAGGGAGGTATCAGGGTGTTGGGGGTCGTTGACCCGTAAGCCTGATTATACGGCAGGATGATCTCAACTGTGTCACCTACGTGCATATTCTGCAGGGCGAGTTGCCACCCCGACACTACTTGATTGACCATAAAGAAAGTACCGTTCTCGCTGGTAGAGTCGGCATCAAAGATTTCGCCGAGGTAGTTGCGCCCGATGTAACGCGCACGTACTGATGAGGTCAGCAGCGGGGTGAGGTTCCCGGCAGTCTCCGAGCGGTCATTAAACCAATGGATGAGTATATAGCTGTTGAGATTCCACTGCGGCACCAATCGCTCATAATAAGGCGTGCCGTCAGGGTTGCGTTTCTGCTCGAGCTGATTCATCCACTCGATATTAGCCGCGCGGTAGTCGGCATATTTATCCCATGTGGTAGCCGAGTCGTCATCATCGCCGCTATTACATGCGGTGACAGTCACGGCCATCATCAGGGGGAGAAAGATATATGTCAGAAATTTCTTCATTTGACGTGATTGTGGTTAAAGCTATCAGCTGACCTGTATCAGAACTCAACTTTGGGAGCTTTCTGAGCGCCCTCCTCAGCCTTGAACATCTCTTTGGCATCGTAGCCAAACATCGAGGCGAAGATGTTGCCGGGGAAGCGGAGCACCTTTTTGTTATATGTCTCCACCTCGTCGTTATAACGGCGACGCTCGGTAGCGATGCGGTTCTCGGTCGATTCGAGCTGACCTTGCAGGTTGAGGAAGTTCTCGTTGGCCTTGAGGTCGGGATATGCCTCGCGCACGGCGTTGACATAGATGTCGAGCGCACCACGCAGATTGCTCTGAGCCTGCTGGTAGGCGGCTATGTTGGTCTGGGCCGAGTCGGGTGAGAATGAGTTGACGTCGTTGTATGCCTTGGTCAGTCCGGCACGGGCGTCGGTGACGTTCTGCAGGGTTGAGGACTCGTGTTCGGCATAACCCTTGACGGTGTTTACCAGATTGGGGATGAGATCGGCACGACGCTGATACTGATTCTCAACCTGGCCCCATTGCTTTTTGACGGCCTGATCGGCATCGACCAGTCCGTTATAGCTTGAGCAACCTCCGGCAAAGAGAAAGACCAGCAGCAGGGCAATGACGATGCCTGCGATATAAGTTTTCTTCATGATCTGAGCGTATTAGCCGAGTTTGCGCAATAGTGAGTTGAGCGAAACGCGGTCATGGATAAGTGAGTGAAGGTCGGCGATGTTGACGCGGGTCTGGGCCATCGAGTCACGTTCGCGCAGTGTCACGGTGTTATCTTCGAGGGTCTGATGATCGACAGTGATACAGAACGGTGTACCGATCGCATCCTGACGGCGGTAACGTTTGCCGATCGAGTCTTTCTCCTCATAGTGGGTGTTAAAGTCAAACTTGAGGTCGTTGACGATCTCGCGAGCCTTTTCGGGGAGTCCGTCTTTACGTACCAACGGCATGACGGCACATTTGATGGGGGCGAGGGGCTCGGGCAGGTGGAGCACTACGCGCGAGTCACCACCATCGAGGGTTTGCTCTTCGTAGCTCGAACAGAGCACGCTGAGAAACATGCGGTCAACGCCGATCGAGGTCTCGATGACATAGGGCGTGTAGCTCTCGTTGAGCTCGGGGTCAAAGTATTTGATATTCTTGCCCGAGAATTTCTCGTGCTGCGACAGGTCAAAGTTTGTGCGCGAGTGGATACCCTCTACCTCCTTGAATCCGAACGGCATCATAAACTCGATGTCGGTTGCGGCGTTGGCATAGTGGGCCAGCTTGTCGTGATCGTGATAGCGGTATTTCTCGTCACCCAGGCCGAGAGCCTTGTGCCATTTGAGACGGGTCTCTTTCCATTTCTTAAACCACTCGAGTTCGGTGCCGGGACGCACGAAGAACTGCATCTCCATCTGCTCAAACTCACGCATACGGAAGATAAACTGGCGGGCGACAATCTCGTTGCGGAATGCCTTACCTATCTGCGCGATACCAAAGGGAATACGCATACGGCCGGTCTTCTGCACGTTGAGATAGTTGACAAAGATACCCTGGGCGGTCTCGGGACGCAGATAGACGGTCATAGCACCGTCGGCTGTCGAGCCCATCTCGGTCTTGAACATGAGGTTAAACTGACGCACCTCGGTCCAGTTGCGGGTACCGCTGACGGGGTCAACAATCTCCTCGTCGAGGATGATCTGTCGCAGCTCATTGAGGTCATTGTCATTCATTGCCTTGGCAAAACGCTCGTGCAGGGCGTTGCGCTTGGCCAGAGTCTCGGCTACACGGGGGTTGGTCTGGCGGAACATAGCCTCGTCAAACGAGTCGCCGAAACGTTTGGCGGCTTTCCTGACCTCCTTGTCAACCTTCTCGTCATACTTGGCCAGCTGATCCTCGATCAGCACATCGGCGCGATAGCGTTTCTTTGAGTCGCGGTTGTCGATCAGAGGGTCATTAAATGCGTCGACGTGGCCCGATGCTTTCCAGATAGTCGGGTGCATGAAGATTGCCGAGTCGATGCCGACGATATTTTCATGCAGGAGGGTCATCGACTCCCACCAGTAACGTTTGATATTGTTTTTGAGCTCTACGCCGTTCTGGCCGTAGTCATAAACGGCCGAGAGGCCATCGTAGATTTCACTTGACTGAAAGACAAATCCGTATTCCTTGGCGTGGGAAACGATTTTCTTAAACACGTCTTCTTGCTGTGCCATTTTAGTCTGTATGAGTAATTTAATGGTTGAGGTCGCAGGCGTCAGTCACGTTGACCCCCGGAATGGGGCGTGCGACTTAGCCTTATGCTTTTAAGCCACAAATTTACGCATTTTCCGCGAAATCCCCAAATAAGAGCGTGTTTCACACTAAAAGTTAACGCCGGGAGGCCATTACCATGCGGACGTCGGCGTAGTCGATGCCCGGAAGAGCCTCGAGGAGAGCGGTGTACCCGGCCTCAGGGCCGAGGCGGTCGATGGCTGAGGAGATGGCATTGATGACGACTGCCGGCAGGACTTCGTCGATTGTCAGCGTGCCTGCCTCGATAAATCTGAGCAGGTGGTTAGAGATGGTCGAGACAGCCAGACCGCGTTCGCGGGCGATGTCTTCGCGTGACAGTCCCTGGCGGAAAAGTTTGTATGTGATGTCATAGGTCGACTCCTTGGCCTGTCGTTCGGCGCGGGCGGCGCGCTGTTCGGCTTTGGCTTTACGCTTTTTTTCGCGTTCCTCTTTCTGACGGGTTTTGGCCTCTTCGGCGGGGTCGCGTGTGGCTTTCATCCACGCCTGCTGCTTTGCGCCGAGATAGTTGGCGACGGTGTAACCATACTCGTTAATGTCACGCAGGATATAGAGGCGGGCGAGCAGAGCCTGTTTGAGATCGAGGGTCAGTTCGGCCACGCGTTTATTTGCGCGTTTGTTGTCGGTGTGGATGCGTTCACACCGCTTGACGATGTCGCCGAAGATCTCGACGATGGTGTTATAGAAATACACCGCGCCCTTGCGTACACGCAGCAGGAACTCAGCTGAGGTCAGCTCGGCGGTGGGGCGTGTGTGTATCATCGGCGTCCATTTGTCTGAGATCTCGGTGATCTTTGACCTGAGCAAGACCGAAATCTGCTCGAGCCGTGCGCTCTCCTCGGGGAAGCTGTGACGGTAGGCTGAGGCGACCTGGCGTGCCAGCGCCTCCTCGCGGGCGACGATGTCGCGGAAGGTAAACATCTCTGCTAACAGTTGACGATAATACTCCTCTTTGATACCGCCCAACATATCGATGCTCTCGCGGGCGGCTTCGGCCTGGCGGCTGATGAAGTCGGCGACCGCCGGGTCGGGTCGGAGCGATTCCTCTGAGATCGGCGTGGCGAGAATCATCCCCTCGAGCGAGCGGCACCGGCTCATGGCGACATATACCTGACCGGGGGCAAATGATGCCCCGGCGTCGATTATGACCTTGTCGAATGTCAATCCCTGACTCTTATGGATAGTGATGGCCCAGGCTGCACGCAGCGGCATCTGTGTGAATGTCCCCTGCACCTCGGTGTCGATGGTGTTGGTGGTCTCGTTGACCTTATATTTGACATTCTCCCACTCCTGAGGGGTAACAACTATCGGCGTGGGGCTGGCAGGAACGCGGACCGTCACCGAGTTAGTGTCAGCCTTGACGACCGTGCCGATCAGGCCGTTATAATATGTGTGCGCGGCGTTATCGTTTTTGATAAACATCACCTGAGCGCCGGGTTTTATCAGCAGCTCGTCGGCTGTCGGGTAGAGAAGGTCGGGGAAATTGCCTTTGACCATGGCCCGGTAACGTATGGCATTGCCTGGGAGCGAGCGCATGCGCATCTCGTTATAGCTGTCGGCCGTGGCGTTGTGGGTAGTCAGGCGGATGTATCCGCTCCCCTGCGGGGGGATGAATGCCGGATTGATACGGCTGTTGAGCAGTGCACGGTCATCGGGGGTGAGGGCATTGTCTCGTAAATGGTTGAGCAGGGAGACAAACCGTTGGTTTTGCTGGCGGAATACTTTCTCGAGCCGTATGGTGACGTATGGAATCTGCCCGAGGGCTTTGCTGCCGAAGAAATATGGAGTTGTGTAATAGTCGCGCAGTATATCTTCGTCGCGGGGAGTCACTACCGGCGCGAGCTGTTGCAGGTCACCGATCATCAACAACTGCACACCACCAAAGGGGCGTGAGTCACGGCGATATTTGCGCAGCGCGTTATCGACGGCATCAAGCAGATCGGCTCTGACCATCGAGATCTCGTCGATGATGAGCAGGTCGATCGATCGTATCACTCTGAGTTTGTGACGAGAAAATGCGTATTTGTCGCGTGACTCAGAGCCGGGGATATATGGCGCGGGCGAAATCTGAAAAAATGAGTGGATTGTGACACCGCCGGCATTGATGGCTGCCACACCTGTGGGAGCGACAACAATGGCTGTCTTGGCACTGTTTTTGATGACTTCGCGCAAAAATGTAGTCTTGCCGGTACCGGCTTTACCGGTCAGGAATATGCTGACACCGGTGCGTTCTACAAAATCCCACGCGAGCCTTATGTTGTCATCGGCGTTATTTGTTTGACTGATACCCATTGTCATGACAGCTAAAAAAGAGTCGGCCGGGATAACCCGACCGACTGCAAATTTAGGGATAAAATAACTAACGGCCAAATAATATTGAGGGCTTACCGACGGTATATCGGGGTGTCGTCGGCCATACCTGTCACAATTTTATTTTGATCGAAGATGTGCCCCCCTCACCGGTAGCTCTGACGATGTATAGACCCGACGGCAGAGATGATATGTCGGTCTCGGTTACAGCCGCTGTTTTCATCACGGTCATTCCCTGAGGATTAATGATCTCAAGAATAGCCGGTCTGGTGAGTGTGAGAGTTTTACCGGTAAGTTTGATGGCGGTGTCTCTGTCGGCACTGATGGCGGCGAGACTTGCCTCACCGGGCACGGATGTAATGCCGTAGACGTCTCGGTCGAGGTATCCGGTAGTGGTCGATTTAGTGGTCAGGTTGACCATTGTCACAGTACGTCCGGTTACAAGATAGAGTTTGCCATCAAGCAGAATCATGCTGTGGGCCATTGTCGACTCAACTATGAGATTAGGCTTGGGAGGCATAAGACGTGTGACGTTGAAATATTTATCGGCTTTATAAAACACCGGAGTTCCGGCTCCGTCGCCCAATCGGTTGATAATGACCAGATAATATCCGCCCTCACCGTCGGCACATATCGCAGAGTATTTGGCATCGAGATCATAAAGCAGAGACAACTGTCCACGGGCCGGGTTGACAGCCTGTATCGAGCTCAGGAAATTTTGAGTCGAAGGAACATATTGATTCTCAAGGGCGACAAGCATACCGGTCTTAGGCTCGTATGTCATGTCGATGAGATATATGCCGTTACTGCTGGTAGTCGGATCAATCTCATGCAGAATGGTGGCATTGCCGGTGGCAAAGTCGATGGTGCAGAAATATTGCACGACGGATTGAGTATCCATATCGGTGATATTGTAATATCCGTAATATAGATCGCCCATCGAGCAACCGCCCATAAAATCGTTTGCGCCGGCGACAGTCGCGAGTTCGGTCAACGATGTAGGCGCGTTAGGATCGGGTGAAAGTTCTGCGGTATCAAAAGATACGATTTTTGCGTTACCCTCCTCGACAGATGTCGGGGTCAGACCATACAATATGGCACTACTGGCCGTAGTGGTCGGCATAAGGAACGACATCGTCAAGATCAATGGCAGATGAAATGTTTTCATTCTGACAGATTAGTTCTTTATTAATGAGATTATTTTGCGACAACCTTGTGGCCGTTGATGATAATTACACCATTAAGGCCATCGGTTGATAAGGCGTTGCGGCGCAGCAGGCGGCCATCAGTCCCGTAAATGTCGGCGGGGAAAGTGACCGGTACGATTTCGGCCTCGATATCCTCGACACCACTGTTATATGCGTCATATAAACGCAGGTTGTCGAGATTAAGACGGTTGCCGCTCTCCTCGTCGACATATCCGGGATATTCGACAGTGAAGCATAGACGTCCCCAGCGCGCCGACTTGGCATTGTCGGGGAGCTCGATGGTGCGGTTGTCAAACTCTACGTTGTCGGGCACGAATCGGGCAATCTCGGTGGATGATCCGTCGGGCAGGATAAGATCTACCACCAGGGTGTTGTGTCCGCCGGTGTTCAATGCGTCAAATGACAGGGTGGGTTTTGCAGCCGTGGAGAGATCTAATTTGGCAGTGTATATCGAGATATATCTGCCGCCATTCTGGAATGCTATAAAGCATAGTGACGAGTTGTCATCATCAGAAGATGTCTCCTGGAAGTAGAGCCCTGTGTTCTCATCAGTGCAATCTGTGTCGTATGAGAGGTAGTGATGGATCGTATTGTTTGTAAAACTCTCTTCGTAAGGGAGGGTAAGCGGCTGCCCTTTGAGCATTGTGGTATGCACAGCCGCCGACTCACCGGCCTTTGTCGATGCTGTTACGCCAAAGTATATCGTTTCGTGTTCACCCAGGCTGAGTTCCTCATAATCGATAATGGCCTGAGAGACACCGGTGACAGTTTCAAGCAGTTCATATTCGATATTAATAATGTATCCCATAAAGAGCTCGGGGAAAGCAGCATAGATATGGTATTCGACACCGGCCGGATAAACGACACCACCATTCTGCCCGATTTCGGGTACTTCATTCCATGTGAATTTTATCTTATTGTCGAGGTCTTCGCTAGTGAGGCCGGTAACGCGCATAGGGATGTCAGTGCCGATAAACAGGTTTACTTGTGCCACAGTGCCGTCATGTTGGCCTACAAACGGTATTACAGTGTATTGATTTATGCCGTTGATTATCTCAGTATCATCGTCAATGACGGTCTGCTCAGAGCCGGGAGCGACATCAACGAGAGTAGTAATGAGTTTATCTCCACGATATACCTCAATCTTAGTGAGATTGTCGGCGAGTTGCTCGCCGTTGATATTCTCAGTGGGCGCGTTGAATGAAATTGTGGCGATGAGTTCACCTGTATCATCAGCGACAGCCTTGAGATCTGTCACAGCTTTTGGTGCATCGAGATATACCTCCTCGACTCTTATACGATAGATCTCGAGATCAGACATATTTGCATCAGAGGTGACGTGAATACCGGCGGTATATATACCTGTTTCAGGTACCTGAATGCGGTCAGAAGTATAGGTGACAGAGGGCTCATCTTTATCCATTATTACCATAGTCTCAGGTATGGCGGGGATTGTGAAATCATCGACATTCATCCCTGTGCCGATCTTGGCTTCAAATTTCTCGGGGAATTCGATGCCGCGACTCTTGATCTCGACAAGGAGTTTATAAGCTTTCCCTTCTTCGAGCTTGAGGTATGGGGAGATCAGCCAGTCGTCGGCTGCTTCGGTTTTGCTGAAATTATAGAGGGTTGAGTTAAAGATGATATCGTATATCCAAGAGCGGCCATCGTCGTTAGCATCGATTACCGTGTATTGGGCAAACACAGCAGCATCACGCATATTGGCATCATAGGGGATTGCGAGGCCTTCGGGTGTGGGAGGATCAGGGGTGATGGGCTCATCTCCGTTAGGACCCATATCCCAAATCTCGATATCATCTATATCGAGATTGTGACAGTCTGGGTCAGAAATTGCGTGAAATCCGATATGATAAGGGGCATCAGCGGTCAGCTTGAAGGTGACTTCGTGGGCAATGCCTGAAGTATATTTCGGCAGATCTGTCGGCGACATAAGAGTAGTTGTGAAGTCAGCTACCTTGTTTGAACTTCCGGCAGAAACCTCTATACGTTCGGGCTCTGAGGCAGTCGATGTCTTGAATACAAGCTTATAGTCGCGGCCGACCTGCAGCCCAAGATCAGGCGTGATAAGCCAGTCGTCGGCTGTGTTCTTTGAGTTATAGTTATATCTGGCACACTTGTTGGAGGTGTTATATTTCCACTCACCTGAGTCGCCGTTGATATTATAGACGGTGAAGCTATCGAATGCGGTTTTTGATTCAAACTGTTCAAGGTAAATGCGCTGAGGCACGAATGCGTCTGGATCGCGCAGCCCGAGATCATAAACCGTCACAGAGTAGAGTACAATACCGTCAGAAGCGGGCTCAGAGATCATGTGTATGCCGATATTGTATACAGCGTCGTCTGAGATCAAAATCTCGTCGCTGCTAAGATCTGCACCGTAAGCCATATCTTCTGTAATAACGGTTGACTCGATGGCAGGCAATGTCAGGTTGTCGACCGATTTTCCGGTGCCGAGAAAAACCTCAACTTTTTCTTCTGTGTAACCACACATACCGACATTGACCACTACTCTATATGCGTGATCTTTGATGAGATTTACATCAGGTGAAATGATCCAGTCATTGGCTGTAAGCATATCATAATAATCATACATCGTGCCATAGCAGTAAACAAAAGGCGTACCAAACTCATCTGTCCAATCCCAGCATGTCAGGTCATTGTTTTTGTCGAGTATTGTCCAGGCAGCGAAAGCATCGTAGGTGGGGAATGTTTCCGAAAAGATTACATTTCCCTCACCCTCTGCTTTTAGTGAGGGTGAGAGTGTGGCTCGGTTAGAGAAGTTGTTGACACGCATTACGCGGCTGATGCGTTGTGGTGACAACAGATCGGTGACTTTTTCACCGACATCGGCTGACGTAAGTTTTGGGGTATCGGCTGATCTCACAGTAGCCGCTACGGCGGCCAGCGCGATTGCCGATGACAATAATAGTGTAGTTTTCTTACTCATTATGATTGATTTATTAAGTTAATATTTGCTGATATGATAATAGCTATGATTGATTGCTGAAATGTCGTTTGCTGACATAATGAGTGCAAAGTTAGTAATTTTGTGGCAAAAGAGCAAATAAATGTAAATTATTGCTGCAAATGGGGTTAGTTTATGGTGTATTGTCGATAATTTTGACAGGTTTGTCGATGGGCTGTGCAAAATCTTGGTCAGATTCTGCCTGTAATATTTGTTGTAAATAAAAGAGGTGCTCCGTGCCATGGAACACCTCTTTTAGGATAAATGATGTGATGGTTGGATTAAGCCTTTGATGCGTCGAGCGATGCCTTGCGGAACTCCTTCATTGCTTTCTCGATCTCGAGCGAAGCCTTGCGGGCGCGTGTGCCGGCTGCTTTGTTACCGTTTTCGAGCTGAGCTTTAGCCTCTTTTGCGAATGCTTCATACAGGGAAGCTACCTTTTCTACTAAGTCTTTCATTGTCTTGTTTATGTTGGTAAAATCTTAAATCGGTAAAGGTCGTGGCCCGGGGCAAGGATAGTGTCGGGCGCAACACTTATGCTATTTTTCGCAAAGTTAGCAAAAAATTGGGTATATCAATGTTTTATGCCGAAAAAAACAGAATTTTTCGGGATTTTATGACAAAAATCCCGAAAAACGGTCGGTTGTCTATCCAAGATTACTCAAGTTCGACTTGGATATTGTTATATATGCCGAGTTCGAGCGTCTGCATAAACTGCTTGATAGCAGCCTGTGCCCTGACCGAATTGCCAGCGGCATCGAGGCGTGGCGAGAATGCGGCGATGCCGAGCAGGCCGGGGAGGACGCCGACGATACCGCCGCCGACACCGGTTTTGGCGGGGAGACCCGAAGAGAACATCCAGTCGCCGGTGTGCTGATAAAAGCCCACCGAGGCCATCATGCTGACTATCTTTGGTGAGATCTCCTGAGCGAAAGCTCTCAGGCGCGTGAGAGGGTTTACCCCCTCGTTGGCGATAGTCGCGGCCATTGCCGAGAGCTGACGGCAGGTGACGCCGAGTGAGCATTGGCGGGTATAGAGGTCGAGACTCATCATCGGGTCGTCATAGAGGCGGTCATACTTCTTGAGCAGCCAGGTGATTGAGCGGTTTTTATAGTTGGTATCTGACTCAGAGCGGTAAAGTTCGTCGATCAGCGTGGGTTCTGATCCAAACAGGGCCGCCATGTTGTCAACGATCGCTTTCCATTTTCCTACAGGATTACCCAATGGCTTTATCATCGAGCATGTAGAGATGGCCCCGGCATTGACCAGCGGGGTAGAGGGATGACCGTTTTCGAGGAGGATTGAGAAGATCGAACTGTGTGGCAGACCTGTGGCATCTGCGCCGATTTTTCTCAGCACCATCTCGGGTGACCATTGCTGCATGGCAAGTATTGCGGTGGCGACTTTTGACACCGACTCGATGCCGAAGACGTAAGCGTCATCGCCATAGCTGAACACTTGACCATCTGGGAGAGTGACAGTTAGGGCGAAGAGATCTGAGGGCACATTGGCCAGATAGGGGATATAGTGGGCGTTATGTCCCCCGTTATCGACGCGGGCGATCGTGTAGGCCGCCTCGGCGGCTTGGGCGATCTGCTCGCGGGTAAGCAGACGTGACATGGTATTAAGGCTTTAAGGTTATGAGTGTCTTTAAGGTCAGTTGGGTCCTTATGGTCATTAAGGACCTTAAAGACCTTAAAGACCTTAAAGACCTTAAAGACCCTAAAGACCTTATTGTTATCAGGCGACAGGGAATCCGGCGTCGACGAGGGCTGACTTGAGACGCTCGACATGATCGTTATCGAGGGTCTCGAGTTCGAGGTGCAGGGTGCATGAGTTGATCTGTGAGGCGGCCGATACGCGCTCATGGTTAACTGACAGCACGTTACCGCCGTGGTCGGCCACAACTTTAAGCACCTGTGAGAGTGTGCCGGGTTTGTCGGGTACCTCGAGTTCGAGCTGACATAGACGGCCGTTCTTGAGCAGACCGCGGTTGATGACGCGGCTGAGGATGTTGACGTCTATGTTACCGCCAGAGACGAGACACACTACCTTCTCATCCTTGACGGGAAGTTTGCCGAACATGGCGGCAGCTACGGCGGTTGCTCCCGCACCCTCTGCAACGAGTTTCTGATTCTCGATAAGAGCGAGGATAGCTGCGGCTATCTCGTCATCGTTAACGGTCACGATCTCATCGACATATTTCTCACAAAGGGCGAAAGTGAGGTCACCGGGTTCTTTTACGGCGATGCCGTCGGCAATAGTAGAGACAGAGTCGAGATGGACGCGCTCATGCTTCTTCATGGATTCGGCCATCGATGGTGCCCCGGCAGCCTGCACACCGTAAACTTTGATGTCGGGGCGCAGAGTCTTGACAGCAAATGCTATGCCGGCGATAAGACCGCCACCGCCGACCGGGACCACGATAGCCTGGGCATCAGGCATCTCCTCGATGATTTCGAGGCCGATAGTTCCCTGACCTGCAATTACCTTGGGGTCGTTAAACGGGTGGACGAAAGTGTAACCCAGCTTATCCTTGAGTTCGATGGCTTTGGCGTAGGCATCGTCATATACACCCGGCACGAGACAAACCTCTGCGCCGAGCCGCTTGGTCGCCTCGATCTTTGATATTGGTGCTCCGGCTGGGAGACAGATAAGCGACTTGATGCCGTTATGGGTGGCTGAGAGGGCTACCCCCTGGGCATGATTGCCGGCCGAACAGGCGATAACACCTTTTGACTTTTCTTGGTCAGTGAGCTGAGAGATCTTATAATATGCGCCCCGCAGCTTGAATGCACCGGTATGTTGCAGATTCTCGGGTTTGAGATAGATCTGACACTCGTCAGAGAGGCGGGTCGGACCGATGATTTTGGGGTGACGCACTGCGTCACGGAGCACCATCTGGGCGCGATATATTTCGTCGATTGTGAGTTGTTCCATTATATAAGCGTTTATAGACAGGTATTTAGATTTACAGGTTGGTTACTCTTTGGCCGATAGTTTACGATCCATAGCGGCCGCGGCTCGGCGTCCATCACCCATAGCGAGGATAACGGTTGCGCCCCCTCTGACGATGTCGCCCCCGGCAAATATCGTCGGGATGGTCGTCTGCAAGGTGTCGTCATTCACCACGAGGGTGCCGCGGCGGGTGACATCAAGACCGTCGATAGAGTCAGGTATCAGAGGGTTAGGAGATACACCGACGCTGACGATCACCTCGTCGACCTCTACCTCAGTGACAGCACCCTCGACGGGGACGGGCGAGCGGCGCCCCGAGGCATCAGGTTCGCCTAACTCCATCTGTTGCAGACGCATGGCTCTGACACGACCGTTGTCGTCAGCGAGATATTCAATCGGGTTATGCAGGGTGAGGAATTTGACCCCCTCCTCTTTGGCATGACGTACTTCCTCGACACGTGCCGGCATCTCAGTCTCAGAGCGGCGGTAGACGATGTAGACCTCGTCGGCACCCATGCGTCGCGCGGTGCGACATGAATCCATAGCCGTATTACCTCCGCCTATGACGGCCACTTTCTTGCCGCGTATGACAGGGGTAGCCCATCCGGGACGGCCTGCGCCCATCAAATTCACGCGGGTGAGATATTCGTTACTCGACATGACACTGATATAGTTTTCGCCGGGGATGCCCATGAATCGTGGTAGTCCGGCACCTGATGCCACGAATACACCTTTGAATCCCTGATTGAGCAGGTCATCGTATGACAAAGTCTTGCCAATGACGCAGTCGACCGTGAACTCGACACCGGCGGCGCGTAGCTGCTCGATCTCGGCGTCGACTATTTCGTTGGGGAGTCGGAACTCGGGGATGCCGTATTTGAGTACGCCGCCGATCTCGTGCAGTGCCTCAAACACGTGTACCGAGTAACCCTTGCGGGCCATATCTCCGGCAAAGGAGAGTGAGGCCGGCCCTGAGCCGACAACGGCTATCTTGATACCGTTGGCAGCTGCGCGTGCAGGCAGCGTGCTGTCATCAGCGTCTGATCTGAAATCTGTGGGGGCAGCCATCGGGTCGTGAGAGGGGAGAGGCGATGAGGCGTTGCGGGCTGCTTCGCGGGCAAAGTCGGCAGCAAATCGCTCGAGATAGCCGATTGCCACCGGCGGACGCTTGGTTTTGTTATAGATACATTTAGATTCACACTGACGCTCCTGGGGGCAGACGCGTCCGCATACTGCCGGCAGAGCTGATGTCTCTTTAAGCACAGCGGCGGCCTCGGTGAAATCTTCACGCTCGATATTCTTGATGAAGCCGGGGATATTGATACCGACGGGGCATCCGGTCACGCACTGCGGATCGGGACAGTCGAGGCAACGGGTAGCCTCAAGTATGGCTTGCCCTTCGCTCAATCCCTGATTGACCTCGTCATTGCAGGTTACGCGATATGCAGGGTCAAGTTCGGTCATCTTAACGCGCGGGATGGCCATGCGCTCCTTTGCAGTATGAGATTTGCGCAACTGCTCGCGCCAGGCGGCGTCGCGCGGTGATATGGTGTCTGAGTTATCCATTGGTGTCTAAATAGTGTGTTGGACAGAGATATACATCTCAATAAGACCGCAGTCTCATAAGCATTTCATCGAAATCTACCTGGTGGGCATCAAACTCGGGGCCGTCAACGCAGACAAATCTCATCTTGCCGCCGACGGTGACGCGGCACGCACCACACATACCTGTGCCATCGACCATAATAGTGTTGAGCGAACAGATAGTCGGCACATCATAGCGTGCGGTGAGCAGGCTGACAAACTTCATCATTATCGCCGGGCCGATAGTGCACACCAGATCAACTTTCTCGCGATTGATCACCTCCTCAAGACCGTTGGTCACCAATCCTTTGTTACCATAGCTGCCGTCATCGGTCATGATAATGACCTCGTCAGACGACTCCCTCACCTGCTCCTCAAGGATGATGAGATCTTTGGTGCGTGCAGCCAGAATAGAGATTACCTTGTTGCCTGCGGCTTTCATCGCCCGCAGTATCGGCAGTAGGGGGGCGACCCCGACACCACCGCCACAGCACACCACTGTGCCGTAATTGCGTATATCTGTGGCGCGACCGAGCGGACCGACGACATCATGTAGATATTCACCCGGTTGTTTGGCGCAGATCTCGGTTGTCGAGGGGCCGATTGCCTGTATCACCAGGGTGATAGTCCCCTTGTTGATGTCGGCATCGGCTATTGTCAGAGGGATGCGTTCACCTTTTTCGTTTGGGATGACGATGACAAAGTGGCCCGGTTTGCGGGCCCGGGCTATCATAGGGGCCTCGACGACGAGTTTGACTACCTTTTCAGAGAAATGTTCTTTTTCTAATATCCTGTTCATTTGAGACCGGTTCTCTTATATACTTAAGAGGCTGTATCAAAATCTCGGTTTTGATACAGCCTTTGATGAGTGTTATGTGATGTGTGCGCAGGGGGGGACTCGAACCCCCACGACCGAAGTCACCAGATCCTAAGTCTGGCGCGGCTACCAATTACGCCACTTGCGCGATACTTTGCCCCGGATGCGGGCCGTGAATGTCAAAGACCACCGTTGAGGCAAAGTTAAGAATTATTTCTGAATTATCATATCGTCACATCTAAAAAAGCACCAATGCGGTATGATTATCTCTCGTTATTTGATAATACCGTGCTTGCGGAATACCTTCTCGATCTTGTCGAGGGCAAACTCAACCTGATCCTGGGTATGGGTTGCCATCAGTGAGAATCGGATGAGGGTGTCCTGAGGAGCGACGGCGGGAGTGACGACCGGGTTGACAAAGAGGCCCTCGTCAAAGAGGTCGCGGGTGACGGTATACGTCTTGTAGTCGTCACGGATAAAGAGGGGGATGATGGGGGTGGTGGTATTACCGATCTCACAACCCATCTGACGGAAACCCTCGAGGGCAAAGTTGGTGATCTTCCAGAGGTTTTCCTGACGCTCGGGCTCCTCTATCATAATGTCGATAGCTTTAAGGGCTGCGGCTGTCGAGGCGGGGGTGATAGAGGCGGTGAAGATATATGAGCGCGAGTGGTGACGCAGGAAGTTGGTGATCTCCTTGTCGGTGGCGATGAATCCACCGAGCGATGCGAATGATTTTGAGAATGTACCCATAATCAGGTCGACATCTTTGGTCACGCCGAAGTGGTCGCAGGTGCCGCGGCCTCCTTTGCCGAACACGCCGATACCGTGGGCCTCGTCGACCATCACCGCAGCGTTGTATTTCTTGGCCAGGCGCACGATCTCGGGGAGATTGGCGACATCACCCTCCATCGAGAATACACCATCGGTGACGATGAGCTTGACTTTGTCGGGGTCGCACTTGATAAGCTGCTGCTCGAGCGACTCCATATCGTTGTGTTTATACTTGAGACAGGTCGAGAAACTCAGACGACGGCCCTCGATAATTGAGGCGTGGTCTTGCTCGTCGTAGATGATATAATCGCCACGGCCGGTGACGCATGATACGACGCCGAGGTTTACCTCAAAGCCGGTCGAGTAAATCATCACATCCTCTTTGCCGATATACTCGGCGAGACGACGCTCGAGTTTTTTGTGAAGGTCGAGCGTACCGTTGAGGAACGGCGAGCCGGCGCAGCCGGTGCCATATTTGCGGGTGGCCTCGATGGCAGCCTCCTTGATGCGGGGGTCGCTGACAAGACCTGAATAGCAGTTTGAGCCGAACATCAGCACACGGCGGCCGTTAATTATTACCTCCGGCTCTTGCTCGCTCTCGATAGCGCGGAAATAGGGATACACGCCTGCGGCTTTTGCCTGCTGGGGCGCGGTATATTGGGCTAATTTGGCTTGAAGTAACTTCATAGCGTTTCTTGTAGATTTTCCTTAATTGGCGGATGAGATGGGGAGATGCTCCGTGACACACCCTGATGAGTGATGAAACTGTTTTTGGAGAGGAAACCGATTCAGCCGACAAAGTTAGTCATTTTTATCGGAATATCAGGAAAAAATTGCAAAAAAGTCTCGAAATACCCTCATTATCCTCTCCCGGGAATAGTAAAAACCGCTAATATCTGTCGCACATGACAACATCGTCTGATGCCGGCAATTAATATGCCGGCCTGTAAAATGGCATAACGGAGGAGTAATAAAAAAGCTGCATCGCCGGGAAGCGATGCAGCTTGAGTTAAGGTTGAGTCAGTCAGGTAACCTCTATCGGCGGTTAACTCTATGAGTGAGGGTTAACTTTTAGAATCGTTGTTATCTATCTGACGGTTGAGATCAATAGATGTGGATTTTCTGTACTTTGTTGCCCTGGCGCATGATGTAGAAACCGGGTGTGGGGTTGTCTACACGGATACCCTGGATGTTGTAGTACTCAACCGGCTCTTCGTCGAGGTCATAGTATGTGTCAGTGATTGCTGATGAGTATGAGCCTTCGTCAGACCAGTTGCGGTTGCCTGTACCTTTGTAGAGGTGGTTGTGCTGCGGGTTGTTGATGTCGTTGGTCTGGTCGCCGTTGCCGTTGTTGAACACGATACCGGTTGTGCCGGTGGGAACGGTGTACATATAGATATTAGATGACACTTTCTGCATATCCTTGCCGGGCCATGAGGACTCCTCTACGGGCCAGTGGTGGATCTTGACAGAGCTCCAGTTGGTGACAGAGTTGTCATAGTAGACGGTGATGCCTTCGGGCTCGACAGGCTGCTCGACTTTCTTGAATGTCACGCTGCCGGTCTTGGTCTCGGTTGCGTTAGATGCACTCCATGTCACGGTTACTGACTGACCGATGGCCATGCCTGCACCGAGGGTAAAGGTGGTGTTACCTGTCAGGGTTACCTGCTGGCCGTTACCGATCTTATACCATGCCGTGGTCGCGTTCTTGGGTGAAACAGATACGGTGATGTTGTCGACAAATTCGCCGCCGTTGGGTGAGAATTTCACCGAGGGCACGGGGGTGACGTTGACGTCGATCTTGGTTGCGTTAGAGCCGCCGTCATATTCAAAGTAGGTGTCTTCGGTGATACCCTCGATATTGCCGGTCTGGGCGCCATTGCGGTTGAAGATGATGTTGACCGACTCAGTGTCATCGATGGTTGCGTAGTAGAAGTCGCGGCCATCGATGCTGACGGTCTCGGTGAGGGCTTTGCCGGGCCAGCCGCCGAAGAGGTCACCGGCCGTTGTCCAGGCGTGGAGGTTGGTGCCTGAGATGTTGGCACCGTCCTTGCCTGTCACGTAGATGGTGATAGAGGCATTGGGGTCAACTTTTTTGTATGTTACGGTGCCGC
The DNA here is from genome assembly GCA_947175215.1 of uncultured Porphyromonadaceae bacterium. Taxonomy (GTDB): domain Bacteria; phylum Bacteroidota; class Bacteroidia; order Bacteroidales; family Muribaculaceae; genus UBA7173. The sequence goes on from CAMWLR010000012.1 coordinate 30,304, forward strand.
TTGCGGTCTCACCGGTGTTGGATTTGGCTTCGTAAGATACGGTTATGGTCTCGCCGTAGCCCATGGTCGAGCCAATGGTGAATGTCGATGTCTGACCTGCGGTGAGGTTGACTTTCTGCTGACCGGCCACCTGATACCAGCCTGATACTGATGCGGGTGAAAGTGAAGCGGTGACGGTGAGGGTCTCGGTGCGGAATGAGCCGCCCATGGGGTTGAAGATCATGCCTGCACTCTCGTCGATAGCGTCTTCTTTGGTGTAGAAGAAGTTTGCACCGGGGTCGGTTGCTGTGGGGTTGCCACCCTTTGAGACAGCGGTGGTGGTGTAGATAAACTTACCATCGTCAACGACTTTGCCACCGTTCCAGTCTTTAACCAGCACGCGGAGCTGACCTTTGTTGGTGGGAGCGGTAACGGTGATTGTGCCGCCACCCTGATACTTCTGACCGGTAACGATGTCGGTGTAAGTACCGGCGGGTACGTTAGAGAATGTGGCGCCACCGTTTACGGCAACGAGAACGTATGATTCATTCTTATAGGCACGTTTGAAAGCCCAGCCACCGTTGGCCGAGCAGCCGTCAAATGTGTACTGACCCTTACGGAGGGCGGGAACTGCTGCGCGGATCTTGTTGAGCTGCTGGATGTGGTGAGCGAGGTCACCGTTGAGGGTGCGGGCAACCTGACCGTCTGCGGTGTACTTGGCAAAGTCTGTAGCTGTCACGTTGCCCTCGAGGTAGTGGCCGAAGTATGCGCGGCCGGTCTCATTGAGGCTGGTGCTCATACCGTCATCGATAATCTTGCCGGCCTGGAACTCAACCTCTGAACCGTAGTAGAGACAGGGAATGCCACGGAATGTGAACATCCATGAGAGGTTTTCGGCCCACTGGGCTGTGCCGCCGTTGAAGCGTATGCCGTCGTTGGGGCCGGGGCCGTAGTCGTGAGAGTCTACGTAAACGACGTTGAATGATGCGTCGTTATAGTAATTGTCTTGTCTGAAGTACTGCTGGATCTCAGCGACGCTCTTGAAGCTGTAGTGAACAGGGAAGTCGATGACGTTGAGACCAGAAGCCTGAGAGTAATCGGGCTCGTGCCATGCGCCGTTCTGCAGGAGCACGTTGTTAGAACGGGGTTTGTCTTGAGTGTCTTTCTCGCATACAGCCATCGGGCCGACGGGGGTGTCGTGACCTTCGGGGAGCACCTGCTGTGCCCACCATGCTGCGTCACCGTTAAACTGATTGAGCAGAGCGGGGTCTGACTTCCATGTATAGAAGTAGCTCGAGAGGTTGGGCTGGTCGCGATATACGACAGTGCCCTGGAAACGCTGGCAGACTTCACCGAACATATAGAACGGTGCCTGGTTGAGACGTTTGCTCTTATACTGCTCGCCCAGAGCCTGGAACTGGGGGATGAACTGTTTGTTGAATGTCAGCGGCGAGATATGGCCCGATGTATCGATACGGAAAGCATCGACACCCATTTCGATAAATTTACCGTAGCACTCTACGATATACTCAGCCACATCGTTGTTCTCAGTGTTGAGGTCAACGCAGTCACCGGCGATCTGTCCCCACCAGCGGTTGGGAAGATCCCAGTTCCACCCGGTACCGTAGTGGTGATAGTAGTTCTTTGACTCGTACTGAGGATTCTTGAAATATTTCCAACGCACGGGATACTGCTCGTCGGCGGGGAGTTTCCAGTAGCTCTGACCACCGAGCTTGTCATCAGGTTTCATCGAGAACTCGATGCTGGCCTGGTTGCGGATGTTCTGGTTACGGGTGAAGAGGGGGTTTAATTTGGTCTCACCGAAGTTGCCGGTGTGCTGGAGCACGACGTCGAGGACAATCTTGAGGCCCTTGGCGTGAGCAGCGTTAATAAGATCCTGGAATTTTACATCATTGGCGCTACCCCATTCCTTGCGGCTTTCATAGCGGAGGTCAACTTTAGAGAAGTCCATAGCGTGGTAGCCGTGGTAGTCGATACCCGAACCGTTCTGTACGATCGGGGTAATCCATATTGCGGTAAAGCCGAGGGCCTTGATATAGTCGAGTTTCTTAATCAGACCGGCGAAGTCACCGCGCCATGCGGGATCTTTGGTCGAGATCTGCTGCTGCTGTTTGTCCCATGTGCAGACGTTGTTTTTTTCGTCACCATCATAAAATCGCGTGGTCATCGCGAAGTAGATGGTCTCGTCGCGGAAATCTGTGCGATCTCCCACGAAAGTGTCGGCCATCGACGGCAGAGCCACACAGGCGGTCAGAGCCGAGATGAGCCATTTAGAAAGTTTTCTCATTTTAGATGGATAAAAATTGGTAAAATAGAGATAAATGTAAGAAGAGTTGTCACTGTGTCGTCACGCCGGCAGGGGGTTGCCGCCGCGAACGGGTATTAGTCGATTGCAAAGTTACGAAAAAATACCTTATAGAAATATGCGAGGTAGATATGTTTTACAACATAAAAATACGGTATAATATTGTGTAACGGTCATGAGAACTTTCTCGCCATCGGGATAAAAATCAATAGTGCGTGTCAAAATTTCAGTATTTTGACACGCACTATTGATTTTTATTAGATTAAATTGTCAGTCTTTTTTGATTAATGTGGCCGGGGCTGAGGGTTCTTTTATGCCGTCGCGTATCAGCAGCGCGTCGATCGAGGGGTCTTGGCCGCGGAAACGTTTGTAGATTACATCCGGGGCCTCTGTGCCGCCTTTCTCAAGGATATTATGGCGGAATGATGCAGCAGTTGCGGTGTCAAAAATGCCGTTCTCTTTGAAGTGTGCGAAGGCATCAGCATCGAGTACCTCGGCCCACTTATATGAGTAGTATCCTGCTGCATATCCTCCGGCAAAGATGTGGCTGAACTGAGGTGAGGTGGCTGAGCCTTCAACATCGGGGAATATTCTCACCGACTCCATTGCGGCGCGCTCAAAGGCGATGGGATCGGCTACCTGAATCGAGTCTTTAAGAGAATGCCAGGCCATGTCGACGTAGCCGAATGATAGCTGACGCATGCAGGCGTATGCTGCGCCGAATTGTGATGATGCTATGATCTTGTCTACCATCTCCTGGGGGAGGGGTTTGCCGGTGATGTAATCTTTGGCGAACGAATCAAGGAACTCTTTCTCGGTGAGATAGTTTTCGTTGAACTGAGAGGGGAGTTCGACAAAGTCGCGATATACGTTTGTGCCCGAGAGGGATGCGTAATTACACCTTGTCAGCAGACCATGGAGAGCGTGGCCAAACTCATGCAGGAAAGTCTCGACTTCATAGGGGGTGAGCAGCGAGGGCTTGTCGGCGGTGGGTTTGGTGAAGTTCATCACGATTGACACCTGAGGACGGTGGTCAATGCCATCAGCATCAACCCACTGGTCAGAGAATCCGGTCATCCATGCGCCGGGGCGCTTGGTCTCGCGGGGGAAGAAGTCGGTATAAAGCACGCCGATAAAGCTGCCGTCGGCATCGGTCACGTCAAACGCCTTTACATCAGGGTGATATACCTCGATCGAGTCGTTGGGAGTGAAATGTATGCCGTAGAGTTTGGTGGCGAGGCCGAAAACACCGTCGATGACATTGTCGAGTTCAAAGTAGGGTCTCAGCTGCTCCTCGTCATAAGAGTAACGCTCGTTTTTGAGTTTGTTGGCGTAATAGCTGTAATCCCATGCGTTTATCTCAACAGGCTTACCCTCGATACCTGAGGCGAACTCGGTCAGCTCAGCCATCTCCTTGTCAAGGGCCGGGCGGTAGGCATCGCGCAGCTGATCGAGGAGTTTGTATACGTTCTCGGGGGTGCGGGCCATCGTGCGTTTGAGCGAGTGAGCGGCGTAAGTATCGCTGCTCAGCAGGGTGGCGAGTTGCTGACGCAGAGAGGCTATCTTGGTAAGGACCGGGAGATTGTTATATTCGCCCGAGGTGTTGCGGCCGGTGTATAGACGATAGAATTTCTCACGCAGGTCAGGTCTGTCAGAGTATTTCATGAAAGCCATGTAGGTAGGCTGGGCGAGTGTAAAGAGGAACTCACCTTCGCGCCCCTTGGCAGCCGCCAGCTGGGCAGCCTCGTCGACGATACCTTTGGGGAGACCCGACAGGTCATCTGAGGTGAGCCATATCTCGTAGGTGTTGAGTTCTTTGAGTACATTCTGACCGAACAGGGTTGTCAGCTCTGAGAGTTCTGACGAGATCTTGCGGAATGTCTCACGGTCTTCACCTTGCAGGTTTGCGCCTGAGAGAGCAAAGTTATTGTAGGTCTCCTCAAGGAGCATCTGCTGCTCGGGGGTAAGAGTGAGATTTGCGCGGTTGTCATAGACGGTCTTGATACGCTTCCAGAGATTCTCGTTGAGGATGATAGATGTTGAGTAGTCAGAGAGTTTGGGGGTTACACGCATCGAGATTTCCATCAGTTCGTCGTCGGCATCGGCTGACAGGATGGGGAAGAAGATGTTGAGCACCTTATTTAGGTCTTGGCCCGAACGGTCGAGAGCGACGATAGTATTCTCAAAGGTGGGTGCTTCGGGGTTATTGGCGATAGCCTCGACCTCGGCACGGGCTTTCTCGATACCGCGCTCGATGGCCGGCTCATAGTCGCTGTTGGATATACGCGAGAACGGGGCTGTGGCGTGGGCGGTATTGAACTGTTCGGCAAAGACAGCCCCCTGAGAGGCCTGTGCCGATGATGGCATAGATGACATTAGGCAGAAAGTAAGGGTTAACAGATTTACAAGTTTCTTCATTGCAGAGAGCTTTTGAGTTAGTCGGCGGAATGTCAGTCACAGAGGAGGCCGGCCGCCGGATTATTGTTTTATGCAAAGTTAGCTTTTTTGGATGAGACACCAAAAAAATTTAGAGGAGTATCCACAGAGATTCGGCAAAAATTATTAACTTTGACTTTGTTAAATAACATATGCGATATGGATACCGGGCCGATCAGATCGCCACACGGCGGCTATATATTCGAGATGCCCCTCAAAGTCAGGGACTATGAGGTGGATTCACAGGGTATTGTCAATAATGCCAATTATCTGCATTATCTCGAGCATACGCGCCATGAGTTCTGCCAGTCGCAGGGAGTGTCGTTCCGCGATATGCAGCGCGAAGGCATTGACCCGGTTGTCAGCAAGATAGAGATTACTTATCTCACCCCGCTGCGACTGGCTGATATGATGGTGAGCTGTCTCAACCTCGAGCGACGAGGGCCTCGCTTTATATTCCGTCAGGATATATTTAACGCACGCGGCAAGCAGGTGGTCAAGGCGATAGTGACGGTGGTCTCATTAGAGAACGGTAAACTGTCGCGCGGAGACCGTCTCGCCGAGGAGTTTGCAGCATGTCTTTAACACTCAATACCGATATGGATGAACGACAGCTCATATATCGCATAGCCTTTTCACGGATCAAAGGTATGACCATGGGGGCTGCGCATCATCTGACAGAGATGTTGGGCTCAGAGGAGGCGATGTTTACTCTGGATGTCAGAGAGATAGAGCGTCGCACAGGCTTTGGCAGTCACGTGTTCACCTCGGCGCTACGCGATGAGATACTCGCTAAAGCGCGTAGTGAGGCAGAGTTTGTCAAGGCTCACGGCATATCGGTGTTATATTATACAGATGACGGTTATCCCCGGAGGTTGCTTGAGTGTGAGGATGCCCCGCTGTTAATATATGCCAAAGGTAAATGTGATCTCAATGCAAGGCATTGTGTCTCGATCGTGGGGACGCGCAACGCGACCCTGTACGGCATCAATTTTATTAATAAATTGGTCGGAGATCTCGCGTCACGCCTTGATGATCTGCTGATCATAAGCGGACTCGCTCTGGGTTGTGATATAACGGCTCACCGGGCGGCGATCAAAGCCGGCGTGCCGACAGTTGGAGTTGTCGCTCACGGGCTCGATATGATCTATCCTGCCGAGAACCGTAACGATGCAGCGCGGATGGCTTGCGGAGCGGGGATGGTGCTGACCGACTATCCGAGCCACACACGCCCGTTCAGGGGTAATTTCCTGGCCCGAAACCGTATAGTGGCAGGTCTGTCTGATTGTGTCGTTGTTGCGGAGTCGGCTGCTGATCATGGTGGTGCGCTCTATACTGCGCGCCTTGCGCAGGAGTATAATCGTGAGGTAGTGGCACTGCCGGGTCGCACGAGTGACCATTACAGTGGCGGTTGCAACAAGCTGATACGCAAGAATGTGGCTGCGTTGTGTACCTCGGCCGACGATCTGATAGAGACGATGGGTTGGACGGGTAAACCGATCGAAGGCGACCAACAGCCGCTGTTCAGAGAATATTCAGATGAAGAGCAGGCGATCATTGATCTGTTGACACGCGAGGGTGAGGCCCGGGTAAATCAGATCACCGCCCACACCGGTCTCCCTGTCGGCAAGCTGATGGGTATATTGATGGAACTCGAGATGGAGGGGGTGATAATGGCGTTGCCCGGATCGAGATACCGTATAGCCTGATACCCACACCTGATTAGTATTAATAACTATCTAAAAACATAATGACCATGGAAAAGAAAATCATCGCTCCATCAGAGCTTATCATTAATCCTGACGGATCAGTGTTTCATCTCCACCTCCGTCCTGACCAATTGTGTGACCGTATAATATTAGTGGGTGATCCGGCCCGCGTGAATATCGTAGCAGAGCATTTTGATACCCGGGACTTTGAAGTGTCGTCACGTGAGTTCCACACTATCGGCGGTACATACAAGGGGAAACCTATAATGTGTCTCAGTCATGGCATCGGCCCTGACAATATCGACATTGTTATAAACGAACTTGATGCACTGGCCAATATAGATTTCAACACCCGCGAAGTCAAGGATAACCATCGACAGCTGACGATGGTGCGTATCGGCACGTCGGGTGCGCTGCAACCCGAATTGATCGTCGGTACACCGGTCATCGCCGAGAAGGCTATCGGATTTGACGGCGTGCTTAACTATTATGCCGGCCGCAATGAGGTGGCTGACGTGGAGTTTGAAAAAGCATTCTGTGATCATACCCAATGGAATCCTCTCTGGGCCAAACCTTACGTGGTGGATGCAGACGCCACCCTGGTCGATCAGATCGGACGTGACGATATGGTGCGCGGCAACACGATCTCGGCTGTCGGATTCTATGGTCCGCAGGGTCGCGAACTGAGACTGCCGCTGGCTAATCCGGGACTTAACTCAAGTATCGAGGAGTTTAGGATTAACGGCCGCAAGGTCACTAACTATGAGATGGAGTCTGCTCCGTTGCAGGGCCTCGGCCGTCTTATGGGGCATCGCGCGATGACCGTCTGCTCGATCATCGCCAACCGTATGCGCCACGATGTCACACCTAATTATAAGACTGCCGTAAGGGATCTTATCTCGACTGTGCTCGACCGCATCTGACAATAGATTATTTAAGTTATCACCTGACGTTGTAAACTATATAAAAATATATGAACGCAGAAGAGATCTGGAAATCAATGCTGAGCGGCGAAGTGTATGACGCTACTCATCCCGAGCTGCTCAGAAAACTTATGATAACTCGCGAGAAACTATGGGAGTATAATCATCTGCGCCCAACGGAGACCGGGCGTATGCGCGAGATAATCGAGAGTCTGCTGGGGTCTTATGGCGACTGGTTTCAGATCAACCAGCCCTTTAGATGTGACTATGGTGAGAATATCCATATCGGGCAGAATTTCTTTGCCAATTTTAATCTCACCATACTTGACGAGGCAGAGGTCAGGATGGGTGACAACGTTTTTATCGGTCCGAATGTGAGCATATACACGGCCTGTCATCCTCTGGATGCCGAGACACGCAATACTGCTGTCGAATGGGCCGAGCCGGTCACTATCGGCAACAATGTGTGGATCGGAGGATCGGTGACTATCGTGCCGGGTGTAACTATCGGCAATAATGTCGTCATCGGGGCCGGATCGGTTGTTGTCAAGGATGTGCCTGACACTGTGGCTGTCGCGGGTAACCCGGCGCGTATCATCAAGCAGCTCTGACTGTCTCTTTGAGTGATTAATTTGAGACGGCGTCGTTATAAAACACGAGTGACGGTGTGTCGGGACCATAAGGTCTGAGACACACCGTCACTGTTAGAGATTGGTGTCAGATTATTTGTTGAGGACGCAACGGTCGATGATGTCGGCCGACACACCCTCTTCGCGCAGTTTGTCGGCGATAAGGTTGCGGTCGGCGATGCTGCGGGCGCGGATCAACTCCTCGATATGGTCGCGGAAGTCGTTGCGGATCTGCTCACGGCAAGCGTTCTCAAAATTATGGCGGTAGTCATGGGCTGTGACGTTGCCCCCGTTCTCTGCCTCGAGTTTCTCATCCTCTTCCTGACCGAAGATAAGTACAGAGAGCTGACGGATGGCGTTGACCAGACGGCGTTTACCCTCGACGGTGCGGATGTCGATGCCTGAGATGGTCGAGCGGTCTTTGTGCAGGATGATGTAATAGAGACCGGCCACGAGCAGTGCTGTTATGGCATCAACATCAATATCATCACGCTGATAGATGCGGGTGTGCATCGTGCTGAACTCCATGGCGTGGATCTCGCGCAGACGTGCGGTACGCTCGGTTGTCATGTTGCCCTCAGCGACCTCCCAACGTAGCAACTCGACCATGATTTCATCATCGAGAAGTTTGTTGAGAAGTCTCTCGATGAGGTTGCTGTATCCCTCGGCAGTGGGGACTTGCTCTTTATGCTCGCGCAGGATATCTGCCAGCCAGTAATCATACTCTTTGACAAATTCGTCATAAAATTCGCGCAGATTTTTGTAGCGATTATAAAACACAATCGGCTCAATTTTAGCACGTTTGACGATGTCAGTCACTAATGCGAGCGAAAAACCCTTCTTTCTGATTTGATACAAGGCGGCTTTGTAGATGGCTTCTTCGATGTCGGCCTTAGAGCGACGAGGCCGTCTTGGTTTAACTACCTTTTCTGATTCCATATTCGTATGTAATTTAAGCCATGTGGCTTTTCATGGTTATCTTATAAAGTGGCTTATAAGATTTGCATTGGATGCATTTGCAAAAATATGTATTATTTTATAATATCCCAAATTTTGAGATTTAATTTACGTTTCAAACGGCTTATTTTTGGATTTCGACAGCCAGCATACGGTGTCCAAATCGGCAGTATATACACTTGTTCTTCTCACAATATTCGCGCCGCAGTTGTATCATCGCCTGAGAGTCGAACGCATCGTGGCATGCCACACCGGCCGATGTGAAGAGTCTGACATCCTTGTTGTCCTCGGCACGAAAACAGCGAAGCAGGTCGGGTATGAGGCTGACGGTATCTATGTCACCGCGGGCAGTGGCACGGGCGAGTATTAACGGTATGGCGACATTTATCATCAGTCGGTCGATGGTGGCCTCGTTGAGAGCGCGGGGCGATGCCCCGTATGTGTTTGCAAATGTATATCTTGTGGTCCAGAATCCGGTCAGCCGTATGTCAAATTCACGGCGTATCGCGGATAGTGACGGCAGGTCAGGATATTCTATACCGTCGGTATGTGAGTAATAGCATATACTCTCCATGGCTGCCTTTGATCGTGCCCGGTAAAAGTCTGCGATGATGTCATCAAGTTGGCCGATAAGTCTGAACCCCTGATGGATTTTCTGAGCGAGCATCGCCAGACGGCGGTATGGGAAATTCTGCGGGCGAGTGCGGGCCAGCTTCCATTGCAGCGGAATCGGAGTGAGACTGAATTTCCGGGCCATAAACTGATATTCCTGTCTCAGACGTGTCACATAACCGTCCTCATCGGCTGTGGGAGAGGGTATCATGCCGGCCTGACCGAAGATCAACGCCTCCATTGTCACAAGTTCGTCGCGGTGGCGGTTGAGAAACTTGAGCGGCAGATTCTTGGCAAGGATTTCAAATGGTTCGGCATTGAGTCCGAATCCGAGTGCGCGTGAGAGAGTAATATAGGCAGCTGCCTCCCAGTCACCCTCGGTGTATTCAACGAGCCGGAGGATACGGTCTGATTTATTGTAAAGTCGTTGCAGTGCAAGCGCCGAGATCCACTCGGTATGAAACAGGGTCGGCAGTGTCGCTATGGTAGAGGCGCAGGGGAGTGATGACGCGGCCCCTGACATCAGCAGGTTGCAACGGGCCGCGGCGGCAGATGAACATCTGACGGTTATCTGTGGTATCACATTGCCGTCAGGCCGGTATACGGGTGCGTCATCTGTCATGACAACATGCAGTATCACAGAGTCATACGCACGGTCACGATCATGCCCGTGACGATACCAGTCAGAGGCCTTAACGTGTAGTTCGATATTACCGGCCCATCTCTGACCGCCTATCTCAATAGATGCGTTGAAAAAATCAGGACCTGCATCGCAGTTAAGTGTGCCGGGATTGAGTATCCTGACCTGACGACCGTCTGAGGTGACCAGCGGAGTGTAATCCCATAGACGGTGCTGCCACACAAACTGCATCAGTTTCTCCATTGTGGGGCGGGGGGTATGGGTAGGTTGTAATTATTCAGTAAGCGGGTAATTTGCGGGAATATTGCTGTAGTCCCGTCATTGTCGATGATCTTCAGGTCGACCGGCAACAGTGAGGCCTCAACTGCTGTCTGATTGCCCATTCTCGCCCTGATTTCATCAGGAGTGGCGTTGTCGCGCAGGCACGCGCGCCGTAATCTTATCTCCTGGGGGGCATCGACCAGCCACACCTCGTCAACCAGTGTATGCAGATTACTCTCAATCAGTATGGCCGTCTCAATAAATAGGATAGGGTCTGATGTTTGTCTTGCATGCCAACGCTGTATATCGGCGATGACGCGCTCATGCACAATCTCATTAAGGCGGTCGAGTTTAGCCCGGTCTGCAAAGACAATCGAGGCCAAGTACTTACGGTTGATTGTGCCATCACAAATTGCTCCCGGGGCGATGTCTCGGGCGATAAGCCGGTGTATCTCAGTGTCATTATCCATTAGGCGGCGGGCTCGCGAGTCACAGTCATAGACCCTGTAACCGATGAGTGACAGGGTACGGCAAACGGCTGACTTACCGCTGCCTATACCTCCGGTGACGGCAATGAGAAGGGCCATTTACTCTTTCTCGATGAGATATTCGACTTCGGGTGTAAGCAATCGCGCGCTCTTGTAGTATGGGGGCACACCGAGCAGCCTGACATGCAGGCTCTTTGTGTCGGGTGTGATATCGTCATAGTCAACGACAGCGCGCAAGGGGCAGTTGCTTGACGAGTATGTGCTTTTGGGTAGGAGGTATGTTGCCTCGACAACGGCGGGGAATGGTATCAGACGTGTGCCGCGAGGGACATTGACGGTCTCTATCTGTAATTTTCGCGTCTTAGTGACAAGCGGCTCGATAGGGAATGTTACCTTGACTTTAGAGGGGACAGCTTTCATACCGTCGGGGACGACCAGGCTCACCTCGACTGTGGTGGTATCCGAGAGGTCTGACAGGGATATGGGTGATGTCATCAGTTCCTTGATCTGCAGGCGGCTCTTGTCGTTAGAGTACAGCATCACAGAGTCTGATGAGATAATGGGGGCTCCGAAGGCTTCGTATTGGGGCTGTGTGGTGATGTCGGCATCGACGATCACTCTGACGGGCAAACCGGGATTGGTGGTGTAGTAGAGGTGGAGCGAGTCAGGACGCACGGCTACAATAGAGGCACTTGTGCCGAATATGCCACGCAGGGCCGAATTGAGTTGTGCCTCGGTCAGCAGCAGATAGTTGTCGGTCGTGCGTGAGAAATCGGCATATCTGAGTTTTAGCACAGGGTCAGCTCCCCAGGCATATTTCATCAGTGCTGATCCCTTATCCTTGACGGTGACGTTGACAGTGGGGACATTCCCCGATATAATTGTCACATTCTTGGGGAATCCCTCAAGTCGCAGCGGTATACGGTAATCTTCCTGAATCTCGTCATTAAGTGCCATGAGAAACCAAAAAACGGTCGATATACATAGAAACACAAGGAAAGTGAGGACGTTGCGCCCGGTGGTGGTGCGCAACTCCTCAGCTATCTTGTTATAATATTTTTTGTAATCGACCATTTCTGCTATCAATAGCTCATCACGCCGGTGATGAGATCTGGGTAGGATCAGGCGTCTTTCTTGGTGTTCTCGGTCTGCTGCTGTGCATCTGCGGCAGAGGGGTAAACCGAACCCTTGTCGATGCGCAGCACGGTATTGTCAGACACTGAGATCAGGAAGCTGTCATCCTTTATCTCCTTGATTTTGCCATAGATACCGCCTGCGGTGATGATGTTGTCACCTTTCTTGAGTGATTCGCGGAATTTGCGGATCTCTTTCTGTTTCTTCTGCTGGGGACGGATCATCATGAAGTAGAACACCAGGATGAGGGCTACGATCATGATAATGCCCGAGTAGTCGGCGCCGGCTGCCTGTAGGAGAACGAGGTTGTTAATCATTGGATTATTGATTTTAATTATTAAAAGGTGTGATTGTGGCTAAATGGGGTTATTATTTGTTGAGTTTCCCCCCCTCTTTGAGGTGGTTGATGATCGAGAAGAGCACACCGTTGATAAACTGGCCGCTACGTGCCGTCGAGTAGTAGTTGGCGATCTCGATATACTCGTTGAGAGTCACGGGGATGGGGATGGTGGGGAAGTTAAGCAGCTCTGTGATAGCCGCGATCAGTATGACGATGTCTGTAAAGGCGAGTCGCTCGGGATCCCACTGCGAACCGTCGATAAACTTGTCGATGTAAGTGCGGTATTCCTCACGGTTGTTGACGGCGTCGATAAAGAGCTGTGGGCCGAAGTTGGCGTCATCCTCATTCTTGTATATGGGTAGCAGCTCAACCTTGCCGTTGTCGGCGTTGGCCATCTGACGTATGGTCTTGAGTGTGAAAGTACCCATCACGGCCAGGTCATCGTTCCAGTAAACCGACTTGTTTTCCATCCCTTCGGCCAGCGCATCAGAGGGGAATATTACGTTTTTGAGGAGCTGACGCCACAGTTCACAATCATCCTGATATGTGACTGCGGGTGTCTCCATATACTCCTTATATATATCGCTGTGGCGGACAGCATCGAGGAGTTCCTTAAGCATGAAATATTCGCCGTCCCAAGCTATGGGGTGTTTCTTGACATATTCGGCAATCTGATCAGACTCGCGTATGGCCTTGACGTATCGGTTGTCGATAAAACGGGTGTCGGGGTTGAGTTCCTCGGGTGTCGGGCAATATTTCTCTTTGGCTGCCTCAATGCGCTCGGCCTCGAGATCGGTCAGATAGCAGGGGAGAAGCAACAGTGAGACATAAAGCTCATAGGCTTTCTCAAGTGAGTCGTTGAGAGCCTTACGGGCTTGTGTGAGCGATGTGCGGGTGTCAGAGAAATTGTTGAGGGTGTCGATGGCCATGTTGAATGCCTGACGGAAACCGGCTGATGTGAACTCGCTGTTCTCACGGGCTTTCTCAAGCAACACTGGGTCTTTGGCCAAAACGGTGGCAAGCAGCACTGTCCAGAGCTTAACGTCATCGGCCAGGGTCTTCTTTCCCTTTTTCTTGCGGTAATCGGCGTATATCGATGACTCGGTGATGGCGCGGTAGATTCCTTGCAGAGCATCGTCAAAACTGTCGATCGTGGGTGAGCCTTTGCCTATCAGCTCACGTATTGCCAGATCTGAGGCCAATGCGTTGGCCAGGGTTGTACCTGCGAGCATATTTGACTCGCGCAGGGTATCGAGAGATGTGCGCAGATTGCCCGGTTTGACCTTGCATCCCGAGAGCTGTAATATCATCAGCAGCAGGTCGAGGTAGAGGGAATAAGCGTAACGCGCGTCACGGGTATTTTTCTCCGGTGCGCTCTCGATATGGAATTCACTACGGGTAAGCAGGTAGGCGTAAAGCATCTGCACTACCTTGATACGTATTAAAATTCTGTTGATCATCAGTTGAAAATGTTCTGCGGTCACGGAGCGCATACGCCTCTCCGTTTGGTCGGCAAAGTTACAAAAAATTTGTCAACAATATCAACGCGCTGACGGTTTTTTATTTCGCAGTTTCAGTTTCGGGTGATTCTGAGAGTGCCGCGGTGCGTGCCATCTGGTCGCGAGCTACCTGTAAAGTCGCCTCGAGACGTTGACGCTCAACGGCCAGCCTACGTGCCTGTTGCACAGCCAAGGCATATGCGTAAGTATCTGATAATGCAGCGATTTGGGCAGGGGTTAGTTTTATCTGCCGGTTGGATTTGCCACGCAGGGTGAGTGTCAGGGGCGCGTCGTGGTGGAGCGTGGCGAAGTGACCTATGGTATCGCTCTGGGCCGGCGAGAAAGTGATGATCTCGCCGCCGTCTACGCGATAGTTGCTCTCGCCGTCATATGGTACTGAGGGGGTCTGGGCCGATGCGCCTGCTCCTGAGAGCGAGACAGATGTGTGAGAGATGGCTCGGTTGGCCGATGAGACGATATAAAACTCGCCGATCTCAGAGACACGCCCCTGGATACCGGTCGATGACATGAAAGCGGGGTTGTAACCCTCAGCGGCTACCCAGTGTCCCTCGGGCATCTGCGGGGTTTTGATCCACTTGAGCCTCGGTTTGAGTTTGTCTGCCTCGACTTTGCTAAGGGTCATGAGAGAGTCGTTGGTCGAGATTTTAAGCAGAGTGGCTTTCTCGATGACTTGAGGACGCAGGGCCATCCCTTCGCGCTGTATTGCGATCTCTGCGGGGTATGCCCGTTGCAGAGAGTCGAGCAGCTCGGTGGCGAGTGTGTAGTTGGCCGAGGCGTAAGCATCAGCTGCCTGTTGATAGAGTTCAGAGGCAGGTGATGAGGATTTGTCGCCCGAACAAGAGGCGATCATCAGTGCCACACCCGACGGCAGTGTGCAGAGTGAGATAATACGGATCAGTAATTTATGGTTCATGGGGTTAATGTTAGGGGTGTTATCTTGCCCGGGTGATATCCTTGACACCCTTGACTGTCTTGATTTTGCGGATGAGAGCATCGAGTGCCTGGTTGTCCTGCACTCCCACGGTCAGATGACCTTGGAAGAGGCCGTCGTTAGAGTCGATCGAGATCGCTCGCAACGATACGTTTTTCTCTTTATTTATTATCGAGGTGATGTTGGTGACGATGCCGATATCATCATGGCCGACCACGCGCAGGGTCGCCCCCATCTGTGATCCGATCTTACCTGACCAACGGGTGGTGATCTCACGGTAAGGGTAGCGGGCGCGGATATGGTTGGCGTTGGGGCAGTCTGTGCGGTGTATCTTGATCACACCCTCGGCTGAGATAAAGCCAAACACGTCATCGCCGTAGATCGGGTTGCAGCATTTGGCAAACTTATAGTTGATACCCTTGAGGTCGTTGCCGATGACGAGGACATCATCGTTTGACGAGGTTGTGTCTCCATCTTCACCCTGAGCTGTATGCAGGTTAAATTCCTCGGCTGATACACGCTCGGCATGAGACTCATGGCTGTGTGACTCAAAGGTGGTGTACCGCTCCATGACATCGTTGACATCGAGCCGCCCCTCGGCGATCTCGTTGAAGAAGTCTGACATATTGCGGTAACCCATCTTCTTGACCAGACGGCTAACGGTGGCCTCCTCAAAGTCTATCTTGCGGTTTTTAAGGCGGCGCATCAGCATCTCGCGACCTAACTCGGCAGATTTGTTCTGACGTTCCTTTATGGTCTGCCTGATCTTTGTGCGGGCCTTTGAGGTGACGACTATATTTATCCAGTCAGGTTTGGGTGTCTGATTGGCTGAGGTCTGTATCTCGACGGTGTCACCGCTGCGCAGGCGGTAGGTGAGTTTCTCGTTCTTGCCGTTGACCAGTCCGCCGGTACATTGGCTGCCGACATTGGTGTGGATGTGAAAGGCGAAATCAAGCAGTGTGGCCCCGGCCGGGAGACGGAAGAGGTCGCCACGCGGTGTAAAGACAAACACCTCCTTATCATAGATGTCCATCTTGAAGTTGCGCATCAGTTCGATCGGGCCCGATTCGGTGTCCTCGAGGATATCGCGTATCTTGTTCATCCACGTGTCGAGCACCTCTTCGCTCTTAATTCCTTTATATCGCCAGTGTGCGGCCAGACCTTTCTCGGCCACCAGATCCATGCGGCGGGTACGTATCTGCACCTCGACCCATTTTGAGTCGGGACCGGCCACCGTGATGTGGAGTGACTCGTAGCCGTTGCTCTTAGGCACGGATATCCAGTCTTTCATACGCGATGGGTTGGGTTGATACATATCGGTGACTACCGAGTATGCCAGCCAGCAGTCGCTCTTCTCTTTCTCGGGAGGGGTGTCTATAATGATGCGGATTGCAAAGAGGTCATAGATATGATCGATGTCGTTTTTCTGCTTTTTGATCTTGTTCCATATTGAGAAAATCGACTTGGTGCGTCCTTTGATCTCAAAGTTGAGACCGAGTGCCTGCAGCTTTTCGCGCAGTGGGGCGATGAATGTGGCGATATATGCGTCACGCGAGTTCTTGCGCTCGTTGAGCTGGCGGGCAATGTCGGTGTATGTCGCCCGGTCGGTATATTTGAGCGACATATCCTCGAGTTCTGATTTGATGGCATAGAGTCCCAGACGGTGGGCGAGCGAGGCGTAGAGATAGTTTGACTCGACGGCGATGTCGCGCACGAGCCGTTCGGCCGGATGATGGTTGATGAGTTTCATCAGCACCAGGCGGTCGACGATCATGATGATAATCACGCGGATATCATCGGCAAACGCCATCAGCAGACGACGGAAATTCTCTGACTCGGGGGTTGTGCCGCGCGCATAGAGGCTCGACACTTTTAGCAATCCCTTTACCATCTTTGCGATATCAGCGCCCCATTGCTCCTCGATCTGCTGTAATGTCATGAAATTGTCATCACACAGACGATAGAGCAACATCGCTATGATGACGTTGCGGTTGGGACTGACGCGACGGCAAAATGCATCGGCGTTTTGCAAGGCGCGAATAAGGCTGCTGAGCCCGAACCGGTCGCGTGGATAGACCCCTTGACGCGCACCGCGCGTGATCACCTCTCTGAGTCGTCTGTCTGCATCGGGGTCAGAGATCTCGCGGGCCGAGCGGCACAGCGACCGGTATAGTGATGGGAGCGAGGCTAATTCGGCTTTGTTAAGCAGATTTGCCTCGCATATCGAGTCGATGGGGTCGGCCATCTCTTTAGTGTTAGTCTTATCATCCATAGCGCGCCTCTGTGGAGTTATATATGCCAAATCGCCCGCGCCGCTGATGGCAGCCGGGTGTTATAGTTGTTGGCAAAATTACTAAAAACAGATATAAAATCAAAATGTTTGTGTCAGACGGTGACGACGATTTTACCCATCTGACTCCGTTTTTCAGCCATAATGGGTGCGTCAGAGATGCGGTCAAGTGTGAATTGAGTGGCAATAATGGGGCGGATATTTCCGCGCTCTATCAGAGTGATCATCTCCGTGACAGCAGCCTGTGTGGGATAATTACTGTAAAAACCGGTGAGATATATACCTGAGGGTATCTCTTTTATCGGGTCGAAATTTTTTAGCCCGTAGACACCGCCCAGCAACCCGGTATGGCAGACGATACCATGGTAAGCTGTCACGTGCAGAGATTCCCTTAAAGTCAATGCTCCGATGAGTTCGAGCACCTTATGACGCGAGTTCGGGATAAGGACCGCTATAAAAAATTGAATCGGCAGCTTGAAAAAG
>CAMWLR010000013.1 GCA_947175215.1 uncultured Porphyromonadaceae bacterium
GGGTCTCATCTGAGGCTGTTGGGGCTGCTGGCGGGGTTGGCCCTGGCCGAACTGATAATTGCAGTTGGGGCACTCATTCATCCCCGGACGCAAGGGGTAGTTGCAACGTGGGCAGACATTGGGATTGACCGGAGCGATGGGGCGCGGGGCTGCCTGCGCGGGCCCGGGTGCAGGTGTCTGCACGGGTTGTACAGGCTGTGCCGGGATAGTCTGCGCTGCGGGCCGAGGTGATTGAGGACGGGGAGAGGAGAAGGGTGATCCCCCGGGATTGTTCATCACCGTGGGGTTATGATTAGCCTGAACTTTCGGAGCGGCTGAGTCTGTCAGGGGTGCTCCGCATTTGATACAGTTCTTTTCGCCGGGACGATTGGGCCAGTTGCAGTTGCTACACTTCATTTATGCGGGGATTTAGATTTATCAGAAAATGCGGATTAAGATTTATCAGAAAAAAGGGAGTAAGCAGCCGGGATAGCTGACTTACTCCACAAAAGTACAAATAAAAAACCGTAAATGCCAATCTTGTTGAGGGTTATTTTATAACGTAGATAAGTTTTTTACACCAAATAACACTCTTTTTGGATGAAGTGACAATGCCGCGAAATTATCCGTGTCGTTGATATGTGGGGTACGACACTATCTTAGTTGAGGTCATAAAACCGGGTGAACGCGCTGACCGTCGAGAGGTGATCGGCGACGGCTGCAGTCTCGCGGCAAGAGTGCATCGCCCATTGCGGAGCACCCATGTCGACACCGTTGAGTTCGATCTGTGAGGTGAGGATGTTGCCCAGTGTTGACCCACCGGCGGTGTCGCTGTGGTTGACAAAGACCTGACAGTTGACTCCGGCATCATCGCAGATTGCTCTGAAGATGGCTGCCGAGTGGGCATCAGTCATATACTTGCAGTTGGCGTTGATCTTGACGACGGGGCCGTCGCCGGGGATGGGGTGGTTGGTAGGGTCTTGCTTAGAGGTGTAGTTGGGGTGTAGGGCATGGCCGTTGTCGGCCGAGATCATGAATGATGAGGCGACGGCGCGCGAGTAGAGCGAGAAATCGTCATCGCAGAGGCGACGCAGTATGTTGCTCAGGATCGGTGAGGCCGCTCCCTGCTTTGTGCCCGACCCGGTCTCTTCGTTGTCAAATATCGCCATGACGCGAGTGGGGGCGGTGTCGCTCTTGTCGCTGACCGATGCAGTCAGGGCTGAGACGGCGGCGTGTGCCATCTCAAGGTCATCGATACGCCCCGAGGATATGAACTCGTTGTTGAGGCCAAAGAGGCACGCGGGGGTGGTGTCATAGAGCGTGAGGTCATAGTCGAGGATTTGGTCGGGTGTCACGCCGAGCTGGTCGGCGACCATGCGTGTGAGTAACCCTTTCCCCTGGGCTTTATCGGCCACGCGGCCCAGCACGGGCAACATATCGCGCTGTGGCGAGATCGGGTTGCCGTCATTGACCGACCGGTTATAGTGTATCGCCAGATGGGGGATGGTGAGCAGGGGGCGATAGAAGTTGACAAGACGTGTGACAGGATGCAATGGTGAGTCACCGCGCAAGATCACGCGCCCGCTTATCGACAGCGGGCGGTCAAACCAGGTATAGAGTATCGGACCGCCGTAGACCTCTGTGTTGAGTGTCACTACACCTCCCTCGTTGACGATCTCGGCGTTGGGCTTGATGCGGAATCCCGGTGAATCTGAGTGGGCCGAGATAATGCGGAATCCGGCCAAGGGATCTGTGCCGACGACAAAGGCGAAGATCGCCGATGAGTTCTTGATGACATAACGGCGGTCACCCGGTTTCAGATCCCAGCGATCGGCCATATCGAGTGGAGCGAAGCCCGCGCGGTCGAGGCGGTCGGCAAGATTCTTAACGGCGAGGAAGTTACAGGGTGATTCGTTGAGAAACTGAATCAGGTCGGCGGTCAGGGTATTCATGGTGTATAAAATGGTTCTTGAGGATAAGGGGTTGCCAATAGTGGTATGTGCAGACGGTTTATCGTCGTCGCGATGTGCCGAACGGCGGCTCGTCAAAGAGTTCGCGCATCTCGGCCGGTATCACCATCACATCCTCGGGTGATGTCGGTCTGAGCGGTTCAAACCATCTGAATGCAGGGAGATAATATAGCTGTTTCTTGGCCAGATATAGCGGCGTCATGGTGCCGGAGGTCTCTGGCCATAACTTCATGCGCGTCAGTTCCTGATTTAGGAAATCAGCCGAGAGGTATGAGCTCTCGAGGTTGGCGATCTTGTTATATGTCGAGTCATTCTCTTGTGGCAGCATTATCGCCTGTACGTTGCCGCTGACATCGAGATGGCGCAGCTCGCCGTCGACAAAGGTGGCAAACATCTCCTTGCCGGTGAGCTGGTTATAAAACTCCTCGTCGATATGTTCGGCCACGAACCCAAAGTCGGGGAGCTTGGCCCAGTCGACGGTCGAGTCGTTGAGGTGGATGATGATTTGGTTGCCGAAAATCTGCTTGTTTTCATTCCAGACCACCGGATGACGGTCGAGATGAAGCAGTGAGTCGCTGTTGACAAACGTCATGGAGTCGCACAGACCTTGCAGGTCGATGCGGTAGAACTTGACATTGGGGTGGGCCACCATATAGTGAATGGTGTCAGGCAGGGCGGCCGTCTCGGCTTGTAACGGTGTAACCGTCGTGAGTGAGTCGGCAATAGCAGTGGGTGCAGGTAGCGAGTCCACACTGATAGAGTCTGCACTGATAGAGTCTCCGGGGATCTCACTGACCGGGAGTGGAGTGGCGGGGAGGGAGTCGGCAATCGCGGGGGCAGCGGGCGTTTTGGGGGCTTTTATCTCGGGGAAGATGATGCGGCGGTAAGTCGTGATAGTGTCGCCGTGGAGATAGAGGGTGTCTTTCTGAGAGTACTCTTTGGCCAGAGCGTGACCGTAGACGCGCGCCGAGTCGGCATCCTCGATGACAAAGCCATAGTCACCCAAAAGGGTGACTTTTTTGGCGGTGTCGACAATCTCGATGTTGCCGAATGCTTCGCCAAATCCGGCCATGCGGTCATAATATAGCGTGTCGCCCGTGAGTGTGTTGCCGTTTTTGGCCACGACCAATGATCGCTGATAGAGGTCAGCTACCTGGGTATTTGTGTTATAGACGCCGTCAGAGGTATAGATCGTGCCGTCTTTTGAGATTATCGTCGAGATAGTGTCGAGTATGGCGATATGAGTGCCGGTATTATAGAGCATCTGCTCTGAGAAGATGTCGAGTGTGTCACCCTCGCGCAGAGAGTGCAGCTCGACACGGTCTCTAAACAGGGCATCTTTTGTCGTCGGTGAATATTCGCCGTACCATGATGTGAGGCGGTTGCTTGGGTCGGTGAGCACACCGCCTACCTCATAATATCCTAAGTCGATGGCGAGGTCATAGTTGAATATATCGGTCGTCAGGGTGACGTCGCGGTTGATGAGGCGGACTTTCTTGCCGGTGTCGGCATAGAGAACAGCCAGTTGGGTGGTGTCTGAGTAGGTGAGCTCGTCGGCATAGACAAAGAGGGTGTCGCCCTGCTCCATCCTCACGTTGCCAAATGCCTCGATAGCGCCGGGATTGTCATAGAAATGGGCGCTGTCGCAATACATAAACATCCCGGCCCGGCGAAACTCAACGTTCCCCACGACGATCTGATACTCATCGTTGGCCTCTTTCTTGAGCAGATCGGCGCGTTCGAGAAATATGCGACCGGCCTGATTGCGGTTGGCGGCCGGGATGGTGGGGCCGATAGGGGAGTTGTCGCGGCGCATCGAACCCTTGCGCGGGGTCTGGGCGAACACCGACACCACGAACATGGCGGCCACTGCGACCGACAGCCAATGCAGTCCTCTGAATCTACGGCGGGTCAACGTCAGCGATATAACCGGTGATTATTATTTATGCAGCCACTCTGAGTGCTCAAACTCACAGTCGGCCCAGTTGTCTTCGATCTTGATATACGTGTCGCGGATCTTCTTTGACAGCCATTGTTTGAGCATCTTCTGTTTCTGGGCATTCTCATACATACCCTTGATGGTCTGATAGTCGTCAGAGAGATTGGCGCGGTGAGCGGGTATGCGTCGGGTCAGCTTGACGATGGCTACTATATCACGGTCACGCTTGGGGTCTTTCATAATAAAGGCCTGCGAGACATCGCCGACCTCCATGTCGGCGACAACCTTGGCCACCTCTTGGGGCAGGTCTTTCATCTCAAAGCGTGTGGTACCGTTGGCCTGGTTGAGCATACGGCCCTGGTTGTTGCGTGTGTCTTTATCCTGTGAGAGGACCGGGGCCGCCTCCTCAAACGTAAACCGGTTATGCTCAACGATATTGGCGCGCACCGAGTCGAGGCGGTTGATGGCCGCCGTGAGTTCTTGATCGGGCACTTTGGGCCTGATTAGTATGTGGCGGGTGTTGACGCGGTCGCCGCGCTTCTCAATCAACTGGATGATGTGATAGCCGTATTGGGTCTCGACGATTTTAGATACTTTCTTGGTGTCATTGAGGTTAAAGGCCACGGCGGCATACTCGGGCTCGAGGTGGCCGCGTCCCATAAAGCCGATTTCGCCGCCGCGCACGCTCGAGCCGTCCTCGCTATACAGGATGGCGAGTGTCGAGAAGTCGCTCTCGCCGCGGTTGACACGGTCGGCATACTGGCGCAGACGAGCCTTGATGTCGTCGATTTCTTCCTGGGGTATGCGGGGGTTAATGGTGATGATCTCACACTCTACCTGCAGGGGTACGAACGGTATCGAGTCCTGGGGAAGTGTGGCGAAGTATCGCTGCACGTCACTGGGGGTCACCTTTATATCTTTGGTGAGGTTGCTCTGCACCTGTTGTATGCGGTATTGGTTGCGCATCATGTCTGACATCTGGGCGCGGAACTCAGAGATGGGCTTGCGGAAGTACTCCTCGACTTTCTCTTTGCTGCCAAGATTGGTGATCAGGTAGTTGAGGCGCTGGTCAACGGCCAGAGACACCATCGACTCCTGCACCTCGACCGTATCCATGTCGGCCTGGTGGAGGAAAAGCTTCTCGATGGCGAGCTGCTCGGGGATGACGCAGTATGGGTCGCCGTTGACGGGGGTCTTCTCATAGAGCATCTGCTGATATGCCTCCTCGATTTCGCTCTTATAGATGGGCTGATCGCCTACCATCCATGCGACCTCCTCGATTATATTGTTTCCCGAATTGCCCGGCGCGGCCAGCGAGCAGAGTGTTACGGCTGCGGCGGCGAACAATGAGAGTAACGATTTTTTCTGCATAAACATTAATGACGAATTTCTCGCAAAGTTAGCGTTTCTTTTTCAAACTGAGATGTTAATAGAGCGTAATTTTGTGGCTTAGACAGAAAAACCTTAACTTTGCACTGCCTCTTTACCAGCTTATCAACCGGCTTGCAATGAAATTCATCCTTGTTTTTCTATTAACAATATTACAGTTGATGCCGCTCGCGGCCTCGGTGTACACCCCCACTGACGTCGAGCGGTCGCTGACGTTGCTCGACCGCGAGATCGGCAACCGTGACACTTATTATAAACGCCGCGTCGAGCGCCTCGACTCTCTAAAGAGTAGTCTGGGCCAACTGCGCTCGCGCGACACGATAGCGTGGCTGGGGGCTGTCATGGAGATAGCCAAGGGTTATAACTCGTTTAACAATGACTCTGCGCTGGTCTATTATACCCGCGGGTATGATACCGCGTTGAGTCACGCCACTGCCCATAAGGGGACACGCAACGGCGAGGTGGCCGACTCGCTGGCGATCGAGTTCAGACTGCGTCGCGCCACCTATATGTCACTCAGCGGCTTTGTGTCTGATGCCATCAGGGAGTATGAAGATGTCGACACCACGGCAATGGACTCGGGCCTCAAGGCCTCATACTATGACTCGGGGCGTCAGATGTATGACTTCATCTCGTATTATTACGCCGGGTGGCCTGAGACGTATGATTACTGGATAAACCGTGCGAGCGAAGCCCGCCGTAATCTTATGCCGTTACTCAGTACGGGCGATGACCGTTATCTGCTCAACCTCGGTGAATATTACTATAACATACATGAGTATGCCCGCAGCCGCGAGATACTTCTCGACCTGGTGTCGCACATAAATGTCGACAGCCCCACCTATGCCATCGCCACGCATATTCTCGCATCGATCGCGCAGATACGCGGCGACCGCAATGAGTATCTGTATTACCTTATACAGTCGGCAATATCCGACACCCGACAGTCGACTCTCGAGGTGATGTCGCTGCAAGAGCTCGCCGGGGTGCTATATGAGATGGGTGACACACGACGGGCACATGAGTATATTTCGGTGGCGATGAACAATGCCGTCGAGAGTCGCGCCTCGATACGTATGATGAAGACGACCGAACTGCTCTCAATGGTCGAGGGTGACCATAACCTGCAGATCTCGCGATGGCGCGCCTGGATGTATGCCATCATCATCGTGCTGGTCATCTCGTTGCTTGCCCTGACAGTTGTGGCGATATTTCTGCGCCGTCAGCTTACCCGCGTTGCCCGCATGAAACAGGAACTGCAAGATGCCGGTAAGCTCAAAGATGTGTACATCAGTCAGTTTCTCACTCTCTGCTCGACCTATATGGATAAGCTCAAGCAGTTTGGCAAGATGGTAAACCGCAAGATTTCGGCCGGACAGGTCGATGACCTCTATAAACTCACCAAGTCGGGTAAATTTATCGAGGAGCAGAGTGTCGAGTTCTATAAAATATTTGACGACGCGTTCCTGCATATCTATCCCAACTTTGTCGAGTCGGTCAATGCCCTGCTGCGCCCTGAGGAACAGATTGTGTTGAGTGAGGATGAGCAACTCAACTCAGACCTGCGTATCCTCGCGTTCATGCGCCTCGGCATCGACGATACAACCCGGGTGGCACAGATCCTCAACTTCTCGGTCAACACGATCTATGCCTACCGCAACCGCATGCGTAACCGTGCCATCAACCGCGCCACTTTCGAGCAGGACATCATGGCCATCGGCAACGTCTGAGTTGCCGTTGCCGGTAAGTTTTTATTACCTTTGCGATAGCATCTAACACCTATCGCAGAAAACCGAAACTATCATCGTATACAGATAGATCTGACGTATAACTCAAACCATATAGAGGGGAGTCGGTGATCAGGAGACGCCGAGGAGCTCGATGTCAAAGATGAGGGTCGAGCCGCCTCCCGATCCTTTCTTGATGACTTTATAATAGATCCCTTTGTCAAGAGGTTCCACCCCCTCTTCGCGCGATTTCTCCTCGAGCCATCGGCGGTTCTTGTCGATATATTCTTTGTTTGCCATTGTAGAAATGTTGTAGTAAATCAATAATCGGGCGCGCGAGTTGGTTTTATCTGCTAAACTATATCACGGGCCGTGGCGTTTACATTTCATAACGATTTTACACCACAATAGATTCACGCTGATGGACTGGATAATAAACGTACTGCGGACCAACCCCTCTCTGGCGGTATTCCTGACAATCGGAGTCGGCTTTTTTATCGGACAACTCAAATATAAATCTTTTTCGCTCGGCACCGTGACATCAGTGCTGCTGGTGGGCGTACTGGTGGGGCAGCTCGACATCCCGGTGCCGGGTCCGCTTAAAGATGTTTTCTTCCTGTTGTTTTTGTTCGCCATCGGCTATAGTGTCGGGCCGCAGTTCTTCTCGGCATTGCGCGGCGACGGTCTCAAGCAGGTGTTGTTTGCCGTGGTGGTGTGCGTGTTGTGCCTGCTCAGTACTTGGGGGATCGCCCTGTTGATGGGGTATAATATCGGCGAAGCGGTCGGGATGCTCGCCGGGTCGCAGACGATGTCGGCAGTCATCGGTGTCGGTACAGACACAATGTCGACGGTGTCTGCATCAGCGGCCGAGAAACAGCAATGGTTGCAGATTATGCCGGTGTGCTACGCCGTCACGTATGTCTTCGGTACTATCGGGTCAGCCTATCTCCTGGCCAACCTCGGACCGTGGCTGTTGGGAGGACTCAAGAAAGTCAAGGCTGAAACAGCCGAACTCGAGAAGAAGCTCAATACCGGGTCGGCTAACTCTGACCCTAACTATATCAAGGCATTACGACCCGTGGCTTTCCGCGCATACAAGACATCTGATGATTTCTTCGGCGCTAACCCGACGGTGGCCGATATCGAGAAGCATCTGCTTGATCAAGGGCGCAGATTGTTTGTCGAGCGTGTACGCATTGACGGTAAGATCACTGAGCCGACCCCTGATATGAAGATACCTCAGGGTGCAGATATCGTGCTCAGCGGACGCCGTGAGTACATCATCGGCGATGAGAGCTGGATAGGCCCCGAACTGGCCGATGCCGAACTGCTTGATTTCCCGGCCGAAAACCTCGACATAACGGTCGCCTCAAAGAAACTTGACGGTGTAACCGTCGATGATCTGCGTAAAAAGCCGTTTATGTATGGCGTGTCAATCAAGAGCATTACCCGCAGCGGTGTCGCTGTCCCGGTGCTTGCACAGGTAAAGATACAGCGTGGAGACATACTTAGTATCGTAGGATTACCACGCGAAGTCAACGAGGCAGCCTCTAATCTGGGATATGTCGACCGAAAATCGACCAAGACAGATCTGGTGTTTGTCGGCCTCGGCATCTTTCTCGGAGGATTGCTCGGTTCGCTGGCAATACACTTGGGCAACGTGCCCGTCAGCCTGAGCGTCAGCGGCGGTGTCCTCATCGCGGGCCTCTGTCTGGGCTGGCTCAGGTCAAAACACCCAACATTCGGCCGCATCCCCTCATCATCAGTATGGCTGATGAATAACCTCGGTCTGAATATGTTTATCGCCGTCATCGGCATCTCATCAGGGCCGTCATTTGTCACCGGTCTTAAAGAAGTCGGTTTCGGTCTCTTCCTGATGGGTGCGCTCGCGACCTCCATCCCCCTTATCCTCGGCGTATTGATTGGTCGTAAAATCTTCCGCTTCCCCTCGGCCATCACCTTAGGCTGCTGTGCCGGCAGTCGTACCACCACCGCCGCTCTCGGTGCCGTGCAAGACTCGATCGGGAGTACCCTCCCGGCCATGGGTTACACCGTCACCTACGCCATCGGTAACACCCTGCTGATACTCTGGGGTGTCGTCATCGTCCTCCTCATGAGCTAACCCCACAATGTCACAGGTGAGAGGTCGCTCGGGATTGATGTGTGACTGACGTGTGGGCAGGTCAGGCGAGGAGCGAGAGCCTGACGCGGGTATTTTTGAGTTTGTTGGGGGCGAGGCGGTCAAGGAGACCGTCATTGAGGACGGTGCGGGGGACTGTGACGATCGCTGAGTGGTCGTCAACGATTATTTTGCCGATCTGGTCAGGTTTGAGTTCACCTTTGTGAATGAGGAAACCGGCGATGTCTCCGCGCGAGATCTTCTCTTTTTTCCCGGCGTTGATATATATTGTGGCGTAGTCTGAGCGAATGGGGTCGGACGACTCAGAGCGAGGCTGGTATTCGCGTTGCCAGCAGACATATTCGGGAATATTCTCTCCGTCAGAAATGATAGTGTAGACAGTGCCGTCAGCCCCCATACGGGCGGTACGGCCGTTGCGGTGTGTCCAGCTCTCGAGTGACAGCGGCAGATGATAATGGATGACATTCTTGACATTGTCGATGTCGAGACCGCGTGCCCCCAGGTCGGTAGAGACGAGTATTGGGGTTGTGCCGTTATTGAGCAGATCGACAGCCAGTTTACGCTCGCGTTGCTCGAGGCCGCCATGATAGATCCCGACGGGAAACCCCTTTTTGCGCAGATCGTCATAGACGCGCTCGGCACTCTCGCGATGGTTGACAAAGACCAGCACCTTACCGTTATCGAGGCTGCGCAGCAATGCCTCGAGGGTGGGGAGTTTGTCGCGCTCGACCGAATCTACCCTGACGGTATTAAGCCGTCCGCCAGCAGGTTTGCGGCGTGTGAAATCAAGCACTTCAGGCTTCTTGAGTTTGAGGAACTCGGGCAGCTCGGCCAGAGGTGTCGCCGATGTGAGGATGACAAATTGCAGGTGTTGCATTTTCTTGACGATGCGTTGCATCTCGTCGTGAAAACCGAGTTCGAGCGACTTGTCATACTCATCGAGCACCAACGCCTTGACGTCGGAGACCGATAAAGTCTTGCGCTTGAGATGGTCGAGCAGTCGACCGGGTGTGGCAACGATGATGTCAGGCGTCACCGAGAGCGAATTGATCTCGTCTGTCATCGGGTGACCGCCGTAAAACGCCACAGTCTTAAGGCCGGCAGCGACCGGACGGATGACATCGGCGATCTGTATCACCAACTCACGTGAGGGCGCCATCACCACGGCCTGTACGTTGCCGTCAGAGGGAGACAGGAATCTGAGCAGGCGCAGTGTAAAAGCAGCCGTCTTGCCTGACCCGGTGGGGGAGAGCAATATCAGTTCACGGCTGTCGGTGGCTGCCATCTGCTGTTGCATCTCATTGAGGTCGGTGATGTTGTGGCGCTCGCGCAGGCGCTCGATTATCGTCTTTGTCTCCATCTTGTTATCGGTTTAAGTTTTACATGCGGGCGCGGATGTCAGCGCGACACTACCATAAACTCGCCGTTTATGCCCGGCCCGACATTGAAACGCCGCAACCCACGTTTAAGTTTCCGCGCTTCGCCCGAAATCGGCGATCCGTAGTTGGTGTATACCGAGTAGCGGCTGCCGCATGTGGGGCAGTAGGCCTCATTTGTCTCGGGGTCGATCTCAATGCGGATGTCGCGTCTGAGCTCGACGGGGCAGCATAGATCATAGGCATACGGCGCACCGTTGACATCACCGACCAACAGAATGCCGCCATAGCCGGTATAGGTCAGAGCAGTCCAGGGGAAGTCTGAGGGGACACGCAAATTGCCGTCGAGTATAAAACGTTTATGGTCGAGAGCGCCTGGTGTGCCGTAACGATCCCACTCGGCACGGGTGTCAAAGCTCAGACGTACATTTGAGGGGGGGACGCGGTCAAAGTCGACATGGTCACACCCCGACAGCAGCGCGGTCAGCATCACGCCGACCGCGACAGCCATTATAGCTTGGGGTTTGAGGAAAGAGAGTGTCATTGTCAGGAAGTATATAACGTGAATGAGACAAGGAGTGTTTTATCACTCCCTGCACGCTTATGCCGTCAGAGGCTCAGCCCGGTGATCAGTTCGCCGAATTTATCGGCTGCTTTCTGGAGCTGCGGACCGATGATCGGACGCACGATAGCGGGTATCTCGACATCTATGCGGGTCTCGACCTCGGTGACCTGATCTCCGTCAGGTGTCATGCACACCTCCATGGTCAGGGGCACGGGTGAAGACTCTGTGCCGAAGACAATCTTGTTGGGCGCAATCTTCTCTTTGATCACAAATTTGATTTCACCCACCTGCGGGGTGACGATCTTGAGCGAGTCAGATGTGAACTCTATATCGCCGATCTGGCTGCGCTGCTCGGCGGGGAGCTCATCGAGAGTGCTCTGCAGTCGGCTCATGTCGCTGAAGCGCTCATAGAGCTCGTTGATATTGCGGTTGACCTTAGCGGGTTTGCTTTTATATGTTGCCATATTGATGATCTGTGAGAATGTCAGTCCTTGAGTTCGGCCGGTACCCAATGTGCGGGGTCTTCGCGCCACTGCTGCAGCGTCTTGATATCTTTCTCTGAGATGAACCCGGTCTTGAGGGCAACCTCGAGCATGGCGTTATAGTTTGAGAGGGTCATCAGCTTGATGCCGGCCTCTTCAAACGCTTTCTCTGCAACAGGGAATCCGTAAGTAAACATTGCCACCATACCGATCACATCTGCGCCGGCCATGCGCACGGCCTCGGCGGCCTTGAGCGAACTTTTACCTGTCGAGATGAGATCCTCGACCACGATAACTTTCTGACCCGGCCAGAGATGACCCTCGATAAGGTTCTCGAGGCCGTGATCTTTGGGCGCAGAGCGCACATATACATAAGGCACGCCCAGCATATCGGCAACAAGCGCCCCCTGGGCAATCGCCCCGGTAGCCACACCGGCCACTGCATCCACCTTACCGAAATTCTCCATAATCAGGCGGCAGATCTCGGTTTTGATAAATGTGCGTATCTCAGGATATGAGAGGGTCTTGCGGTTATCGGTATAGATGGGGGAGTTCCAACCCGACGCCCAGGTGAACGGCATGTCGGGTTGCAGCTTTATTGCACTGATATTCAGAAGTTTCTCAGCTAAGAGGTGCTCTAATTTATTCATCGTGAATGAGTATGAGGTTAATTCGTCGGCAAAGTTACGAAAAAACGCGCTTTTATACCCCTGTCGGCCCTCTTAAATTGCAAAAAAAAATATAAGTATCATCGGTTTTTATCGCCTGATACCTCTCGGTTATCCTGCATCCGCTTGGGGTTGGCCGGAAACCATCCTTTGAGTACACGCTGACGCTGCTCAAATACTTCGAGGATGCTCCAGAAGCATGAAAACGCGACCACCGCCAGCAATGTCTGCCAGAAAAAATCCGTTACCGCCAGTGACGCACATCCGGTGATGATGCCGCCGAGCAGAAACGCCCACCAGCAACGTGTGCCGAAATAATACTCACCCTTGATCACCAGGGGATGAAAGATGCCGATTATCAAGAAACTGCACAGCCCCAGCACCAGGCCTGTGAGATTATATTGTGCAAGAAATTGGGTCATCGTCAAGTTGTCATTTTCCCTCAGCCTGTTTGTGGCGGGCGTATGATGAAGCCATGCGTGTATGGTAGCCGCGCGATTTGGCCCGCGGACCGTTATATTTGAGGGCGAACGCGAGCCACTGCTTTTTCTGCAGGGGGGCGAGCATGCCGCAGTTGGTGATCAGCTTGGCGAATAGTTCGAGCTGATCGCGCTCAGACCGGCTCATCTTCTCGACAAATTCCTCGACAGATGAGCAGCCGCAGAGTTTCCAGTTAAATCCGCCGATCTGAAACATCCCCCAGAACGCTGACTCGAGCGCCGATGGCTCATCTATCGCGCGCGCTGCATCGAGTCGTGCATACTGTGCTGCCTGATATGACCCGTATCGGGCTGTATTCGGGCGGGCAAAGATGACCGGGGCTTTCTTGCGGGCTGCGGCGAGCGATACGCCGTGTTTGGGGGCGAATTTATTATACATCGACAGGTCGAAGTTGATGATCGGCTTGCCCGGCTGATAGAAGCCTTGATGGGCGCGACCGGCCTCGATGTCGACAACCGCCTTTATGGCCGCGACCTCGACGCCAAGCTCTTGGGCTACCTCGCGAAAATCATCTTCGGTCAGCCGCTCAAACTTGTCGCCGGTGGTCGCGACAGGGGCGGGAAACAGAGCTATCTGCTTGTCCCACTCTCCGCGACCGGTCAGATCAACCGGCTCCGGGAAATCATCGGGTGTCGGCAGCGGTAGCTCGATCGCGTGCGCGGCCACCGGCACCGGCGGGTCGTGGGTGAGGGGTGCAGCCCCGGCTGGAGACTCGGGTTGATCGGTGATGGGCTCGGCAGCGGCGTCCCGCACGGTCAGGAGCGTCGCGATGATGGCGACGCCCCCGACAAGCGGATAGTTCTTCATGGTCAGTAATCTAATCAGAGATTGGCAGCCTTCTCGAGAGTGAGGCAGAGCTGCTTGTAGAAACGCTCTACGGCGGGGATGTGCATTCTCTCAGAGGGTGAGTGCACGTCGCGCAGAGTCGGGCCGAACGATACCATGTCGAGTTCGGGGTAATTCTGCTGGAACAGGGCGCACTCCAGTCCGGCATGGATACCCTTGATGGCGGGCTTGATGCCGAAGAGTTCCTCGTAGGCGTCAGCGGCCATCTTCATGATGGGTGAGTCGAGGTTGGGTGTCCAGGCGGGGTAACCGTCACCATGCTCAACCTTGGCGCCGGCAAGCAGGAACAGGGCCTCGACCTGATTAGAGATGTCATATTTGCGCGAATCGACGCATGAGCGCTGCGAGGTGGTCACCACGATCTTGTCATCGCCGGGCATCTTGACAGATGCGAGATTGGTCGAGGTCTCGACCAGACCCTCCATATCGCGGCTCCATGACTGCACGCCGTGGGGAGCGCTGTAAAGGGCCATGATCAGGCGGCGCGATGTGTCGCTGTCGATGGTGTATTCGGGCTTGTCTACGCTCTCAAGTGTGAGCTTGAGGTTGACCTCGAGACCTTTGTACTCGTTCTCGATGTCTGCCACATATTTATTGAAGGCGATGCGTACATCCTCTTTGCGCGAGGTATGGACACCGAATACGACATGTGCGGCGCGGGGGATGGCGTTGCGCAGGTTACCGCCGTCGATCTCGGCCACGCTCACCTCGTCATGGGCCTGCATGAGGTTGAAGAGGAAACGCGAGATCAGTTTGTTGGCGTTAGCGCGACCCAGGTGGATGTCACCCCCCGAGTGGCCGCCCAGACCGTCACGCACGTCAAAGTTGAAGTAGTGGAAATCGACGGGGGCTACCGAGCGCTTATACTCAAAGGTGGCCACGGTGTCGATACCGCCGGCACATCCGACAAAGATCTCTGCGTCATCCTCTGAGTCGAGATTGATAAGTATCGATCCCTTGAGCTCACCTTTCTCGAGGTTGATCGCGCCGGTCATGCCGGTCTCCTCATCGACGGTTACCAGACCCTCAAGCGGACCGTGCACGAGCTTCTTGTCAGCCATGACAGCCAGGATGGCGGCCACGCCGATACCGTTGTCAGCGCCCAGGGTAGTGCCTTTGGCCTTGACCCACTCGCCGTCGACATATGTCTCGATGGCGTTATGCTCAAAGTCAAACCCGGGGTGGTCACTCTCGCATACCATATCCATGTGACCCTGCAGGATCACCGTCGGGGCATTCTCATGGCCCGGGGTGGCACCCTTGCGCAGGATGACGTTGCCGATCTTGTCGGCCTTAGCCTCGATGCCGTGTTCCTTGGCGAAATCAAGGATATACTGACGGATTTTCTCCTCTTTCTTTGACGGGCGGGGAATCTTCGTTATCTGATCGAAGATCTCAAACACCTCTTTGGGTTGAAGGTCTTTAACTTCCATGATAAACATTAAAATATCTTTGTGATTTGAAAATTCTGTTAAATGTACCGTTTCGATACGGCTAAGTTACAAAATAAAAATGAAATTGGGCCAAAAATTGCCATAACTTTCTTATATTTGCGCCGAATTAGACGTAAAACCGATGAAAACACTGCTGCTAACCGGCATTTCAGTAGTCGCATTGCTGGCCGCAGCAATAGCCCTGATGGGGGTCAAGGCCCTCTTTGTCAAGGGGGGAGAATTCCCGTCGGGTCACGTCCATGACCTACCGCGCAGGCGTCGTCAGGCCCTCGCAAGACTCAAGAATAAACAAAACTCAAAAATCAATATCAAGAGCAACCGATGAAAAAACTTGCTTTCGCCTTTGGAACCGCCGCGGTCATTCTGACCCTCGCATCATGTTCGGGCAACAACGACAAGAAAGAGCAGGCTACCGACCAAGAGGCCCCCAAAACCACCAAGGTCGAGGGTGACAAGTTCACTCCCACCACCAACATCCGCTATTATAATATGGACTCGGTGATGGCTAATTACGAACTGGTCAAAACCTATAACGAAACCAACCTCAGAGCCACCCGCGAGCTCGAGAACGCCATGCAGAGCCGTCAGAGCGAGCTGCAACGTCTTGCCAACAACATCCAGCAGAAAGTACAGTCAAACGGTTACCTCTCTGAAGCATCATACAACGCCGACCTGGCCGATCTCAACCGCAAACAGCAGCAGGCCGAGTCATATCTGGGCAACCTCCAGGCCCGCGCCCAGCAAGAGGCACTGCGTCAGCAGCAGGAATTCCTCGACTCGATCGACAACTTCCTGGCCTCATACAACCGCGACAAGCATTATGACGCCATCCTCCTCTACTCACCCGGCCAGTATTTCAACCCCGCCCTCGACATTACCGCCGATGTCATCTCTGGTCTGAACGCCCGCTACAAAAAGAGCGAGAAAAAAGCTGATGCCCCCAAAACCGACGACGCCTCCAAAGCCGACGCCGCAAAATAACCCGGCATAGGGAAACAGTAAAATCCAATCCCGCAGGGAAACAACCGAATCCCGCCGGGAATAACATAAGGTTAAAGTAAAATCCGTAAAGGTGTGCCCGCTCCCCCGAGCCCGCACACCTTCCTTATCTATAAAAGATCTGTACAAGAATTAATTAAAATGATCGATAAAAGATTCTTTCAGCATCCCCCCGCCTGATGACAATACAAACCCCGGGTAGGTCTGCGGGTTACGCCCGCAAGGGGCTTATCCACCGCCCTACCCGGGGATATTAATGAACGATTCTTTGAGAATCACCCTGGCGAGGGCCACTATTCTTCTGACAGACTATGAGTCCCCTGTTATGCTGACTAAAAGGTATCAGGTCATAGTTATGAGGTCAAAGGTCAGAGGGCGAGGAGTTCGTCGATTTTGGCGACGAGAGTTTCGCGGGTCTGAGAGCCGGTCAGGCGGATGTCTGCTTTTTTACCGTCTTTGAAGAAGAGAATGGTGGGGAGCGTCATTATGCGGTATTCGGTGGCGAGATCTCCCTCCTCTTCAACATTATATTTGCCGATTATGACGCGGCCCTCATACTCTTGGGCGAGTTGGTCGATCATAGGTGACATGGCTTTGCAGGGGCCGCACCAGGTTGCCCAGCAGTCTATTACTACGGGTTTGCCTGACTCGATAATTTCGCGTGCATTTTCGTCTGTGATTGTCATGGGTATATGTTTTATTTGATTAATAATCTGATATATAGTGGTTAGCGTCGCGACGATACTACCTCAAATTTATATTCGACCGGGAGTGAGTCGAGGATGTTGACCAGATTGCGGTCCATCGGCATCTTTTTTGACGATGTCATCCTGAGCCATCGGTTGGCGTCGGGGTCAAAGATGCGGAATGTGATATTGCCGCGACCGGCATCGGGGTTCTTTGAGTCAAACTGCTCTCTGAGCAGGCCGCCGAGGGTTGGCCGCAGCTCGTCACGGGTTAGCGAGACGGTAACCCCCGAGATGAGTTCACCCTTGATGTCATTGAGCAACTGTATGCGCACGACCTCAAACTGCGGTGGTTTGTTGAAACGGCTCTCAGCCCTGACAACCACCATGATGGGTGTGCCCTCGCGGCCATATTTGGCAAAGTCGATATATTTCTGGCCAAACAGGCGTATCTCGGTCGACCCGGTATAGTCCTCAAGTGTGATGATGGCGAAGTTGCCGCCGGTACGTGTGGGACGCTCGATAAATTTGGTGACCATTCCGCCGAAGATCAGCTCTTTACCCTCCTCGGGGACTGCCTCGGTGTAATCTTTGACCGAGCGCATGCCGTAGTTGAGTTCCATATAATAGCGGTCGAGCGGATGGGCCGACAGATACATACCCACCAGTTCTCGCTCTTTCTCGAGTCGCACGGCATCGACCCAGGGCACGGCGCTCTTGACCTCGGGGCGTCCGGCGGTATTCAGCTCATTTGACATATCGCCGAATAGTGAGTTCTGAGACTCCATCTGCGCCTCCTGGAATTGTTGTCCGTATCTCAGCAACCGGTCAGAGAAGCTCTCGTCACGGCTGTTTTTCTCGAAATAATCTTCACGCTTGATCTCGGGATACCAGTCAAACGCCCCGGCCAGCACGAGCGAGTCAAACACGCGACGATTGATAAGCCGTGAGGGCACACGCTCGACAAAGTCGTATGGCGAGGTAAAGCGGCCCCCCTCCTCGCGGGTCTTGATGATGGCGGCCACGACATTGTCACCCACACCCTTGATGGCGGCGAGTCCGAAGCGGATGTCACCCTGAGAGTTGACACCGAAGTCGTTATATGACTCGTTGACGTCGGGCCCTTTGACCGGAATCTTCATCGCCTTGCACTCATCCATAAAGTTGGTGAGCTTGGTGATGTCAGAGCGGTTGCGCGACAGCACGGCTGCCATATATTCGGCGGGATAGTTGGCCTTGAGATATGCGGTCTGGAATGCCACCCACGAGTAGCACGTGGCGTGTGATTTGTTGAAAGCGTATGACGCGAACTTCTCCCAGTCGGCCCAGATTTTCTCGAGCACCTTGGGATCATGTCCGTTGGCCTGGCCGCCCTCGAGGAATTTTCCCTTGAGATGGTTCATCTTGTCGATGAGCTTCTTACCCATGGCTTTACGCAGGGTGTCGCTCTCGCCGCGGGTAAAGTTGGCAAGCAATCGGCTCAGCAACATGACCTGCTCTTGATAGACCGTCACGCCGTAAGTGTCTTTGAGATACTGCTCCATGATGGGGATATCGTAGACAATCGGCGACCGGCCATGCTTACGGGCGATAAACTCCGGGATATAGTCCATCGGGCCCGGGCGGTAGAGGGCATTCATGGCGATAAGATCCTCAAACACCGAGGGTTGCAATTCGCGCAGATACTTCTGCATACCTGCCGACTCAAACTGGAATGTGCCAATCGTGCGCCCCTCGCAATAGAGCTGATAGGTCTTGGGATCGTCGATGGGGATCTTCTCCATATCAATCTCTATACCGCGGGTCAGGCTTATATTCTTGACGGCGTCCATGATGATCGACAGGGTCTTCAGCCCCAAGAAGTCCATCTTGATCAGGCCGGTCTCCTCGATCACGCGCCCCTCATATTGGGTGACAAGCAGCTTGCCCTCGATCTTATCATCGGCGGTGGCCACCGGCACCCAGTCTGATATGGCATCGCGGCATATAATGACGCCACAGGCGTGGACACCTGTGTTGCGCACATTCCCCTCGAGCTGACGTGCATACTTGAGGGTCTCCTGCATCAGCGGGTCAGGATTCTGTAACTCGGTCTTAAACTCCGGCACGTGCTCATAACAGTTGTTAAGCGTGGGCTTGAGCTCTTTGCCGTTGATCTCGGGCATGTGCCGGGGGATCATCTTGGTCAGACGGTCACTCTCGGGGATGGGCAGTCCCTCGACGCGGGCTACATCCTTCAGGGCTGATTTGGCGGCCATAGTGCCGTAGGTGATGATATGGGCAACCTTCTCTGCACCATATTTGTCGGTGACATATTTGAGGACACGGGCTCGGCCGTCATCGTCAAAGTCGACATCGATATCGGGGAGCGATATACGGTCGGGGTTGAGAAAACGCTCAAACAGCAGGTCATACTTGACCGGGTCGATCTGGGTGATGCCCAGACAGTAAGCCACGCACGACCCCGCGGCCGACCCGCGGCCCGGCCCGACGGATACGCCTAACTTGGCGCGCGACTCATTTATAAAGTCCTGCACGATCAGGAAGTAACCCGGGAAACCCATCGTCTTCATGATATGCAGCTCAAACTTGATGCGCTCCTGCAATTCTGGGGTCAGCGGCGATCCGTAGCGGCGCTCGGCTCCCTCATAAGCGAGTTTGGCCAGATAATCGGCCTCAAACTTTATGCGGTAGAGCTTGTCATAGCCTCCCAGTTTCTTAATCTTCTTCTCACCCTCCTGGCGGCTCATCACCACGTTGCCGTTCTCGTCACGGGTAAACTCGTCAAAGAGTTCCTGCTCGGTGATACGCGAGCGGTATTCCTCCTCTGTGCCGAATTCCTCGGGGATAGCAAAGAATGGCATGATCGGCGCGTGGTCGATGTCATAAAACTCGACCTTGTCAAGAATCTCGAGAGTGTTGGTCAGCGCTTCGGGGATATCGGCAAAAACCTGCTGCATCTCGGCGGTGGTCTTGAGCCACTCTTGCTTGGAGTACAGCATGCGGTTCTCGTCGGCAATCTTCTTGTTGGTAGCCACGCATATCAGTCGCTCATGGGCCTCGGCGTCATCTTCGTTGACAAAGTGTACGTCATTGGTGGCCACGAGCTTGATCGAATATTTGGCGGCGATGCGCTGCAACTCGGCATTGACTGTCTCCTGCAGGGGATATGTCTCGTGGTTGGCGCGCGGCACGGTGGCCTTGTGGCGCTGTAACTCGAGGTAATAGTCGTCGCCGAATACCTCTTTATACCATCTTACTTGCTTCTCAGCCTCCTCGATTT
The DNA here is from genome assembly GCA_947175215.1 of uncultured Porphyromonadaceae bacterium. Lineage (GTDB taxonomy): Bacteria > Bacteroidota > Bacteroidia > Bacteroidales > Muribaculaceae > UBA7173. The sequence goes on from CAMWLR010000013.1 coordinate 20,005, forward strand.
CGCCGTAGCGTATAAGCCGGGGGATCTCGCCACCCAGACAGGCAGAGCAACAGATAAGTCCCTCGCTGTGGGCCTTGATCTCATCCTTGTCTGTTCGCGGATGGAAGTAAAAGCCATCGGTCCATGCCTTTGACACGATCTTGATCAGGTTGTGATAACCCTTTAGATTCTTGGCCAGCAGTATCAGGTGACGACCCTTGTCATCTTTGTCACCGCGGTCGGTCAGTGACTTGTTGGCCACATACACCTCGCAGCCGAATATAGGCTTGAATATCTTCTTCTCAAGCGCGGCAGCCTCCTGACGGTGGGTCGCGGCCAGAGCCTCATCGCCCTGTTGCGCGGCCTCATCGGCAGCTTTGATGAGATCTTTGATCGCCCCCTTGGTCTTACCGTTTTTCTTGGCTACATAGTTAAAAAATTCCTTGATACCGAACATGTTGCCGTGATCGGTAAGGGCTATGCCGGGCATGCCGTCTGTCATGGCTTTATCAACCAATGCGTTGACAGATGCCTGGCCGTCGAGGACAGAATATTGTGAGTGTACGTGGAGATGAATAAACATTTATGCAAACAGGTTACGTGGCTTGGTAGCCTGGAAATCCTTGAGGTAAAGAGGTGTCGAGTATGCGAGGTCAAGAAAGCCGCCGTCGCGCCAAGCCCTCTCAGACAGAGCGGTCATGTCGACAGCGAGTGGCTTGACATCAGGGATAAATATGGCATGGGGATTGTCGCCGAGAAGGGCGCGGGCCTTGTCTGACCCGTCGCCGAAAAAGGCTACGGGCCCTTGCGTCAGATATGCGGCATAACTTTCCTGATCGAGGATGAGCGGCGCGGGCTGCATGACGGTGTCGAGTGCACGGTCATAAACGGCGGTGTACACCTCCATGCGACGGGCATCGATCATAGGCGCATAGAGCACGTCGTCGGGCAGTTCGTCATGGCCGAACATTACCCCGACGGTCATCAGCATCAGGGTGTTGACCCCGATGAGCGGTATCCCTAATGCGTAGGCAAGTCCTTTGGCTTCGCTCAGGCCGATACGCAGGCCGGTATAGCTGCCCGGACCGATCGACACGGCCACGGCATCGAGCTGCATCTCGTGACGGCGCAGGTGATCGAGCGCGTTTTTGATAAAACCGCTCAGCACGACGGCGTGGTTGCGCCCCTCGAAATCTTCTGAGTGTTGCAGAATCGCCCCCTCTGAGGTCAGGGCCACAGAGCAGCAGGTTGTCGAAGTCTCTATATTAAGGATAGTTGCCATTTTGACCGAAAAAATTTCTACAAAATTACTCATTTTTCTCATCAAAAAAAGTTAAATTTGCAAACAAAAAATCACAATCTGTCAGGCTATCCATCATGATTCTGTCTATGACCGGGTTCGGCAGTGCCACCGCCGAATGTCTCAATAAAAAATTCACAGTCGAAGTCAAATCGCTCAATTCAAAGCAACTCGACCTGACCCTGCGTCTGCCTCATGGCTACCGCCGGGCCGAGGCTGACATACGCGCGCTCGTCGCTCCGAAGCTCGAGAGAGGTAAGGCCGAGCTCTCGGCATTTGTCGAGAACACGGTCGGCGAGACCACCGCACAGCTCAATGTTGAGGCGATGGCCGAGTACCATCGCCAGTTTGTCAACGCATCTGCCGAGCTGGGTATCCCTGAGCCGACCGACTGGTACGGGGTGCTGTTGCGTATGCCTGATGTGATCAAGGCTGAGACCCCCGCCGAGGCAGCTGAGCCTGAGACAGAGGCGTTGCTCGGTTGTGTGCGCCGTGCCGTTGACGGTCTGATGGAGCATCGCGCCGCTGAGGGTCGCCGACTCGACGAGTTCTTCAGGCAGCGCATCGCCCGCATCGGTGAATTGCTCGCCGAGATACCCCGTTATGAGACCGAGCGCATCACCAAAATACGCTCTCGCATAGCCGATAGCCTCGCCTCGATCCCCAAGGTAGATTATGACAAGGGGCGTCTCGAGCAGGAGATGATATTTTATATCGAGAAACTCGATATAAACGAGGAGAAACAACGCCTGGCCCAGCATCTGCGCTATTTCATCGAGACCCTCGACGGTGAGCCGGGCCAAGGCAAGAAGCTCGGATTCATCAGCCAGGAGATGGGGCGCGAGATCAACACCCTCGGCTCAAAGAGCAACCAGGCCGATATGCAGATTCTCGTTGTGAAGATGAAAGATGAGCTCGAGCAGATCAAGGAGCAGGTGCTCAATGTCATGTAACCCCCTCCCTAAAGTCCCCACAGACCCTAACCGACCCTAAACCACCTTACACCATGAAACACCGGTTATTACTCACTCTCGCTGTGGCCCTGGCGGCCATCAGTTCGCTCGCGGCATCGACCCGCTATGCAGGCGCCGACATCTCACTCCTGCCTGAATATGAAGAGGCCGGGGCACTTTATCTCGACTATAACGGTGCGCCCATCCAGGGCTCGGCCCTCGACTACTTTGTGTCGCAGGGACTCGAAATGATGCGCATACGCCTGTTTGTCAACCCCGCCAATTATAACGGTCCTGACAAAGATCCCAATGCCTGCCAGAGTCTCGATTATATCATCCCCATCTGCAAGCGCATCAAGGACGCCGGTGTGCCGCTGATGCTCGACTTCCACTACTCAGATACCTGGGCCGACCCGGCCAAGCAGTGGACACCCACCGACTGGGTCGGTCTCAATGACGAGCAACTTTATCAGAAGATCTACGACTATACCCGCGAGACACTTGAGACCCTGGCCGCCGAAGGTGTCAAGCCCGACTTTATACAGACCGGTAACGAAATATCATACGGTATGCTGTGGGGCGCGTGGAATGCACCTGCCTCTTCGCTCAAGAAATGTTACAGTAACAGTGACGCCAACTGGCCGCGGTTTATCAAACTGCTCAAGCAGGCCGGCAAGGCTTGCCGCGAGGTTTGCCCTGATGCTGCCATCGTGCTGCACACCGAGCGCGTGCCCAACATCCCCGTGCTGAGGAATTTCTACAACCGCATGCGCGAAGGCGAGGTCGACTACGACATTATCGGCCTGAGTTACTACCCCTATTTCCACGGTCCTCTGTCAAATCTCAAGGCAGCGCTCGACAATATGGTCGCCAATTTCCCCGACAAGCAGATCATGCTGGTCGAGGCGGGTTATCCTTATAAATGGGAAGTCCCCGGCACGACATACGATTACTCATCGGTTTACCCCTATTCAGACGCAGGTCAGCACGCCTTCACGGCAGCCTTGGTAGATATGGCTAAAAGTTATGCCAACGTAACTGCCATTATATGGTGGTGGGCCGAGTATAACGCTTACCGTACCAACCTCTCGGGGTGGTATAACGCTCCGCTGTTTGACTCACTCAACGGGCGCGCGTGCACCGCACTGCAGGCTCTCGCTCTGTTTGGCGACAAAGCGGGCGTGGAAGCCGTGACAGCCGACCCCGCCGGCGATGACGGCCTCGGCCCGTGGTATAATCTGATGGGGCAGCCTGTGACCGACACCACTGCGCCCGGTCTTTACTTCCGCAACGGCCGTAAACTTCTGGTAAAATAACTCTCACCTCCCACCTCTGACTTCTGACCTCTCTCCCTGCTTACCGCACATAACTAACTTAACAACACGTATAAAAATCATTGTCTCAATGACCGGTAAACTTATCATTATCTCGGCACCCTCGGGGTGTGGCAAATCTACTATAATCGGCGACATCATGGATCGCGGCGAGCTCGACCTGCAGTTCTCGGTGTCGGCCACAAACCGCAAACCTCGTGAGGGTGAGGTTGACGGTGTCAACTATCATTTCCTCTCAGACGAGCGGTTTAACGAACTGATCGCCGAAGGTGCGTTTGTCGAATACGAGCAGGTGTATCCCGGCCGTTACTACGGCACCCTGCGCAGTGAGATCGAGAACCGAGTGGCTGCCGGCCACAATGTTATACTCGACATCGATGTATGTGGTGGTGTGAACGTCAAGGAGCAGTTTGGCGACAAGGCGCTTGCCATCTTTATCGAGCCGCCAAGCATCGACGAGTTGCGTCGCCGTCTCGAAAACCGTGGCAGTGACTCACCCGAGTCGATCAATCAGCGTGTTAACCGCGCCGAGTATGAACTGGGCTTTATCCCCCGTTATGACCATGTGGTGACCAATGACGAGTTGCCGCGTGCTATCGGCGAGGTCGAGACCCTTATCAAGGATTTTATCAAGGAGTGATGCCGGTCGACGCCACTGCCGATACTAAAGGCGATGCCACCGCTGCCGACTGCAATACCGGCGGTAAGGTGACCGGTGTGTTCGGCGGGTCGTTTAACCCCGTACACAACGGTCATATCGCGCTGGCACGCGAGGTGGTCAGGCAGGGGTTAGCCGACAGGGTGCTGATGGTGCTCTCTCCGCTCAACCCACTCAAGGAGCATCCCGAGGCTCTGATCGATGACGGGCAACGGATGGAGATGTTATGCCAGGCGTGCGCTCCCTATCCCGAACTGATACCTTGTGACATCGAGCTCACCATGTCACGACCCTCTTATACGGTCGATACACTCAGGCGGCTTGCCGATGAGAATCCCGACGGGCGGTTCAGACTTATTATCGGGGCCGACAACTGGATGAATTTTGACCGCTGGAGAGAACCTGTCGAGATTATCACACGGTTCAGCCCCATAGTCTATCCCCGTGAGAACTGTCAGCTCCCGGTGGGAGACCCGCGCGTGACGGCAATCTCCGCACCGCTCTTCCCTGTCTCCAGCACCGCTATAAGAGAACTGATAGCGGCCGGTGACGATGTGAACAATCTGATGCCTCAGACCGTATTGGATTATATCAGGGCTCATAAACTTTATGGCAGCCCCGACACCCTTTAAGTGTAACCGTTATGGAATCAAAAGTATAACCGGTATGGAATCAAACGCAATCGTTTTCGTCGGTCTGTGTGACGAATACTGCCGTGCCCTCGAGGGCGCGCGCGAGGCCGAGCGCGACGAATTTATCGATCAGATGCTCAAGCTCCTCCCCAGACTTTACATATCAGCCTTTGATATTACCCCCGACATCTACCTCGATCAGGATGTCTATATCGAGCAGGCTCTCGATGAAGATTATTATGATGCGGTGCGCCGCAGTGTCGAGAACTTGCTTGGCCCTGACGATGTTTACCTCGAGGTGTTTGAGGAGGATATGAAATATTCTGACACCCCTGTGGCTGTCTCGATCTCCGAGGGACTGACAGACCTCTTCCAGGTCTTCTATAATTTTATCCACACTGTGCGCGACACCACCGACGAGACCGTCAGGCTGGCGTTGCAGGGTGTGGCCGAGGACTTCCGCGGATACTGGTCTCAGACTCTCTGTAACACGCTCAGGGCTGTCAATCAGCTCAAAGTCAACTCCTGATCACAACTACACCTGATCTCATAGCGTCACGAATTAACTTTACCTGATAACCTCACGATGGATTCCCGCCAACAACGTCTGCTCGACCTGCGTGACATACTCAACCGTCACAACTATAATTATTATGTGTTGAACGCCCCAGAGATCTCTGACCGGGATTTTGATATGCTCATGAAGGAGCTTGAGGCTCTTGAGGCGGACTTTCCCGAGATGGCCGACCCCTACTCGCCGACACAGCGCGTGGGGTCAGACCTGTCTGACAAGTTTGAGCAGGCCAGGCATATCTACCCGATGCTCTCGCTGAGCAACACATATTCGATCCATGAGGTCGACGAGTGGTTTGGTCGTGTCAGAGGAGCCCTCGAGGGTGAGAAATTTGAGGTCGTGGGGGAGATGAAATATGACGGCACGTCGATCTCGCTGATCTATGAACACGGACGTCTGGTGAGGGCTGTCACGCGCGGAGACGGTGAGCGCGGCGATGTGGTGACAGCCAATATCAAGACCATCAAGTCTATACCGCTCGAGCTGCGCGGCAGCGGATGGCCCGATATGTTTGAGATAAGAGGTGAGATATTGATGCCCTGGAAGGAATTTGACCGGCTCAACAAAGAGCGTGAATATAACGAAGAACCGCTCTTTGCCAATCCGCGCAACGCCGCCTCGGGTACGCTCAAGACACTCGATTCGCGCGAAGTCGCGCGCCGCGGACTCGATGCATTCTTCTATTATCTGCTTGGTCCCGACCTCCCCTTTGACAACCATTATGCCAATATGATGGCCGCGCGCGAATGGGGCTTCAAGGTCTCACCGATTATGACCCTGCTGCACTCACTCGAGCAGGTAGATCAATTTATCAACCATTGGGACACCGCGCGCCGCGAGTTGCCGGTGGCCACAGACGGCTTGGTGTTCAAGGTCAACAATCTCCGTCAGCAGCTCAATTTGGGATATACCGCCAAATCGCCGCGCTGGGCGGTGGCCTACAAATTCCCCGCTGAGAGAGCCTGCACACGCCTGCGGTTTGTATCCTTTGAGGTGGGCCGCATGGGGATCGTCACCCCCGTGGCCAACCTCGACCCGGTGTTGCTCTCTGGCACTGTCGTAAAACGTGCATCACTGCATAACGAAGATATTATCCGCTCGCTCGACATACATGAGGAAGATATGCTCTATGTCGAGAAAGGGGGCGAGATTATCCCCAAGATTACCGGCGTCGATGAGAACGGCCGCTTGCCGGGAGCCAAACCTGTCAGGTTTGTCCACTTCTGCCCGGCCTGTGCCACACCTCTGGTCAGAGTCGAGGGTGAGGCCTCATGGCAATGCCCCAACCGCTTCGGCTGTCCGCCACAGATTGCAGGCCGTATCGAGCACTTTGTCGGCCGCAAGATGATGAATATAGAGGGGATCGGCGAAGAGACCGTCGAGCAACTCTATAAGCGCGGATATATCAAGAATATCGCCGACCTTTATGACCTCACCACCGACCAGTTGCTGCTGCTCGACGGCTTCGGGCCGCGATCTGCCGAAAGGGTTCTCGAGGGACTTGAGGCCTCAAAGTCGATCCCCTATGATAGAGTCATCTACGCCCTCTCTATCCCCTTTGTCGGCGATACCGTTGCGCGCAAAGTCGCCAAAGCGTTCCCCGACATCGACCTGCTGATGGCCGCAACCACCGACCAACTTGCCGCCACCAAAGATATAGGCCCGCGCATCGCACAGAGCATCACCGAGTATTTCGCCAATCCCGCCAACCGCGAGACCGTCGCCCGCCTGCGAGCCGCCGGACTGCAATTCGCAGCTCCCGAGGAATCGACCGAAGGGGCAACCGACCTGCTCGGTGGGAAAACCTTTGTCATCTCAGGCACTTTTACTCATCACTCGCGCGACGAATACAAAGACCTCATAGAGCGCAACGGTGGCAAAAACGTATCATCAATTTCGCGAAAGACCGACTACGTCTTTGCCGGCGCCAACATGGGCCCCGCCAAACTCGAGAAAGCCACCTCGCTGGGCATACCCATCATCGACGAGGCTACATTCCTCGATATGATCGGTCAACCGTTATGATGTTAATAGCTCTTATGGCAAACAAAGAATATATCGACAAAAATCGGCGGTGGCTCGAAGAGAAATCGCGTGAAGAAGGGGTGAGACCTCTCGACAAAGGTATCTTCTATAAAGTTATAAAGAAAGGTCAGGGAGATTCTCCTAAGCCGGGACGTAACAGTGTGGTGACGGCCCATTATACAGGCTCGACGATTAACGGCAAGAAGTTTGACTCATCGCGAGGCGGCACACCCCCGGCTTTCAGGTTACGCGAACTGATCCCCGGGTGGATCATCGCTCTACAGCAGATGCAAGTCGGTGACCGTTGGGAACTCTATATCCCGGCCGAACAGGGCTACGGGCGCTTTTCACAACCGGGTATACCCGCAGGCTCAACACTCATCTTTGACATCGAGCTCCTCGGCGTCTCCTGACCTGCTTATCATTTTTATTGATATGCATTTCGACTGTTAAGAATGAATTTTAATATCATTAAATAAAAATAACTGGAAAGATTGCATATAAAAGATTTTTAGTGTATCGTCGCGAGACCTCGCAGCGTAATCAAGGATGGGATTCTTGCCCGTCTCGCTCCCCACAAACTTAAGAACACCCGCGTAAAAATTTCGCTCCTTGCCTAAGGATAGTTTGCTTTTTGATAACTCTTTCACGGAGGTTCGATCCCATTTCTGAAATTCCAAAAAAGATTCTTGCAGAATCTCCCCGCCTGTTACGTCTACCGGGGGTAGGCGCAAGGTGGTCGCCCTGTCGGGCTTCCCCCCTGCGCCAACCCCCGGCTATTCATTAATGATTCCTCCGGAATCCCATCCGGCAAGGGGAATTGCTCACAGACCGCCTATTGATGAATATAAACGTATTCTATGACCGGTGTAACCCGTATGACCGGTGTAACTCCGAGGCCTTTGCAGGAGACACGAATTTATCATGATATTCACTTGCCGACACAGCATATACACCGTCGTCATTGCTTATCAGCATGGGATTCCGTAGGAATCATTAATGAATAGCCGGGTATTGGGGTGGCGTGAGGCCCTTTGGCCGAATGTCATCCCCTATGCCCGGGAATGTCGCGTCAGGCGGCGAGATTCTGAAAGAATCTTTTTTGATAAATATCGATTTTGCAAAAATAAATAATTGTCTTAAATTTGCAGTGGTATGTAGCAGAGGCTTCATGTCATACATATTGTTTTGAAGCGTTTCATGCTTTATCCTTTCAGGGAAATCGCCAATTTCAGAACACAAAGGAGAAAGCAGTCAGAAAAACGCTCATGCTTGTCGTGTATCCACTCCCCGACAAGGGGGGACGATCTTGATATCCGATAAGGCGTGGGAGTGGACTGTTTATTTTGTGTTGGGCGTTTGGCGATGCCTCCCTGAAGATAAACTGAACATCATTCCACGCTTCTAATTTATAATCAATTTCGTCAAATCGGGAATGGAGGAGACACAACTTTATGATATGAAAAAATTCCTGTACGGTTTCCTTATGCTTGTGATGTGCATCACTGTCTCGTCGTGCGGCAAGGATGATGACGGACCGAAAGATTCAAACTCTATTTTGGGTGAATGGCGCTTGGTAAGCTCGATGGATGACGGTTACTGGGGTAATGCATGTTACTTCAATTTCCGTGACAATAATATGTTGACAATAACATTTGGACGTTGGACAGCGGATGAGGAGGCAGTGCCGTGTCGATATTATATAAGCGGATCAAAATTGACTATAGATTTTGCGTATGGAGAGGAAGTATATGAGGGGACATATAAAATTGAGGGGAATGTCTTAACTTTTGACATGATCTCTTATTCTCCGGATAATCCCTCGAATATTTATATAGATTATTTGACACTCGTAAGAAATTAATTCCAAAAAAGATTCTTGCAGAATCTCCCCGCCTGTTACGTCTACCGGGGGTAGGCGCAAGGTGGTCGCCCTGTCGGGCTTCCCCCCTGCGCCAACCCCCGGCTATTCATTAATGATTCCTCCGGAATCCCATCCGGCAAGGGGAATTGCTCACAGACCGCCTATTGATGAATATAAACGTATTCTATGACCGGTGTAACCCGTATGACCGGTGTAACTCCGAGGCCTTTGCAGGAGACACGAATTTATCATGATATTCACTTGCCGACACAGCATATACACCGTCGTCATTGCTTATCAGCATGGGATTCCGTAGGAATCATTAATGAATAGCCGGGTATTGGGGTGGCGTGAGGCCCTTTGGCCGAATGTCATCCCCTATGCCCGGGAATGTCGCGTCAGGCGGCGAGATTCTGAAAGAATCTTTTTTGATATCAATATCTTCAGCAGATTACATCGCAGATACAAGGCTCTGTCAAGTAAGGAGCTGCGATGCCAGTGGTTGTCAATGGGTGGGGGAGGGGAGAATTGTGTCGACTGGGATTGATGATTTGCGACGACGTAAGAGGGGCTTGAGAAAATCGGTGAGGGTGTCGAAGTCTTTGCGGAGAATGATGCCGACGCCTTGGGTGGTCAGAGCCGAGCGGAGATAGTAGTTTTGGTCGTTATATCGGTTGTAGGCTTTGAGACGGAAGTTGCCTGAGCGGTTGAGGAGATACTCGAGCTCGAAGTCGCCGATAAACTGATTGCTGTTGAGGCTCTTGTCGCGGTAGCCGAAGTTGCTGTTGAAAAGAAGTCGGTTGTTGAGCAGGCGTGACGAGAGGGCGACGTCAACCTCTACGTCAGAGAAGTCTCCGCGGTTTGATCGCAGTGTGGGCGCGATGTTCCAGTTGTCAGAGATCTGGCCGAGGATGTTGCTCAGCTGTGACGAGAGGGTAGATGAGGCGACCGAGACAAGTTCGTTGCCACGGGTGGCTCCGGCCATATATTCCGGGGTGTAGAACCGGTTGAGGGCGAGGAGGTAGAGTATCTGACGGTTCATCATCTCATCGGTCGAGATGATTGAGCGGACTTTGCGATATATGTCAGAGGTGAGGGTGGGGAACTCGAGGTCAAACGATATTTCGGGTTGGCGGATGTCGCCCGATACCTTCATGATTGCGTTGACGGGTACGTTGGTGCGGTTGAGTTCGCTGTCGTTGAGGAATGATTCGTCAAGGTCAGAGAGGTTGGCCGTCAGGGAGTATGCTGCGCGTATGTCGAGCTGAGCGGCATAAGGGTCACCGTTAAATGATATTTCACTGCCCGGTTTGATTGTGAAATCCTTGATAATGATGTCTTGCAGGGTGAAGTTATAGTCGCCGCGGTCGAGGGTATAGGTGCCGAACATTTTAAGTTCGTTGTTGGCCGAGAAATAGTCCATGCGCAGATGTCCGGCGCCGTATGCTCTGATGCGGTCTCCTCCCACCGGGTCCATGACGAGGTTTATCTCGGCCCCCGGTGTGACGCCCATCTGTATGGTGATGTTGTAGTCAGACGATGATGTCTCGTCGTGGGCTGCCGCGAGCTGACGCAGGTGGTTGACGAGATCCATCGATGTGTCGCGCAGTCTGACGGTGTCGGTCATCTCGGCCATCAAGCGGTTTTTGTCGCGGAATGTCAGGAATGAATATTCATCGGCCTCGATCCGGTCTGACAGGACAAATGTGAATGTCGACCCGGGTGCGGTGAGCATGTCGATGTTTATGTCGACGATGCCGGGTTCACCTTTGACAAAGGCGCTGCCGTCGCCATAGATGCGCCCATACCAGCGGGGATTATCTTTAGGAGTCTCGTTGTAGCACAGCAGGCCGCGTGCGCCGGTGATGCCGAACTCAAATGTGGGTTCTTTGAAGTATGTGTGTCTGACAATGCCGTTGAGCAGGGCCGTGTGGCCCGACTCATCGTGCAGCGTGATGTTCTCGAGATTGATGCGGCCCGGACGTATGTGCAGCGAGTCTGACGCCCAATAGGTCGTATTGGTGAAGTTGATGCGCATACTCACCGAGTCAGCCTCGACATCACCCTCAAGGTCGATGTACTTAAAGTTGCCGAAGACCCTCGCACGCCCCGAAGCGTAACCCGCGATGTCAGAGGCGAATGCCGACATATAGGGGGTGAGGAATCCGACCGGGGCACGGTCGACGGTGAATGTAAGGTCGAGCGAGTCACGCGTGGCGAATATGCCTCCCTCTACCTTTGACATGCGTCCGTGGTTGTCGATGTCGGCATCGATCATGACGGCCATCTGGGCGCGGTCAAATGCCGAGCGCACCACGGCATCGCCCAGCACGGTCTTATTGTAACTAATATCCTTGACCCTCAGACCGGGGGTCTCGAGGCGCGGCTGCCCTGAATAGAGGTCTGAGGCGTAGAATGTACCGGTAGCGTCGCCACCGAGCATCGCCGCGTCGATACCGAGCGACTCAAAGAGGTAATCGAGGCTGAATCCGTCGACATCGAGGGTGAGCAGTGCCGAGGGGTCGGTCGAGACATCACCGTTTATCTTTATGAACTGTGAGCCGTGTGAGGCATGTATGCCGTCGACGTTAACCTCCTTGCCACGAACGGTGACTGTGGCCGGACTGACGACCCATGTCGAGTCGTTGAATGTCAGTTCAGAGCGGCGTATCCTGACCGTCGAGGTCAGGCCCGTATTGTCGCGGCTGAAGAAGATGTCGGTGAGCAGATTGCCGTCATAACGTCTCTCGCGGTCGATATTCCACTTGACCGATGATCTGAGCAGGTTGTTGTCGCCTGATAGATTGACGTCGACCTCCATCGGTCCTCCTTTTGTGGGGGTGACGGTCGAAAACGCAAGGCGAGCATGTCCCTCACGGCCATCGACAAATGCCGAGAGTACTGACCGCTCGATAAGTTTTGATCCCTGACGCAGATAAGGGAGTGAGATGTCGAGATGCAGGTCGCCGTCATTCTGACTGACTTCACCTTTGATCGTGGACGGGTAGATGATGCTGACGGGTAGGTGGAAAAAGTCGGCGGGGCGCTCGGTCTCCTTGATGGTGAAGTTAAAGTCGAAATTATTAGCCGCCAACCGATGATGTACGGCAGCCCCGGGGGAGTGGAGAGATGGTGCGGATTGTAGGGAACGGGTCTGTGAATTTGATGAGTGCCCTGCGATAAGGGCCGGGAATGCGCCGGCCAGAATATCGGTCAGGGCATCTCCGATGTGTGCAAAGTCAAATTCACCCATCACCGTACCGTCGAGCCAATCGCTGTTGATGTCGATGCGTGCTGTGTCGTCATCGAGTCGCTTAGACACCAGGTCAAAACGGTGCATGGTCAGCGCATCGCCGGCTGCGGGTTTGAGAGTGAGGTCAGTGACAGTGATGTTGCCGTCCATACAACGGATGTCTGGCCCTGCCATATCAATATTTACCAATCCCGAGAGCATTGCGCCGGGGTATTTTCCCCACAACCCGAGGCGGTCAGGATAAAAGTGCAAGATGTCGGCATCAAGCTGTATATCTTTAGCGGTTTTAGAGAGTGAGTAACTGCCGTTGGCCGAGAGTGCCAGGGCACGGTCGTCAACATCCATGATACCCGAGAGGATATCGTTATCAAGACTGATATGGGCGGATATATTGCTAAGTTCGCGTCCGTTGACCCGCAACAGAGGCAGGGTAAGCTCGCCTTCGCCGCTACGGTGGTTGCGGTCAGCCTCATAAGTTATGGTCGCGCTGACCTCGGCACCGCTCACACCCGCATGAGGGAACAGAGCGCCCGCGTCAAAGTATCCGTCTGTCTCCAACCATCCCTCAAGACGGGCAATTTTCTTGCCGCTGAAAATCGCCGACCCCTCGGCGGTCAGCACACCGGGTTGCGACGAGAGGGAGATGTGACCGTCGGCACCACTTGCCGAACCGGTACCCTCGGCGTGCAGGGTTATGTCACCCGCGGCCATCAATATCTGTGGGATCTGCCGGGGAGAGACACCCATCTCGCCGACCATGCGCCCTATCTGTTGGCCCGAGAGGGTAAGATCAAGATGTGACAGGGATAGCTCCCTGCGGTCACTCTCGATATCCATGGCCTGGCCATCGACATCGAGTGACAATTCCCCCTCAAGGTCGAGATTGAGGCTGAAACGGGCCGCCGAGGGTGTCCCCGAGACCTTGCATCGCGATATGGAAGCCATCAGAGCAGCCTTGTCGAGAGGGGGGTAAAACCATCGCAGGTCTGGTAGCCATATATGTGTCTCGTCACTAAGTGCGAGGGTAAGAGGAGTGGTGCGCAGAGATTTGGCAATAGAGTTGAGTCCGTCGAGAGGTAGCTGTATATCACCGACACCGACGTAAGAGCCGGGCAACTCGATCTCGAGATTCTCAGCTTTTAGTTCATCTGCCGCGATATGGAAGTTACCCGACAGCCGCGTGACAGCAAACCCTTGCTGGCCGTCAAACGCCAGGCGACGCAGATTGACCGTGAAATCATCGTTGGTAATGCGCGGCAGATTGAGATCGGCGCGGAAATTGGTGAGATGGATATGGTCAGGGTTAAACCGGTCGGTCACGGGCGCATCGGCCACATCATAGCTGATGGCCGATGAGCGTATTATCACCGTCGAGATCTTCAGGTCAAAAGCTGTCGGGGGCTTATTCTTATCCTTAGGGCTGAGTGCATCTATTATCGGTTGAATATTGAGTGGAGCGTCAGCAGAGTCACGTCGCAGGCGTGCATCCATCCCAATCACCTGCAGGTAATTGACCCGCCAGTTGCCTGTGGTTATACCGCGCCACAGCGACACGCTCGCCCCAAGACGCCTGACAGTCAGAGCTGTGTCGCCCGGGGTTGTCTCAACGGTCACATCTCTGAGGATGACACGGTTATAAGGTATCAGACCGAGATCGCCCACCGTCACCCGTGCGCCCAGCAGTGTCGAGAGTTCACTCTCGATAGTGTCGGCCACGCGTCGCTGCACCCCGCTGAGACTCATCGCCACATAGAGCACGGCGGGTAGCACGGCAATCAGTATGATCGCCGTCACCAATATGCTCCTCAACAGACGATAGAAAGTCTTCATCTGATAATCACCGGTTTATACACGACAAAGATGCCGGCAGCCGTCAAGCCCCGGCGAGATGGTTTTAATTCACCGCGAAGTTAGCAAAAATCCCTCATATTTCTTGCCGGATTGTCGGTGAATCACTAACTTTGTTCCTAAAAGATCGCCGGCCGCGGGCCGGTCATCACTAAACTAACCAGTATGTCTGTAAAACGCCGGATAATGGCGGCAGTGGCCGCATTGACTCTCTGCGGCATCATGAGTGTAAGCGCTGCCGATTCTTATAAGGGAGAGAAGACCCTCGGGGTGATCGTGGGTTATAACAGTTATAACGAGCGCCCGCTGGCCGGCGCTCAATTTTCCTATCGTTTCAACCGGTTGCTGAGACTGTCCCCCGAGGTTACATACGTGTTTCGTCATGACGGCCTCGATGCTTTGAGGTTTGACCTCGACATGCAGTTTGTGTTTCCCGTCGCGCAGGGTAAATGCGACGTTTTCCCATACGCCGGCGTTGATTATTCGAGCTGGAATTATCATGCGCCCGACATTGATCATTCCGACGCCACCGCGGGGGGCAATGACGTATCGACGCGCCTGTCGCGCATAGGCCTTAACCTCGGAGCGGGCTGTGGCATCAACCTCAGCGGGTCGCTCAGGCTGAGCGTGACGGCAGGATACACGTTTATCCAGTACTTTCACGGCGTAGACATCTGTGCAGGTATCCACTACCGATTCTGACCAATAACTAACATATCATAAAACAGAACCATGATTTCAAAGAATCTCGAAAAGGCGATCAACGCCCAGATCAATGCCGAGCTCTGGTCGGCATATCTCTATCTCTCGATGTCGATGCACTTTGCCCACGCCGGATATGCAGGCATTGCCAACTGGTTTGCCGTGCAGTTTAAGGAGGAGCAGGATCATGCTACCATCTTTATGAACTATCTCAACTCTCGTGACGGTAAGGTCGTGCTCGAGCCTATCGCCGGTGTCGACACCGAGTGGGAGTCACCCCTGGCTGCATTCGCCGCTACCCTCAACCATGAGCAGAAAGTGACAGCCATGATCAACGAGCTTAACGCCTTGGCTATCGAGAATAAGGATTACGCCACCCAGGCCAACCTGCAATGGTTTATCACCGAGCAGATCGAGGAGGAGGAGACCGCACGCGGATTTATCGACGCCCTCAAGATGATCGGTGACAACGGCTATGGTCTCTATATGTTTGACAAAGAGTTGGCTGCCCGCACCTATACCACACCCGCTCCACTCGCCAATAACTGATTTTAACCCACCAACATAACGAGTTCCCGGGGGGAGGACCGACACCCTCTCCCGGGAACTCAGATTTTAGATCGCCATGGCCAAGAAAATTGTCGAGACCCCGTTGATGAAGCAGTATGTGCAGATGAAAGAGAAGCACCCCGATGCGGTGCTCCTCTTCCGTGTGGGCGACTTCTACGAGACATTCAGCGAGGATGCCATCACCACCTCTGAGATACTCGGTATCACCCTCACGCGCCGTGCCAACGGGGCGGCCTCGTCGATAGAGCTCGCCGGTTTCCCCCATCACGCCCTCGACACATATCTCCCCAAACTGGTCAGGGCCGGCAAGCGTGTGGCCATCTGTGAGCAGCTCGAAGATCCCCGACAGGTCAAGAACCGCCTGGTCAAGCGTGATATAATCGAGCTGGTCACCCCCGGAGTGGCTTTAGGCGACAATGTGCTCGATCACCGCGAGAATAACTTCCTGGGGGCCGTGCATTTTGACAAGGACAGGCTCGGGGTGGCGTTTCTCGACATCTCGACAGGTGAGTTTCTGGCCGCTCAGGGCGATGCCGACTATGTCGGGAAACTGTTGAGTAATTTCGCACCCAAGGAGGTGCTGGTCGAGCGTGGTAACCGTATGCGTCTTGAGGCGACATTCAACGGCAGATACCCCGTCTTTGAACTTGAGGATTGGGTCTTTACCCCGCAGGCGGCCACCGACCGGCTGCTCAAACAGTTTGAGACCGCGTCGCTCAAAGGGTTTGGCCTCGGCAAGATACCCGAGGCCGTTGTGGCTGCCGGTGCGATACTTCATTATCTCGACATTACCCGCCATACACAGACCGGTCATATCGTCAGGATCGCCCGCATCGAGGCTGACCAGTTTGTGCGCCTCGACAAATTTACCGTGCGCAATCTCGAATTGCTTGCCCCGTTGGGCGAGGACGGCAAGAGTCTGCTTGATGTCATCGACCATACGGTCAGCCCTATGGGGGCGCGTATGTTGCGCCGTTGGGTATGTTTTCCGCTAAAAGACCCGTTGGAGATCAACCGCCGCCTCGATGTGGTGGAGTATTTCTTTAAGGAACCCGAGCGGCGTGACGCGCTGGTCGAGTTGTTGGGCCGCATCGGTGACCTCGAACGTCTGGTCTCAAAGGTGGCCGTCGGGCGCGTCACCCCGCGTGAGGTCGTGCAGGTCAAGAATGCTCTGGCGGCAGTCGAGCCGATGCGCCGTCTATGCATGGGGGCCGCTCTCGATTCGCTCAGGGCAATGGGTGAGAGCCTCAATCCGTGTGAATTGATACGCGACCGTATCGCCCGCGAGATTGCCGAGGATGCGCCCAACTCGCTCAACAAAGGCCACGTGATACAACCGGGTGTCGACAGCGAGCTCGATGAGTTGAGGATGATGGCCTTTCAGGGTAAGGATTATCTGCAACAGGTGCAGCGCCGCGAGAGTGAGGCCACAGGTATCCCGAGCCTTAAGATCGGCTATAATAATGTGTTTGGTTACTACATCGAGGTGACCAATACCCATAAGGATAAAGTGCCGGGCGAGTGGATCAGAAAGCAGACCTTGGTCAATGCCGAGCGATATATCACCGCCGAGTTAAAGGAGTATGAAGAGAAGATACTCACCGCTCAGGAGCGTATCGAGATCATTGAGGCGCGGCTATATAACGATTTGGTGAGCCGTCTGGCTGAGTATGTGCCGGTGATACTGGCCGATGCCAAGGTGATCGCGCGGCTCGACTGCCTGCTGTCGTTCACCCGGGTGGCTCGCGAGAATCATTACAACCGTCCGGTGGTCGATGACTCGCTGACCGTCGAGATCATACAGGGGCGTCACCCGGTGATAGAGAAGGAGTTGCCCCCGGGTACACCATATATCTCAAACTCGGTCACCCTCGACAATGACGATACCCAGGTGATGATGATCACCGGACCTAACATGGCAGGTAAGTCGGCGTTGCTGCGTCAGACCGCGCTCAATGTGCTGTTGGCGCAGATCGGCAGCTTCGTGGCCGCAGAGAGTGCCCGCATCGGTGTGGTAGACAAGATATTCACACGCGTGGGTGCCTCAGACAATATATCGCTGGGCGAATCGACATTTATGGTCGAGATGAATGAGGCAGCCTCGATACTCAATAATATCAGCCGCCGGTCGCTTATCCTGTTTGACGAATTAGGGCGCGGTACATCGACCTATGACGGTATCTCTATCGCCTGGGCTATAGTCGAGTATCTCAACCGTTGCGCCGAGAAGCCCAAGACACTCTTTGCCACCCATTATCATGAACTTAACGATATGGAGCAGAGTTACCCCGGGGTCAAGAACTTTAATGTGTCGGTCAAGGAGATAGACGGTAAGGTGGTGTTTCTGCGCAAGCTCAAGCCGGGCGGGTCAGAACATAGTTTCGGTATACATGTAGCCAAGCTCGCCGGTATGCCGCGCGCCATAGTCGACCGTGCCGCCGCCGTGCTGCATAAACTCGAGGAGATTAACCGTAACAATTCCGACGGCAAGAGTGCCGATATACCCGTGCCACGGGTCGAGGGGGGGATGCAGCTCAGCTTCTTTCAACTCGATGACCCCGTGCTGAGTCAGATCCGAGACGAACTGTTAGGTCTCGACATCAACAACCTCTCACCATTGCAGGCTCTCAACAAATTGTCAACGCTGCGCGAGATACTCACCGGCAAGTAAACCGACAGCTAACCACCCGCTAACATCCGTAACCACTCGCTGACATTCCTGATCACCCGCTAATAAGACGATATAATAATGACAACCGATACCAATCCCCGGCGCAAGGTACTTACCGACCGTCTGTGTGCCATTCTTGCTCAGGGACGCCCCGTCAGAATTCTCTTTGTGTGTCTGGGCAATATCTGCCGCAGCCCTGCAGCCGAGGGGGTAATGATAGCCACTGTCGACGCCCTCGGCACATCGGCGCTGTGGCAGATCGACTCGGCCGGGACGGGCGACTATCATATCGGAGATCTCGCCGACCCGCGCATGCGCACCCATGCGTCACGCCGCGGACTTAAGTTGCTCCACCGTGCTCGTCAGGTCTCATCGTCTGACCTCGATTATTTCGACATGGTGATAGCGATGGATCACAGTAATCTGCGCAATCTGCGTGCCATATCGCCGACGGTCGAGACCGACTCAAAGATAATGCCGATGGCCGCATTCTTTCCCGGCGGAGATTATGCTCCGGTCTCCGAGACTCGCAATGGTGAGGAGGCGATGCCCGGCGCCACTGACGGCTATGACCATGTGCCTGATCCGTATTACTCGGGGGCAGAGGGGTTTGAGTTAGTGCTCGATATGCTTGAAATCGGCTGCATGAATATCGCAACGCTTATACCCTGATCGGTATTTTAGAGAAATAGAGAGCGGATTTTTTTTGATGCACAATCGAGTTTTTTGAGGGAGGGGGATAAACCCAATCAGGTTAAATGTTGTTTAACAATCATAACCAAACTAAACTCCCTCATAATGAAGCCCGCAATTCTGAAAACAGTGGCAACGATGGCATCGGGGCTGCTGATGGCTCTCTCGGTCAATGCTGCCGAAAAGTCAGACACCACCGACGTTATCTATGAAGTCGGTAATCTCGAAATCGTAAGCACGATGGCGCATCCCGAAGTTAAGGAGGCGGTCGAGCGTGCACGTCCGCTCGAACCGGGGTCGATCCCCACCCCCAAGTTTACCATCCGTACTCATAACAATAAGTTTATGATGACTATCGGCGGTAAGATCAATCCCACTCTCGGGTATGATATCGGCAACAACCTCTATTCGACCGATGCAGGGAGCAGCTTTGTGGTCGGCGACATCCCTGTGCCGGCACTTGCGGGACATAAGGGTGATTTCTTTATCAACGCCCTCAACGGTAATATTGACTTCACGGTCATCGGTTTCGGCGGTACGCGCGATCAGGTAACCGGATATATCAAACTGGGCACAAACGGTAACTCTAAGGGTGTGTTGCTCAAGCGAGCATACGTTGCATGGCGCAACGTCTCGGCCGGTCTGATGACGACCCTCGCCTGCGACCCTCTCGGGTCACAGCCCTCGACAATCGACCCCCAGGGCCCCAACGGAGAGGTAAACACCGCTTCTTATCAGATTCGCTACGTGTCGCCGAGCTATGACGGATTCCGTTTTGCGGCCTCTATCGAGCGACCGACATATTACAGTTCAAACGGCATCTACCGCGGTAACGACTACCGGTCATGGTATGGCCATCAGGTCAACGCCGATGTCGATCAGCTCATACCCGATATCCCCCTATGGATCGAGTATCAGAAGTCTGAGCAAAACCGTATTCGCTTTACTGCCATCCTGCGCACATTCGCCTATCAGAATATGCTCGACGCCAAGCGCGAGAATCTGTTTGCGTGGGGTACGATGCTCTCGGGTAACTTCTCATTCTACAAACCGTTGACATTCTACTTCCAGGGTGTATACGGTCGCGGTATCGCCAACTACATACAGGACCTGCAGGGTCGTTCTCTCTCCTTCACCCCCAAGGACGACGCTCCCGGCAAGATGGTGGCCAACCCCATGATGGGGCTTGTATTCGGCGCATCTTATCAGGCAACTCCGCGACTGCAGTTTAATGCCGTCGGGTCATACGCCCGTATCTGGGATGTCGAGCCCTACGCCATGAGCGACGACACCACCGGGCAGGATGCCAACGGAGCGACTGTCAACATCGCCGGTGACTCAAACTATCGTTATGGTGTCTACTGTGCCGTCAACTGCTACTATCAGTTTACCAGCTACCTGCAGCTCGGCATAGAATATGACTACGGCCGACGGGTAACCTATGGCATGGGCGGTGCAAACGACTCACGCATACAGACCCAGCTGTCCCTCACCTTCTAACAGATAAAATCACCACATACAAAAAAACCGGTTTGATGGTAGTCAAACCGGTTTTTTTGACTTATCTTCAATATTTATAGTCAGTTGCGTCATTGTGTATTCTCCTTTCAGATGTAAATCTACGACTTTTTGGAAATGATGGAAATAGTAGGAGTATGTTACCAATCGATGGGGATGATTTTGGAGTCGAGGGGAAAGTAGAGGTAACCCTCGAGGGTGTCGTATCCGCACTCTGACAGCAGTATCATATAGTCGCGTACCTGATCGTGGTATTTGCGGAACATCTCTTTGTTGAGGTGGCCGAATTTGTAATCAACCACGATTGCGCGTCCGTCGGGCATTATCATGACGCGGTCGGGACGACGGACACCCTCAACCGCAGTCAGCGGGCGCTCGGTCATCAGTTGGGTATAACTGTCAAACCAGGGTGCGACGCGGGGATCACGCAGTGCCTCCGTGAGCTTGTCGAAGTATGGTTGCCATTGAGTAGGGGTGAGCGCACGGCGGTGGGCCGCACGCTCCATTGCCAACGGCAGATCGTCCGGGTGTGCGACATTTGCCAGGACATCGTGCAGGAAGTTGCCGAGATGACGCTCGTCAGAGATGTTGAACACCCACTGCCCGTCGGCATCTTTAGCGAGTGACATGTCGGCGGGTCGCTCGATGCGATACTCATTTATCAGTGTGTCGTAGGGTATCTCGGTGTCAAAACTATCGGGCCGCTCGGGCGCACCGGGATAGAACGGGGTGTCATACATCTCGCAGCGGTAAACAGGCTGAGAACTGTCGTCAGACTCATCAGTGACGATCTCTATCTCAGTGTCGCGTCGGTGCGGTGTGACCTGGTGGCCGAGAATGAGCAGTTGCTCTCCTCTCTCCCGTTCCTCCCCCTTAGATAACTCAGGCAACAGCGGTGTGAGCCACTCGGTCTCATCGGGGGTAAGACCCAGGTCGGCGATAGCTGTCGAGGAGGCCGATATGACAGCCTCATATAGAGCCTTGGCCAGTGTGCGTCCCCGGCCGCCGGCGAGGTCGGCATAGACGATCAGTTCGTCTACCGCGCGGGTAAATGCCACATACGCCACATTAAGGGTGTCGATAGTCTGAGCCACCCGGAATCGGGTGGTGTCATCAGCCAGCATCGGGATGCTGCTGTAATTTTCATTGCGCAGAGGTATGTAGGGGGGTACATCCCCGGCATCGATTCCGGCGAATCCGTGGCGGTCGAGGGCATACCACTCCTCACCCATGAACTTGACGATCTCATCTTTGCAGAAAGGTATATGCACGCATGACATCTCGAGACCTTTTGACTGGTGCACCGTCATTACCCTAATGGCATCGAGGCCGTCGGGAGCGGGGAGAGTATTGAAACGTCCGCGCGTATCCCACCATTTGAGGAAACTCTCGACATCTGACTGGCCACCCTCCTCAAAGTCTGACACGAGATCTTGAAAGGCTGTTAGGAACGCAGCCTCAGACTGCCGTGTCTCGGGGGGGACGGATTCGAGAATAATCTTCTCGGTGATGGCATAGAGGCTCGGGCACTCAGACTCGACCGATGGCGGCAACTCAGACTCGGGGAGCGGGGCGCTATCATCTTTGACAGAGAGCAGTGACGATGTCGCGGCTATCGCTTTCTCGAGAGCCTCGCCGGGGGTAAGACGGCGCATAACCTGATTCCCGTCAGGATCGGTCACCGGGGCGCCCGACTCATCTGTGACGGCAATGGTGTCGAATGCTGACAGCTCATAGCGATGTATCAGGCGGTTGCGCAGAAACTCAGGATTGAGTTTCACCGCCGGCTCGCCGTCGGCGCGGGGTTGTGATGTATCGGCGACATAGAGAGGCGAGGTGGTGAGACGTAGCATGCCGATGACAAGCTGCACGGCCGGTGAGGCCGCGATCTCGAGTGCGTCAGACGACATTATCTCGACCGGGCCGTGACGCCACGTGCTGTCGTTCATCAGGTCGAGCAGATATGAGATGACCATCTGTCCCTGAGAGTGCGTCCTGACCAATACGGCTATATCGCGTGGTGAGAATCCGGCCGTCAGCTGCCGGTCAATCTCCTCGCCCAGGTGACGCAAGACGTCATCATCGGTCCAGGTCTCATAACCCGGTTGGGCATCAGTATCAACCGCGGCTGACCCGGCCTCGGGTTTATACTCTTTCTCAGGGCCGAATATCATCTTGACATATCCGTGGCGGTCGCGCGATTTAGGGGCTACCTGTTGTATCACGCCTGAGAAAGTGCGTGTCACTGCGTCTGAGCCGATGGTGGCGTCCTCCTGACGGGCGAGCAGGGTGAAGAGGGTATTGTTAAACCTGACCACCTCGGGGGTACTGCGCCAGTTGGTGTTCTCACTTATGGCAATACCTCTGATGTCGACATCGCCGGCACCAAACCGTCGGATTACCTCATCCTGCACCTCATTGCCGAGCAGTTCGGGGTTAGAGTTGCGGAATCGGTATATACATTGCTTTTCGTCACCGATTATCAGGTTGTCCTTGCCACGCGCGAGCGAGTCTATGAGCAGCGGTGATAGATTGCTCCACTGCATCTCTGACGTGTCTTGAAACTCATCAATCAGGAAATGCTCAAGGCGGCATCCGATGCGCTCATAGACAAACGGTACCTCTGACTCGCAGATGACCTTATGCAGCAGCGAGTTGGTGTCACCAAGCAGAAATGCCTCATTCTCACGGCAATAATCCTCGATGTGGCGGCAGGCGACCGAGAAGAGCCCTAACAGATATATCTGCTTGCGCAGTTTCTTATAAAGATAAGCGTCCTGAAAGTATTTCATCCCCAGGCGCAGAATCCCCAACAGCAGACTGTCGATGTCATCGCTCCACGACAACCCTTTTGAGGGCTTGTTGTGGCGCTTACCGTCAGGCTCAAGGGCCGATGATAGGGTAGTGGTCTTATGTTCAAGAGGTGAGTATGAATAATCTCCGTTACTCCACCGGTCGAGATACCCCGTGCGCAGGGTCTTGGGTATCAACTCATATTCAGGCATCGCTGCCAGGCCACGGGCAAGCGAGGTGATCTCATCCTGACGTGATTTGAGCGAGTCGCGCAAACCGGCTGAGAAACGTTCGAGCCGATCGGGGTCAGACAGGTAGTCGAGTATTTCGCGACTATGGGTCTTGAATGTCTCGCCGCGTAGTGTCGAGATGGTGTGTATCAGTTCGACATTGGTGCGTGAGGCGCGCGCCATCAGGTTGGCATTGTTACCCCCCTCGATGCGGGCCTCCATATAGTTTGTCAGCCATGATTTGAGCAGGCGAAGCCGGTGTGCTTCGGCATCATCGCTCCTTTTAGGGGGGAGGTTGATCGACCCGAGCATCTCACCCACAGCCGTGGCTATCACATAGTGGTCATCTATCTCGAGGTTAAAAGACTCGGGCAGATCGAGCTCGCGGGTGAATATATGCAGTACGTTCTGAAAAAATGAGTCGATGGTCGAGACATTGAACGAAGTGAAGTTAAACAGCAGATCGGTCAACGCCCTGCGGGCAGCCTCGGCGATGGCGCGCTCAGATGCACCATAGACCTTACGCAGATAGCTCAAATAATTACTCTTGCCGGTGTTGTCGGCCAACAGGCTCAGCTCATTGATGATACGGGTGGTCATCTCCTGGGTGGCCTTGTTGGTGAAAGTTATCGCCAGGATACGACCGTGTGCCTTAGGTTTGAGAAAACCGTAGTCTCCCTTGTCATAGAGGCGGTAATTCCCTTTGTCATCTCGCTCACCTAAGAGCATCGTTATATATTGGCGGGTGAGAGAGTAAGTTTTTCCCGACCCGGCCGAAGCCTTATGTATCGTCAGCACTGCCTT
>CAMWLR010000014.1 GCA_947175215.1 uncultured Porphyromonadaceae bacterium
ATCAGCCAAACACGATAGATGTTGGTAGGGAGTATGCTATTTGATGTTTGTGGGGCGCGTTGAGGTTTCCGGCGTTGATCAGTTGGCAAAGTCGATTGAGAGGCCGAGCTGCAAGCGGCGAGGATTCATGGGGTAATGTGGCATCGAGAAGTAGTTGTCTCCTGTTAAGCCCTGGTTGACGTGTGACATCATCAGATAGAAGCGGGTCTTTGAGAGGCGGCAGTTGATGTAGAAGTTCATAAAGGGGTAGTTGCCAATCCAGGGCCCGTCGGCATTATAAAACTGCATGGTGGCCGGCTGAAAGCTGACGGGCTTGTAGCGTGTGAAGTAGTCGCAGTCGAGACCTAACTGCACGCGCAATGTGGCGATACGGAACGTTACATACATGTTTGAGTTGACGGCCAGCTGGGGGAGGGGGATGACATCTTTGTCTGACGATGTCTGATAGGTGATACGGTTCTCCCAGTGGAAACAGCCGGCGTGAATATCTTGGCGAAGGGTTGCCGAGAAGATCTGCACGCTGCTGCCGAATTGACGTGGCAATGCCTGATCGTCAAAGTAGAGTGCGTTCTGAATGTTCTCGACACCGGCCGAAAATCTCGTTAGTGTCCAGGGGATGTAGATCTCTCCGCCAGCGCGGAATGTCCGGGTTTTTGAGAAGTTATTGTCCCAAACGAAATGATTCGAGATGTAATGTTTCATCAGCCAGGGGGCCGAGAGGTTGGTGAATTTTCCTTTGGCGGCGATATTGACCGTATCGCCGAAAAGAGGGATACGCGTGGTGATACCTCCGTCAACTTTAATTTCACCGGCGGCTTCCCCGACGAGGCCGAGTTCGCCGGTGATGTCGTAATTGAGTATATGTCCTTGCTGCTTTGTGAGTTGTGCGCCTATCCACATCAGATTCTGACTGCCTCCGTCAGGGAGGTTGATATCCGGCAGCGGAGTCAGCAATTGGGCGTCACCTGTGGCGAGCTGCTCAGGATCAGCCATAGCAGTCTCCATCTTGTATTTGCGCACCTCGTAGGTGGCGTATGCTGCCAGACCGGCTTTGGCATATTTGTTGAACCCCTCGAGAAGCGATACACCCACGGTGTTGCGCAGACTCCAATAACTTTGCAGGTCATTAGTCAGTGTGGGGTTGAAGTAGGTGTTGTCCCAAAATTCGAGATTCTCGGTGGCGTTATTATTTTTGAAACGGCGACGCCCGTCGCGATATTTGAGTGTATAGATGATCGAGGTCACCGGCACGAGATGCTCTACGACGGTGGTGTCGTTGACCTGCTCATCCTCATAAAAACCGATTTTATAGCGGCCGTTGAAGTATATTTCGCTGCCCTGAATGCGGTTTTGGGCAGCGTTTAGTCGTGTCGGTATCTGTTTGGCCTGCACAGAGTTCTGACCACCCTGCACCTCGGCAGGGTCGGTGATATAGAGATCATCGGTGATACCGCCGTTCTCAAGTGCCGTTAATGCGAAATGATAGCCGTAGACCTGAGCCTCAAAGCGCTCGCCGATATATGAGCCTGACAACCCCCATGTAAAATCTTTTGCCGCCTGATTGGCGTACATTCCCTTTGAGTAAATGTAGTCAAGCATGGCGCCTATCTGCAACCGTTTGTTGGCGTTTCCTGAGAAGACTACCGACAGGTCATCCTGTCCGTTTTCCTTACCTCCGCCAAAACTGTATCCCAGCAGAGTCATGGGGATGCGGGTATTGTAGTATCGTATCTTATCTTCGTCAGGAACCCAGTGTGAGATAGCATCGCGAAACATAAAGTCGCTCACCGGGGCTCTGTCAAAATATATCATGTTATAACCCTCGGCGCAGTAATTGCCGGTGGCCGCGTATGCCGGTGAGACGGTCTGAGGGATAAAGCGGAGAGAGTAATTGGTGTAAAGTGTATCGATTTCGGCAGGCTGATGCAACCCCAGCGGGGGAAGTAGTTTCCAAGAATAAGATGGAGCGATGGCCGGGAGTTTAGCCGCAGTCGGGAATATAAAGCCCATGGCCACCGCAATGGCGGCCATGAGCATTATACGTGAGATAGATATTCTAATCGGAGAGGTGGGCACTGACGGGTATCAGATGAGATACTGAGATGAGATAGATTCGTTGTTGTGTACGCGACGGATGGTGTCGGCAAACATCTTGGCAACCGAGAGAATGGTGGCCTTTTTAGACTCCTTATTATATGGGATCGAGTTGGTGAAGATGATTTCGGTCAGTCCGCAATCCTCGACACGCTCGGTGGCGGGATCGCTCATGATGGCGTGTGAGGCCAAAGCACGTACTGATTTAGCACCCTCGGCAAGCATCAGGTCGGCTGCCTTGGTGATAGTGCCTGCGGTGTCAACCATATCATCGACGAGGATCACATTCTTATCCTTGACATCGCCGATGACGGTCATGTTGGCCACGACATTGGCTTTGGCTCGCTGTTTGTGGCAGAGTACCAGAGGAACGTTTAGATATTTGGCATAGCTGTTGGCACGTTTGGCACCGCCTACGTCAGGTGTAGCTATCACCAGGTCGGGGAGATTGAGCTGCTTGATGTAGGGGAGAAAGACGGTCGATGCGTAAAGGTGATCGACGGGTACATTGAAGAATCCCTGGATCTGATCGGCGTGTAGATCCATCGTGATGACGCGGTCTACACCGGCAGCCACGAGCAGATCGCTGACGAGTTTGGCTGCGATAGACACGCGGGGCTTATCCTTGCGGTCCTGGCGAGCCCAACCGAAGTAGGGGATTACGGCGATTACTGACTTGGCCGACGCGCGCTTGGCGGCATCGATCATCAGCAATAGTTCCATCAGGTTGTCTGAGTTGGGGAATGTCGACTGCACGAGATAGACCTCGCATCCGCGGATTGACTCTTCAAAAGAGACCTCAAATTCACCATCGGCAAAATGGAGGATGTTCATCTTACCGAGCTGGATACCCAGTTCGGCGCAGATCTCTTCGGCCATGTAACGTGACTTGGTGCCGGCGAAAACCTTGATTGGCGGTAACAATGGATTCATAGAAATCGTATATGAGCTTGGAAATGGTTGTGCAAAGTTATGAATAATTAGACTGACGGCAAAAAGTTATTTCTCCTGATCGGTGGTTGACGTCTTAATTTTTCGCTTGTTTCGAGATGCCGAGAACTTCCATGCCACCGCTCCCCATGGAGCGATATGGGAGACAAACGGTGTCTCACGGCTGACATTAAGGTCACCCTCGCGGCCTGAGATCAGCTCTTTACCCTTCTTGAGCCCTTCTTTAATTCCGTACATACCCAGGGCGAGAGGTGGTAAGTTGATCTCGAGTTGAGATGGTTGGTCTGAGAAGTTGACCGCAATGAGTATCACATCATCACCGCTGCGGCGCATAAAGGCGTAATGACGGTGTGGATTGAAGTGCGGATTAGAGAAATTGACGTACATCAGGTCAAAGAACTCACCCTCTGAGAGGGCCTTCTCGGTGTTGAGAAGATTGAGCAGATGGGCATAGACCGCGCGCAGGTCTTTCTCGACCGGAGCGAGGCCGTCTCCGTCTGCTTTACCGTTGTTAAACCAGCGTCGCAGTGTAGGAACAGACCAGTAGTCAAAGATTGTGGTGCGTCCGTCTCTGCCTGAGAAACCCTCGGCATCCTCAGCTTTCTCACCTAACTCCTGGCCTGCATAAATCATGAACGGGCCGGTCGAGATCATCGAGCTGACGACAAGAGAGGGGATTACTTTTGCGGCATCTCCGGCATATTGCTCTGAGGCAAAACGCTGTTCGTCGTGATTCTCGAGGAAGTTGAGCATCCGGCTGCCGATGCCGTCTACGCGCTGCCAGCAATCGGTGATGGTGGCGGCTGAGTGATGATAACACTGCACGGCCCTGAGGGTATCATAGAGATTGACCTTGTCGTAGAGATAATCAAATTTGCCGCGCTCAAGAAATTCGCGGTACTGCCCCACATCGTAGATCTCGGCGATGAATATCAGGTCGGGATAATGTGCTTTGACCTGCGGGATGGCCCACTCCCAGAACTCGACCGGGACCATAAACACCATGTCGCAACGAAATCCGTCGATGCCTTTTGATGCCCAGTATCTGAGGATATGCAGCATCTTGAACCATGTCGGGGGGACGGGGTCAAAGTGTCGTGAACCGTCACCGTAGTCAACGCCATAGTTGAGCTTGACCGTTTCATACCAGTCGTTGCGCGAGGGGAATGCGTTGAAACAGTCATTTCCCGATGCTTTTGAGGGGAACTCGCTGTACTCGCCTATATCAAACCCGGGCCTGAAGAGCTGACGGGGAATATAGTAGAAGTTGTTGTTTGGAGAGAAGAAGTAGGTAGTATCGTCACCTTGTCCGAAGTCCTCGATGCCGGCGGGAGCAGCGTCAGAGTGATAGCGCCTGGCGACATGATTGGGGACAAAGTCAATCAACACTTTCATGCCTGCAGCATGGGTGCGATCGACCAGCGCCTCAAATTCCTTTATGCGGTCAGGGATATTCACAGCGATGTCGGGATCGATGTCATAATAATCGCTGATGGCGTATGGTGAGCCTGCTTTTCCTTTGACGATAGCGGGGTTATCGGGTGTGATGCCGTATGCAGAATAATCTGTGGCATGGGCGTGCTCGATAACACCGGTATACCAGACATGGGTTATCCCCAGATCGCGGATGGCTTTGAGAGTTCGCGGTGTGATGTCATTCATCTTGCCACACCCGTTACGATCGATGTCACCGTCTGGGATGCAGTCAGGAGTGGTATTGCTAAACAGGCGCGGTATCATCTGATAGATGACCGGCCGTGTGGTCTTAGGTTGATCAGTGTTATTTTTGCGAGTCCGGTTGATGGTCGAGGCCTTAGAGGCTGTCATTGTCGCTTTTGGCTTTTAGATTGATATTGTGCAGAGAGGTGTAGAGGGCTTAAAGCTCTGTGGTCTTGAGCCACTCTTTGATTGCTTTATGGGCAGCAGCGTATCCGCTGAGATATACTTTGCGTATATCTTTGAGATTAAAGACCTGATAAGCCGCCAGATCAGGGGTCTTGATGACAAGATCACACATCTCCATATCCGGGGTCTGGTTAGACTTTGCCATAAGATTATAACTCCTGAGAGCTACGTCATAGATAGATTTCTTATATCTGTATGTCGTCAGTGGCGAGCAGTTTATGCCGATCAGTTTCTCACACTTGTCGCGGATGATCCATGCCGGCAGGTTACGGAGCACACCACCGTCGACATAGTTGACACCATCTATTTTAATTGGCTGGAAAACGATCGGAATCGAACATGAAGCGGCCACGCGTTCGCCTATCGGGCCGTCGTGAAACTCGGCTGCTACTCCGTTGTCAAAGTCAGTGACACCGATATAGGTGGGTATCTTGAGATCCTCAAGCCTCTCAACACCGGTTTTATTGACGATGAATTTTTTGAGGCCGTTGAGTTTGAACAGACCTCCGCCGTCACGGATAGCCAGTTTACAGAAGTCAGAAAACTTGGTGTCTGTAAACATAGGCAGAATATCATCGAGGGGATTCCCGGCAGCATAAAGCACACCGGCGATTGAGCCTGCCGAGACTCCGGCAATGACATCAGGTTTGAGACCGGCCTCATCGATAGCTTTTAATGCACCGATATGGGCAAACCCTCGGGCACCCCCTCCACTGAGGGCGATACCGAGCTTATAGGGCTTTTCGGGAGTTGATTGCATAGCCTTGCTGCGTTTCTAATCCGGTACAAAATTACAAATAAATCCCCGCATTACCATCCTTTGCCTCAAAAAATATGCTTAGCCTCATCATTAATGAGTGCAGAAAGGGCTGCACGAGGGCTCATTATTGGGTGAGTCGCGAACTGCGTGAGGCGTCGAGGCGCAGCAGGATAAACAGCAATATGGTGAACCCCCAAAGTGACGAGCCTCCGTAGCTGAAGAAGGGGAGCGGGATACCGATCACCGGGCAGACACCGATCACCATACCAATATTTATGCAGAAGTGGAATATCAGATATGAGGCCACACAGTAAGCGTAGACGCGGGCAAACGTCGTCGGTTGTCGTTCGGCAAGTGAGATGACCCTGAGTATCAGCATCAGGAACAGGAGTATTACAACAGAGGTGCCCAGATACCCCTCCTCCTCGCCGATAGTACAGAAGATAAAGTCGGTATGCTGCTCGGGTACATATTTAAGTTTGGTCTGCGTGCCTTTGAGAAACCCTTTGCCGGTAGCACCGCCCGAACCGATTGCGATTTTGGCCTGATTGACGTTGTAGCCGTCACCGCGCGGATCGTCGACGACACCGAGTGCCACCAGGATACGTTTCTGCTGATGAGGCATCATGTGTGAGAACACAAAGTTGACCGAGAATAGGAATGTGACTGACAGCACCACGGTCATGACGGTCACGGCCAGTTTGCGCAATTCGACACGCAGCATCTCAAAGAGACAATATCCGACTGCTATGCCGATAACACTCAGAAAATAGATATAGCCTGTGAGGTGCAGATCCCAGCGCGCAAGGATAGCCTCGATGACGGCCGTACCGACAAACCACAGGAAAACATTTCGGGCGATTTCAAACCGGCGCACATACAGTGTGAGCATCGCTACCATCAGTGTCATCACCATTACCATCACCGCAAACTCGCCCGCGGGCATACCGATGACCGTTGTCGAGGTAAACATTATAGCCACGACAAAGATCACGACGGCCATGAAAGCTGCAAACAGTACCAGCCAACTCATACCCTCACGGTAAAGAACGAAGAACAACGAGAGATAAACCAGTGCCGACCCGGTCTCTTTCTGTGCGAGGATCAGCAATACCGGCACGAATATAATTGCCAATGCCTTGACATAGTTGCCGGTATTGGCGTTGAGGTTAAAGTTGTATGATGAGAAGAGTTTAGCCAAAGCGAGTGCTGTAGCGAATTTGGCAAATTCGGCCGGTTGAAGACTCATAGGCCCGAATACGAGCCATGACCTTGAGCCTTTAATGTCGGGGGCGATGAAGATGGTGACCACCAGCAGCAGAAGCATCGCGAAATAGATGGGGTAAGCGTAGGTCTCATACATACGCGCGTCTATCACCAGCAGGCAGCCGCCGAGAAAGAGTGACAGACCTATCCATCTGATCTGTTTCCCCGAAAACTCGTCAAACGAGAATATCGAGGCGTTGTCAAAGTCATAGCTCGCGGCATATATACTCACCACGCCCGCAATGACAAGCAGCAGGTAGAGCACGACCGTAAACCAGTCGAGATGTTTAAGTGTGACCGCATTTGGATTTCTGTAATCTCTCACGTCAGTGTCTTTTTACTCCGCGTATCAGTGTTTCTTAACTCCGCTGTATATGATGGTGTTTGACTCGAGCATACGTTCCTCGAGATATTTGCGTGCCGGCGAGATCTTCCCCGTCAGGTATTTCTCGATGACCAGTGAGCCGATCGGCACGCCGAATGTTGCTCCGAATCCGGCATTCTCAACGTAGACGCAGACGGCGATTTTCGGGTCATGATATGGGGCGAATCCGATAAATGCCGAGTGGTCGCGTCCATGGGGGTTCTGTGCCGTACCTGTCTTGCCGCACACCTCGATGTCGGGGAGATTGGCCAGACGGCAGGTGCCGCCGGTGACGGCCATACGCATACCCTCGGCGATGTCGTCAAAATACTTAGCGTCGATAGTGGGGAAACGTTTCTCGAGATATTCGGGGGCGAGCAGCGTATCTTGTATCTCCTTGACAACATGCGGTGTGATAAACCAGCCGCGGTTGGCGACGGTGGCACACAGATTGGCGATCTGTAACGGCGTGGCCAAAATCTCACCCTGGCCGATTGAGACTGAGATAATGGTGTTGGCGCTCCAGCGCCCCTCGCCGTAGATCTTGTTATAGAATTTTTCGTTGGGGATAAATCCGCGTCCCTCATGAGGTAGATCGACACCGAGCTTATAGCCGTAACCTAATGAGACGAGATGTTTTTTCCAGACCTCAAAGGCGTTGGCTGATGAGCCGTACTTTGACCGTTTGTTGTCGACCATCGCTTTGAATCCCCAGCAGAAGTATGCGTTGCAAGATGTCTGCAAAGCAGGCTTGAGTGTGATGGGCGATGCGTGGCCGTGACATCCGACTCTCAGACCACCGTTAATAAAACCTCGATAACAGGGATAGGGGGTGGCGAGGTTGACGATCCCTTCTTGCAGAAATATCAGCCCCTGTGAGGGCTTGAATGTAGATCCAGGAGGATATGCCCCTTGCAACGCACGGTCAAACAGCGGCTTGAGCGGGTCGTTTACCAGTTCTTTATAATTCTTACCTCGCTGACGGCCAATGAGGCGTGTGGGGTCATAGGTGGGTGACGACACCATAGCGAGAATCTCGCCCGTCGATGGCTCGATGGCTACGACAGCACCGATCTTGTTTACCATCAGAGACTCGGCATATTGTTGCAACCCGATGTCGAGACTCAGCTTGAGGTTGCGCCCCGAGACGGGGGCGATATCGTGAGATCCGTTGTCATAACGGCCGCGTATGCGCCCGCGGGCATCACGTATGAGTATCTCCTTACCCTTGACACCGCGCAGATGGCTGTCATAACTTTTCTCTATGCCGAGGTCGCCGCAATAATCACCGGGTTCATAATAGGGGTCGCGCTCAATGTCAGTCTGCGACACCTCGCGTATATTCCCCAGGATGTTGCCTGCCGTATGGTAATTATATTGACGCAGGATGCGCTTCTGTATAAAGAACCCCGGATAACGATAGAGCTTTTCCTGTAGACGACCGTAATCCTGAGCGGAGAGGTGGGTGATAAGTGTCTGGGGGGTATAGGATGAATAGTTGGGAGAACTCTTCATCGCCGCCAGACGGCTGCGGAATGTCTCGGGGGTTATCTGCAAGGTGTTGCAGAAGTCAATGGTGTCGAAGTCATGGACATCGCGCGGTATCATCATCACGTCATAGGCCGGCTGATTGAATACCACCAGAGAGTCATTGCGGTCATAT
This sequence comes from uncultured Porphyromonadaceae bacterium, assembly GCA_947175215.1. Classification (GTDB taxonomy): domain Bacteria; phylum Bacteroidota; class Bacteroidia; order Bacteroidales; family Muribaculaceae; genus UBA7173. The sequence continues at coordinate 9,004 of CAMWLR010000014.1, forward strand.
ATCAGGCCACGCGAGGGGTAAACGGTCTTGCGCAGAAAGGCATTGTTGTCGGCATAATCCTTATACTTTGAGTCTGATATCTGCAAGCCAAACAATCTTATAAGGAATATGACAGCAATGACGACGATAAAACCGCCGATGACGTATTTTCGTTTTTCGAGTCTGTAATCTTTACGCATAGTTGGAGGAGAGCGCGTTGGACGGTGCGACGTGGTCAGCGGCTCTTGGCCGTGAGAGAGTCAAATGACAGGATAATGATGAATGTCAGCAAGGTCGATGAGACAATCCTCAGCACCATCAGCCCCCAGTTGTAGAATGTGAATGATTCGATCAGGAAGAATATCGCACAGTAAAATGCCACCATTGTCAGCAGATACTTCGTGTATGCCGCCGGCCCGAGGGTATGCAGTGACGGCTCGGGGTTGGTCATATCCTCTTCGCGCGGAAAATAGAGCCGCAGAAGAGGCAGGCGCATGACAGCAAGTACCGTGCATGCCAGAGCATTCATACCCTGGGTGTTAGAAAAGATGTCGACCATAAGGCCCAGGATGAAAGAGAATGTCATGGCCCAATTGACCGACAGGGTCACCGGCAGCTTTATGATGAAATATATAAACACCAGCGGCACGGCCACGTTAAAGAGACACAGATGATTAAAGACCACCACCTGGGCCACCACGAGCACAATAAAGAGCAGCAGGTATTTAAGTATCTCCTTAGTCATTTAAGCATTTATCGGGTTATCAGTTATCTGATTTTGACGTGGCATCGTTTTCGACCGATCTGATCTCATCGAGATCGGTGTTTGATATGATCTTGACTGTCGAGAGGGCGGTTAAGTCAGTCAGCAACTTGATCTTAAGGGTGAAGAAGTTGTCATCAGCGCCTCGTGCGGTGCCTGAGATGATTCCCACGGGCAGTCCCTCGGGGAAAACAGCCGAGAATCCCGAGGTGACAATCGTGTCACCCTCATGGAAGATGGTGTGTTTGGGTAGCTCCTCGAGTATGGCGCTTGTCGGGTCGTTGCCGTCCCAGACAAGTGACCCGAAGGTGTCAGAGCCTCTGAGCTTGCACGATAGTCTGAAGTTTGGGTTAAGCAACGAGATAATGCGCGCATAGTGATCAGAGACCACGTTGACCACACCGACAACACCATTCTGGTCCATCACCCCCATCTCGGGTCTGATGCCGTCGAGCCGTCCCTTGTTTATGGTGACATAATTATAGGGGCGTGAGATAGAATTGTTGATGACGGTGGCGATGATAAAGTCAAAGCGCCCTATTGAGTCGACCTGCCGGAGTGAATCCTGCAACTCATCTTCGCGGTAGCGGCGCACTTGCTCGCGCAATGTCAGCACCTCGGCCTGTAGTTCGGCTGTCTGCCGCTGCAGATCATCATTGATGTCGCGCAGGCTGAAATATCCGGTGATGTTGCTTGAAATATCGTGCAGACCACCGGCTATCGCCCCGGCCGATGTCATGTAGACATGATGCTGGTATGGATTGCGGTTGAACAGCAATCCACACGATACCACGACATAGAACGCGAACAGAAACCACGAACTATATCTGAGCAGGAAATTCAGCAGGTTTCTCAATTTCCGTCAGCCTGTTATACGATAAATTACCTTAAGCGATGTGTTTACTTGATGAGGAACGAGAAGTTCTGGAAGTTCTTAAGTGCCACACCCGTACCCTTGGCGACGGCCAGCAGGGGATCTTCAGCGACGTGGAACTGAATCCCGATCTTGTCGGTCAGACGTTTGTCAAGACCGCGTATGAGCGCACCACCGCCGGCCAGCCAGATACCGTTGCGCACGATGTCGGCATAGAGTTCTGGCGGAGTCTGCTCAAGAGCGCCGAGCACGGCACCCTCTATCTTTGAGATCGACTTCTCGATGCAGTGTGAGATCTCCTGATAAGATACGGGGATCTCCATAGGCAGGGCGGTCATCTGGTTAGGACCGTGCACGACGTAATCCTCGGGGGGATTCTCGAGTTCGGTCAGCGCCGAGCCGACATTCATCTTGATAAGCTCGGCGGTACGTTCGCCCACCTTGACGTTGTGGGCGCGACGCATATGATTCATAATATCCTCGGTGAGGTCATCACCGGCGATCTGTATAGATTTGTTAGACACGATGCCACCCAGCGAGATGACAGCAATTTCGGTCGTACCGCCACCTATATCTACGATCATGTTACCCTCGGGGGCTTCGACATCCAGGCCGATACCGAGAGCTGCTGCCATAGGCTCGTAGATCATATATACTTCACGGCCGTTGGCGTGCTCAGACGAGTCGCGCACGGCGCGGATCTCGACTTCGGTCGATCCTGACGGGATACCTACCACCATGCGGAGTGAGGGTGAAAACCAATTATTTTTAGACGAGGCCTTTTTAATAAGGCCACGTATCATCAGTTCGGCGGCGTTGAAGTCAGCGATCACACCCTTACGCAGGGGGCGCACTGTGCGGATACCTTCGGGCTCTTTACCATACATCAGCTGAGCCTCTTTGCCGACGGCGATGAGTTTGTCTGTGCGGCGGTCGAGAGCGACGATAGAGGGTTCGTCGATCACGATCTTATCGTTATGGATGATCACGGTGTTAGCCGTGCCCAGATCTATTGCAATCTCTTTTGTGAGAGAAAAGAATCTAAGTCCCATAATTATTGAGGAGTTTATCTTGTCAATGTTTGAAGTGACGGAAACCGGTCATGACCATAGCCACGCCATTTTCGTCACAATATTTAATAGAGTCGTTGTCGCGGATAGAGCCGCCTGGCTGTATGACGGCGTCAACACCGGCGTTGTGGGCGATCTCGACACAATCTGCAAAGGGGAAGAATGCGTCTGATGCCATCACCGCACCATTGAGATTAAAGCCGAATGTGTGAGCCTTGTCGATAGCCTGACGCAGGGCGTCAACGCGTGATGTCTGACCCACGCCGGCAGCGCAGAGCTGACGGTTCTTGGCCAGGACAATGGCGTTGCTCTTGCAGTGCTTGACCAGCTTGTTGGCAAAGAGCAGGTCGGCCACCTGCGCGGGGTCGACAGCCTTGACTGTCACCTGACGCAGGTCTTCGGGGGTCTCAATCTTGAGGTCGCGCTCCTGCACGAGAGCACCGTTGAGGATCGAGCGGAATTGACGTGTGGTCTCAAGCGGTTGTTTCTGCTTGAGTATAATGCGGTTTTTCTTCTGCTCGAGTGTGCCGAGAGCATCGGGTGTGTAAGAGGGGGCGATGATTACCTCAAAGAAGATCTTATTGATCTCCTCGGCCGCCTCGCCGTCGATCTCGCGATTAGCGATAAGTACACCGCCGAATGCCGAGACGGGGTCGCCGGCCAATGCGTCTTTCCAGGCATCGAGGATTGTGTCACGCGATGCGACACCACAGGCGTTGTTGTGCTTGAGGATGGCGAATGTCGGGTCGGTAAACTCGCTCATGAGCGATGTTGCGGCGTCAATGTCGAGGAGGTTGTTATATGAGATCTCCTTGCCATGGATCTGCTCAAAGAGGTGATTGAAGTTGCCGAAGAAGTAACCCTTCTGATGGGGGTTCTCACCATAGCGCATTGTCTTCTCACCGTCGATAGCTACACGCAGGGCGGTGGGATGCTCGGCCAGCGAGTCAAAATAGCTGAAGATTGCCGAGTCATACTCAGATGACACGCCAAAGGCCTCTTTGGCAAAGAAAAGACGGTCGGCGAGTGTTGACTGTGCTTTACCCTCGCGCACGAGCATACGGCGCAGGGGCTCATACTGGGCTTTTGAGGCTACGATTACAACATCGTCATAATTCTTGGCGGCAGCGCGGATGAGAGATATGCCGCCTATATCTATCTTCTCGATGATATCAGGCTGAGATGCGCCTGATGCTACGGTCTGGCTGAAAGGGTAGAGGTCGACGATTACCAGATCTATCGAGGGGATTTCATATTCGCGGGTCTGCTCCTGATCACCGGCATTGTCGCGGCGGTTGAGGATGCCGCCGAACACTTTTGGGTGGAGGGTCTTGACACGGCCACCGAGAATTGAGGGGTAGCCGGTAAGGTCTTCGACAGCGTCACATTCATAACCGAGGCTTTTGATAAAATCACGAGTACCGCCGGTTGAGATAAATTTTACGCCTGATTTGGCAAGCAGGCTGAGGATTTCGTCGAGGCCGTCTTTGTGAAAGACCGAGACCAGAGCAGTTTTAATTTCCTTGATGTCTGACATTTTCTTTAATAAAAACGCGGTTAGAGACCCTCACGGGTGAGGACCTGCGGCTGTCGATGGTTGCGTCATAGGTGACGTAAGACCGCATCGAGCCTAATGAACTGCAAAGTTAGCGTTTTTTTTCGACATAACTCAGTCATAGCCCGCGCAATTTTTGCGAATACCCCAAATTTTATTTTGAAATTTTATCGTGGAGCGGAATTTGGCTTTAACGATACGACGCACAAATATATGGCGAATGTCAACACCGTTATGGCTGAGACAATAGCGTGAGGAACTCTCAGCAACATGGCCTTGATGTCAGAGTCGGTGCGGTAGATCGCTTTCATGTCATTTTGTCGCGGTAAGATATAGTGACAATAAGCCTTGAGTCGGTTGCCGGTCGAGTCTATGCAGAATATTTCCCAAAGCCATGAGATAATGCGTTTCATCGGTTTTGAATGTCGACCGAGCAGTATATGCTTGACTCTCTTGTAAAAACGGTTACGGTGTGTGCCGATAATAGTTTTAAGCCGGTGTCGGCTCACATCCATGTCGTTGCGGATAAGTTCGTTGCAACAGATCTGCATGATACGGTACATGCCGTAACGTTTTGCCCTCTCAGTCAAGGAGAGAAATTCATCGGCAGAGAATGTCTCGGCTGTCAGTTGCAGGTCACGCAGCCATTTTCCCTCCTGAAAACGGTGGAAACAAGCGTGCTGTGACAGAAACAGCCATTCATCAATTTTGTCGAGTCGCGCCTCAGAGTCACCGGCAGGGATGCAACGACTGATGGCGTCCTCATTAAACCGTCCGCAGGTTTTCCTGAAGAACCGTTTCGTTACGAGGTCAAGATGTATGTCGATGTCCGTCTCAAGCGGCCCGCGGCCTAACAATGCGATCTTGCGCTTGGCTGACAGGGCATCAGTGTCAGAGAGGTAGTTGAATTGACGGGTATATCCGGCCTTGATCAACCGATCGACAAACTCTGCAGCTTTAGAGGCAGGATAGACCAATATGTCGATATCACCGGCATCGCGATCGAGGTTGTCGCGGTATATTCCCTTGAGCAGCGACACACCTTTTAGCGGAACAATGGTACATATTCCATGGGCCCGATGCTTTAGACCGTCATATTGCTCAATAACGAGCAGCGCTCTGGCGGCAGCAAACTCCTGACCGCCAATGTCGTTATGTTGAGACCCGCTCATATCGGTTTGCGTGTTATTGTGCCGTTGGCGATGTAAAAAAGGTTGTCAGCCATATTGATAACTGCTGGGTCATGGCTGACACAGATGGTGAGTATCGACCGGCAGTATTTTTTTATATAATTCATCATGGCGGCTGAGGTTTCGCCGTCAACTGCACTGGTCGCTTCATCCAACAGTATCACGTCAGGATTCTTTAGGATCGCGCGTATGAACGACATGCGCTGTTTCTCGCCGACCGACAGATTATGCCCGTCATCAGCAACATCTTTATATAAGTCGGCCTCACATCCTAAGATATGCCCGAGATTAAACTCATCAGCCAACCTCAGAATATCCGACACAGAAACATCACGGCCGAATGTCAGATTGTCGTAAAAGTTCCCCTCAAACAAGAATGGTTCCTGCTCGACAATTGAGATGTGCCGGGCGACACTTTCGGACGTAAATCCGGCGCTGTCCTCGCCGGCCAATAAGAGTTTGCCGGTGACAGGTTTGATCGCCATTGATATTATGTCGAGACATGTGCTCTTTCCGGCTCCGCTCTCACCGGCTATAACGTTAATGCCATCTGTGTAGAAAACGGCAGAGCAATCGTGCAACACCTCGTTGCCGTCAGGATAAGCAAAAGAGATGTCTCGCATCTCGATGTGATCTATTTTCCACCTGTCCGGCCATTGTGAAAGCCCCCCGGTGGTATCCGCGTCGGGGTCAAATGCATCTGTGAGATGCTTGACCGAGCTCTCGGTGGCCGCTAACTGAGTATACCCGTTGATTATCTTTATGGCTTCGCTGCGTATAAACATTATTGCCAGAGGATAGGTCAGGAGGATTCTCCACCCGTTATCGCTCTTGCCGTAAACGACTATCACGATAAACGCCAGTACACCGAGATATGTAAGCAACTCGGTGGCGATACCTTGCAGGCTCGCGGCTTTGACCAGACGCTTGTTGAGTGCGGTGCTGTCATCTATCACATTATAAAGTTTTCCCGAGATAAGCCCCCGCGAGTCATAAAACCGCAGGACGCGGGCACCCTTGATGCGGTCTGAGAAAATCTGATACAGGTCGGCCATGCGGGAGTATAGCCGCCGTCGTGTCGTCTTTACTTTTTTACGCAGCAGCGCACAGCAATATACGACAGCGCCGACCAGCAGCAGTATCACGCATGACAGTTGCCATGACAGCCAGATCATCAATATCATAAAGGAGATGACGGTCAAGGGTGCCTGGATAAACGACCGGTAGACCATCGGTATGAGTCCCGTCAGCATCTCTGATTCTTTAGTAAACGCCATCATGTTGCGATGACCGGGACGTCTGGCATGCTCCTCACGGTCAGATAATTGCCTGTCCTGGTTAACCGAGAGATACGCTACATATCTGCGCTCGATTGAGCGTCTGACATCAGCCATGGCATACCCTTGGGCTAATCCCGTGATCTGCTTGATGATGGTTAGCGAGAGTATCAAGCCTAACAGGATGATGATGTCGCGACCTGAGAGCAAGTCACCGATTGTGTCGGTTGTTGTTATCAGGGATTGGATATAATAAGTGATGGTGGCGGGGAAGAGTCCGATGATAACCTGTATGATCATCGGCAGAACGATACGCCAATGATTTCCCTTGGCCGCCCGCCATACATATCCGAGCAATTTAAGCTCAGATCTGACAGAACCTGATTTTGCGGGCTTATGCTTCTCTGAAATACTCATCGGCTTTGAAATACTCATCGGCGGCGTTGAACAGATCGGGTGATTTCCCCGCGTCTTTGCGTTTAAGTTTCCCGCGGGTAATGTCAAGCGTGAAACTGTTATATCGGGGGAGTACGCAGTTATCACAGAATGAACTTGGCACGAGCCTCCCCATCGCGAGTCGCTTGCGATACTGGCGTGAGGTCTTATTATTGACGATTTCAGAGAGGGAAGTGGTGGTCATATCGCCCACAATCATCTTACCGGCATAGTCAAGGTTGCAGAATCCGGCTTTACCGTCCCAAAGTATTGCCGGCAGCCCTTTTGCCTGAGTGCAATAAGAGTTGTGGCGGGTTATATGACCGGCAAGGTTACCGGTCTGAGGGAGAGCGGGCCAGGGCCATTCGCTCGAAAAGGTGATGTTGCTCAGCCGGGGATAATCATCAAACAGTTTGCGCGAGATACGTTCGATCTCCTCACCGGCATATCCGCCTGTGAGGATAATGTTGAGACCAAACACCCTTTTTGCGCCGGCAAACCGGCTGTCGATCATTGATAGAGATGCCATAGCCTTATCAAATTTCCCCGGGAAACGGATATGCTCGTAATCTTGGGCAGAGTGCGCTTCGATAGAGAATGATATTCTTACTCCCTTGAGTTGTAATACCTTGTCGAGCAGATCCAAATCTATACCATATCCGTTAGAGAAGATTGTAGGCGTGATTTTACGTGCCAGCAGTTTGCGGCAGAAATATTCGAGATCAGGGTTGAGAAACGGTTCGCCGCACATATGCAGGAAACATAGTTTCACCGGGATGTCGATATTATCCACGACACGGTCAAACACCTCACGGCTCATCATCCCGCGTGCACGTTTTCCGACGTTATTACCGTTGGGGCAGCAACGACATTTCAACGAGCAGATATTGGTCGTCTCGATGACGAGTTTGTCGGGGAAACGCCGTCTGTAACCTTGCATGATCAGCCCGTCAATCAGCCATCGTTTGGCACGGTGATAATATCGTTTCAACTCAGAAGTCTTCATGATGGTTACTGCTTGAAGTCTTCATCATGATTATATTTATAAGACAGGCAAGAGCCCTGGCATAAACCGCGCTCCTTGAGGAAACAGAGGTCGCACTCCTCCTTAAGGTTACGGTCGAGCAATGTCTTTAAGCCGGGTACAAACGCCGCCTCAAGGTCTTGCCATTTAATACTCGGGTCAAACGGCACACGCACATCGGTCAATCCCAGACAGGGGCTGAACGCCATATCTGTCGAGATCGAGAGATTATTCATATACCCTGACTGATGTATGCCGCACAGTGCCATGTTGGCGTCGGCTCTCATCAGTTTTGTGGCGATATCATCGGGGAAGAGGCACATTGGCAGAGGTTTTGCAATGCCGAGGGCGATGCCAAGCTCTTCGGCATGGTTTACCATCCGGCAGATAGTAGGGATATAAACTTTGAAATGATCGGGAGAGGTAAAGCGATTACCCTTGTATCGTGAGGGTATTGTCAAAGCTATATTCAGGCGTTTGATCCCGGAATCTTTTGTCAGGTCAATCCATTTGAGTGCTTTATCTGCGTCGGGTGAAATAAGATTGACGCGCGCCGTCATGTCGATACGGTTCTCTTTACAGTAACGGATATTATCAAAGAATGTCCTGCGAAACCGGGCATCGGCAAGTGTCTCTGAGGTAAAATGAACATAGAGCCGTTTGACAATATCGGCCGTGAAACCCTTGATGCGCTGAATGTCAATGGTGCAGTTTGAGGCCAGATAGGTCGTCATGTCGTATCGGGCCACAAGGTCGAGAAATAACTCGAGAGATGAGTAGAGAAGCGGTTCGCCCCCGCATGGAGTCACGGTCTGACACCCTTGGCCGGCTGCCCAGCTGAAGATTTTTTCAAGGTCAGAGGGAGAAATCTCCTTTCTGACAAGATCGTGAGAGAAACAATATGGGCAGTGGAGGTTGCACTGACCGCAGACAAACACCATCAGCTGTCGCAGTCGTGAGTTAATCGGGAATGACAGTCTCTCGACATTGTAGTTCTCCTCAAGATATCGTCGTATCCCGGGGAAAAACAGATAGAGATCTCTGAGCAGACGGTCAGGATCGGCATGAACGGGCAATGTCGCGCCAAGTATCCTCTTAAAGTCAGCATAGAGCTTACCCATCTCTGCAAAGACCTTATAATCGCCGTCACCTTTAGAATCCTCGCGAGGATGTCCTGACAGGTTTTCGACAGGGAGACCTGTGTTGAGAAACCAGAGTTCGCGTGCGGCTTTCTCGATAAGTTGCGGCTCATCGGCAGAGAGCCATGCAAAAAACAGGTCTCCGTGCCGGGCAAAGTTGCTCAGCACCTGATCAAATGACAGTTCTCTGAACGGTGCCCCCGAGTCGTAAAGATTTATTATACTCTCTCTGTCAAGCATCAGTGAAAATCTTTGTCGTCAGGGTCTTGCGATCGCCGAAATGGAAGTGATAAAACCTGTTACCCACCGAGGCTGCCTCATATGTCGCTTGCCACAGAGCGGTGTCATATTGCATCCTGACGTTATTTGACGCTCTGATCAAGGCGACCATACAGTCGATAGCCTCTTGCGGCTCAAGACGGCTGACCCCTTTTGCACGTGAGATGTAATACATATTGCCGAGCGGCAGCGACAGGGGAGCGGCGCATCCGGTAGTTGCGACAACGTCTACCCAATCTTTCTCGCGGGCGCGGCGCGAAGGGAATAGTTTGGCATCCATCAACAGGCTGCCGACTTTGATCTCACCGTTATCGGTATATAAAAAGGTGAGATCATCGCCCAAGTAATCAGCCCCCATTTTTACCAGATCGGTGCAAAGGGTCGACTTACCGTGACCGCTCTCGCCGATAAACACATGAGCATAACCGTCGAGACCCACAGCCGCCGAGTGTAAAGAGTATCGGCCGTGCATCGACATGACAGTATGCAGCATTATGACCATTGCATCCCATATACGGGGTCTGATCCATCGACCGTCTTTCTCGCGCGAGAGCAATTTGCATTGCGTCAGCGACTTGCGGCGGTCATGAATCACCCAGATCTCGTCTGTAAGGGTGAGATAGTCAAGAGATTCAGAGGCAGAATGTACCCAGGTGACTTTATTCCTCGAGGTCGTAAGCCCCATGTAAGGCCCCTCCCATACAGAGACCGAGTCGGCAGGTGGCACTGTGGGACGTGTCGTCTGCATAAACTCGACGGTATGAGGAATCTGACCTGCGGTCTCCTCAACAGACCGCAGGTGATATTTTAGCACACGTTTTAATTCCTGAGCCTCCTCGACGCAATCTGTCACCCATTTCACCGCCACACCGGCAATGCTTGTGATGACAACGTGTAACGGACGGTTATCCATCAGTTATCGGGTTGGCTTACGGGAATTAATGATAATAGTAGAGAGATGTGTAATAGAGCGAATAGAGAGAGGTGTAATGCAGTACGACAGTGTAAAGCGAACCTTGCACTACATTCTTTGACTCGTGACGGACGGTGAAGGGCTTTTCATACACTTTCTTATTCATAGCGATATGATTTATTGGGGGTTAATATGATTCGTCAAGCAGATTATGCGGTCTCGAGCAGATTCTCCTTGACCCAGTACTCGATCTGGTCATTGACATCGTTTAGGATTGACTCTTGAGATTGGTCATATTCCTCAGACAGTTTTAGGGCTATCTCTTGGGGAGAGAGACCGTCGGCAAGGAGATTCCAGACGGTGCTTGCCACGACATTCATCGTATAATATGTCCCGGTGGTGAGGTTGACAGCGACCACCTTATCCTGAAGTTTCTTCCAGGAGATGTTTTGGGCTATTTTCATCAAGGTTGGATATTTAGGTTTTTAACATCAATCAGATTCTTGGCCAGACATGCACCGTTACATTTGTCGGGTCGCATAAGATTGCAGGTAGCGCACTCGATTTTGCGGCCAAGCTGGCGGTAGGGAGCGAACTTCTCTTCAAACCAGTGCTTGGCCTCCTCATAGCTTGCAAATTCAGAGTAGTGACGCGACAAGATAGTGGCGAGTGACAGACAGTATATGACCTCGCCCAGCGGGGTTATGTCGAGACGCGAGCAACACCCCGAGGTGACTTTAGACCCGAGTTTCCATAACTCGCCGAGCTGGGCGTCAGTAAAGGCGCAAGTGGGTACACCGCATTCATAGTCGAGCGTGATGCCATATTCGGCGGCAGCCCGGGCTAATTCGACGGTTTTCTCCGCCACGATATAATATTCGTCATCATCAAGCGCATAGTTGGCTTGAGTTACTGTGGGTAAAACGAACCCTACCTTAATATTGCGTCTGAGATTAAAACGGTTGATCAGCTCTATAGCCCAAAGACTGTCTTTCTCATGGGGCATAATATTGAATGTTATCGCTGCATTCTCACCCAGGTTACTCAGCGCCGACTCGATACGCTCGCGTTGCACGGCTGACCATTTTTCGGGCGGATTGACATTGACGACCCATGATATAGGCATAATACCGAGCTTTGAGGCATATACAGGGGCTTTCTCGGTGGCGAGATTTGAGAATATGGTGATGGGATAATCGCGTGAGAGCAGGGTGTCGACTATCCATTCAAATTTGGGATGCAAAGTCGGTTCGCCACCCATGAGATGTATGGGGCGGTTATAATTTGTGCGGGCGAGCCAGTCGAGGATTCCCAGGAATGTCTCGTCAGACATTGCGGCCTGTGGTACGGCGGGTACCATACGATCCATTCCGAAACAATAGGCGCATTTATAGTTGCACCAGTTTGTAAGCATCAGGTTAGGCATGATCAGACAGATTTAAAGCTTTTACAACCACCTTGGCAAAATCGTTTGAGATACATCTCGCAGTCGGCACATTCGTCAAAAATACCGACACCGGGGGTGAGTGACTTGGCACATTGCTTGTCAAGCGCCTCTTTGAGAGCGTTCATATCGGGATAATCCAGAGCATTTACCCGTCCTAATCTGAAGAGGGGGAAACAGTTCCAGGTCTGCAAGCCCGGGCCGACATCTACAGCCGCGCCGCATACAAAGTTGAGTGCCGTACCCTTGGCGAGTAACGTACCTATCTGCTCGGTTGTAAACATACAGGCTGTAAAACCGCAGTCCATCGACAACGATATCGACCTCTCGGCTGCCTTGCGGGCTGTCTCGACAAAGTAATCGCCTGCTTGCTTGTATTGCTCTTTGGGGATAAATTGATTGCCGCCATTATAGATGGGGAGGGCAATGCCCACACGTATGTCGCGGTTGAGGTGGTAACGGTCAATCAGATCAAACAGATATGTGGGGTCTGCCGACAGGTCAAAGATCGTGAAAGACAATGAGCAGGCAGGGCCGAAACGCTCAAGCAACTTTACGAGATTAACATATCTGGCGTCTGTGTATGTGTCACGTGTGCCGACATTAACCACAAATGCGAGTTTCCCCAGGACGTCAGGGAGATTCATATCGGCAAGAGCCCGGGGCATGGGATTGGTGCCGGAGGTAAATATTTTGGCGAAAACCCCGCGTTGCAGCAACAGATTGATCAGTTCGTCAAAATGCGGATAGAGAAACGGCTCTCCGCCGAGTAATCCGACACCGCCGACCTCGTGGCCATAGTGGTCGAGAAACTGCGTAATCTCGTCGAGAGTCAGTATCTCATCGATATTACTGCTGTCTTTAAGCACTTTGCGGGCGAAACAGAACGGGCATCCGCGATCGCATCTGTGCGTCAAGTATAGATTTGCCATAGTGGATATCAGGTCAGGTTAAGTTTTCGTTGCTTTTACACTGTTTCATATCTATATCTATCCATTTCTGTAAGTTGCTTTTCTTGACAAGATAGCGATATTTGTCGGTCTCGCCTATGAGTGTGAGTCTGTCTGCTGCCGGTACGGCCGACGAGGCAGGCAGCGGCTTGCCGTTACGTGATAGCCATGCGTGACCGCGGTCACCTGTGCAATAAAACGTTACTACGAGATTGACTTTATACTCTCCTGTCGGGTTGACTGTCGACAGCAACCCGTAAAGCAACTCTGCCTTGAGCAGACACGGTTGATCGACACGACGTCCGCAAATCAGGTTAATACAGGCCTTGGCCATTTTTCTCCATAGCGGTGTCGCATCGGCAGACATATATGTCACGGGCACAGGTCCACGGTGAGTGTTCATGTGTGTGTGTTACAGAGATAAAGCAGTGTTAATGTGTGATAACGGTAGCAAAGTTAATAATAATCGCTCAATAGGAGAGTTAATGATTGTTAAAAATGATAAAACATTAATCCGTGCTCACCTCTTTCTTTGGGCTGACAGTTATTACGATTCACGGTTGTGCCATTATTTTTCGCGTATGAATGGCAGAACTCAACCATTTGGTACGGAGTTTGTTTTAATTTCAGACGAAAGAACAATCCAAGTAATAATCAAAAACATAAGATATGAATTTCAACAGTTTCACTATTAAGTCGCAGGAAGCTATTCAGAAGGCCCTCGAACTTACCAGAGGAGCGGGCCAGCAGCAGATCGAACCTGTACATCTGCTTAAAGCTATCATGCTTGAGGGAGAATCCCTTGTGAAGTTCATCTTCCAGAAGATCGGAGCTAACCAGGGGTTGGCAATGCAGCAAGTCGACAAAGAGATCGCTACATTGCCTAAGGTATCAGGCGGTGAGCCATACCTGAGCCGTACATCTAACGATGTTTTACAGAAGTCACTTGACATTGCCAAGAAACGCGGTGACGAATATGTCACTCTCGAGGCGATGTTGCTGGCACTTTTCCAGATTTCGTCACCCGCATCGACCATCCTTAAGGATGCCGGATTAAGCGAGAAAGAGCTCGAGAGTGCCATCGACGAGTTGCGCAAGGGTAAGAAAGCTACCGACCAGAGCGCCGAAGATACTTACAATTCGCTTAACAAATATGCCATAAACCTCAACGAGCGCGCCCGCAGCGGTAAGCTCGACCCGGTGATCGGCCGTGACGATGAGATCCGCCGCGTATTGCAGATCCTCAGCCGCCGTACCAAGAACAATCCTATGTTGATCGGTGAGCCGGGTACCGGTAAGACCGCTATCGCCGAGGGTCTCGCGCAGCGTATTGTCAGAGGTGACGTGCCTGAGAATCTGCGCACCAAGCAGATTTTCTCACTCGACATGGGTGCGCTTGTCGCCGGTGCCAAATATAAAGGTGAGTTTGAGGAACGTCTTAAGGCTATCGTCAATGAGGTAACCCAGAGCGACGGTGAGATTATCCTCTTTATTGATGAGATACACACACTGGTAGGTGCCGGTAAGGGTGAGGGGGCTATGGACGCCGCCAATATCCTCAAGCCTGCTCTTGCGCGTGGTGAGCTTCGCTCAATCGGTGCTACCACTCTCGACGAGTATCAGAAATATTTTGAAAAGGATAAAGCGCTTGAGCGCCGTTTTCAGAAGGTAATGGTCAACGAGCCTGACGAGGCATCGGCCATCGCCATCCTCCGCGGTCTTAAGGAGCGCTACGAAAACCATCACAAGGTGCGTATCCGTGATGAGGCGATTATTGCTGCCGTAACCCTCTCTGAGCGTTACATCACAGACCGTTTCCTCCCCGACAAGGCTATCGACCTTGTCGATGAGGCAGCCTCTAAGCTGCGTCTTGAGATTGACTCAGTGCCCCAGGCTCTCGATGAGATTTCGCGTATGATTGCCCAGAAGGAGATCGAGCGTGAGGCTATCAAGCGCGAGGGTGACAAGGAGAAGGTCAAAGAAATCGAGAAGTCACTCGCCGAGTTGCGCGAGGAGGAGAAAGAATTTACCGCCAAGTGGAAAGCCGAGAAAGAGCTTATCGACAAAGTACAGCAGAATAAGATCGACATCGAGCAGCTTAACTTTGAGGCTGACAAGGCCGAGCGCGAGGGTGACTACGCCAAGGTCGCCGAGATCAGATACTCAAAGATCCAGCAGAAAGAGCAGGAAAACAATACCATCCAGGAGCAGCTCAAGATGATGCAGGGTGAGAAAGCCCTCATCAAGGAGGAGGTTGACTCTGAGGATATAGCCGATGTGGTATCGCGCTGGACCGGTATACCTGTTAACAAGATGGTACAGAGCGAGAAGGAAAAACTGCTCCATCTTGAGGAGGAACTGCATGACCGCGTCATCGGGCAGGATGAGGCTATCCGCGCTATAGCCGATGCCGTGCGCCGCTCGCGCGCCGGCCTCAATGACCCGCGCCGCCCGATCGGTTCGTTTATCTTCCTGGGTACTACCGGTGTCGGTAAGACCGAGCTTGCCAAGGCATTGGCCGAGTACCTCTTTGATGACGAGAACATGATGACCCGTATCGATATGAGCGAGTATCAAGAGAAACACGCCGTCAGCCGTCTGGTCGGTGCGCCTCCGGGATACGTCGGTTATGACGAGGGTGGTCAGCTCTCCGAGGCCGTGCGCCGTAAACCTTACTCGGTAGTGCTGTTTGACGAGATCGAGAAAGCCCATCCCGATGTATTTAATATCCTGTTGCAGGTACTCGATGACGGCCGTCTGACAGATAATAAGGGCCGTATGGTTAACTTCAAGAACACGATCATCATTATGACCTCTAACATGGGTTCGTCGGTAATCCGCGATAATTTCGCCAAGATGACCCCCGAGACCAAGGATGAGACTGTCGAGAAGACCAAACAAGAGGTGCTTGATATGCTCAAGCAGACTATCCGTCCCGAGTTCCTCAACCGTATCGACGAGACCATCATGTTTACCCCGCTCAACGAGCAGGAAATCGAGGAGATCGTCGGTCTGCAGGTCAAGTCTGTCAAAAAGATGCTTGCCGCCAACGGTATCACCCTCGAGGTAACCCCGGCCGCTCTCCACTTCCTGGCCGAGGAGGGTTACGATCCCGAGTTCGGTGCCCGTCCCGTCAAGAGGGTTATCCACCGTCTGGTGCTCAACCGTCTGTCAAAGGATATTCTCGCCCAGACAGTCGACAAGAACCGCCCGATCATTATTGACGTCAAGGATAACGATCTCGTGTTTACCAACTGATTTCTCTCTAATATTATATATACACGATCATGAAGAAGTATCTATATCTGCTCTTGCTGTTGCTCCCGTTAGGGATGGTTTCAGTATCATGTAGCGACGACGATAAGCTGCCCGATGTAAGCGTGCAGGCCAAAATCAGCGACGGTGTCGTCAGCGATGACGTTATCTATGTCGTGCAGGGAGAACCCCTGACCGTCGATGGGATTACTCTCGTCAACAATACCGGCAAAGATGCCGCTATCGGCGTAGTTAACTATTATCTTGATGGTATGTACCTCGGACAGTCGATGGTCGCTCCCTATGGATTTGAACTTGAGACTGACAATCTCCCCATCGGCAAACATCTTCTCACGGCCGAGATGCCCGTCTATGTGGTCGATTACCCGATCTGTTTCGGCGCATTCAGTTTCTATGTGCAGATAGTAGAGGATGCTTCTCAGCTCCCCGGCGAAGCCGTCACCACAACGTTTACAGGCGCTGTTACCACTAAGTAATCCGCCGTAGATATTTCCCCAACATAAACTGCCGCTCACTGCCTCTGTTACGCGAGGCGATGAGCGGCAGTTTATGTTGGAAGAGGTACTTGGTACTAATATTTTTCAAAAAAATCACTAAAAGTTTGGAAGTTGAGAAAAAATGCGTACCTTTGCAGTGTTGTACTAAGCTACAACACCACACAAGTTGGTCTAATTTTTGATTTTATTAATTGAACATCAATAAATAAACACTGTCAAAAACTCTGACGTGATGATCGAACTTAATAATATCTCATTTACCTATCCCAACGGCCGTAAGGCGTTGAGCGGGATTAACGGCCGTCTGGAGAGCGGTATGTATCTGCTTGCCGGAGAGAACGGGGCCGGAAAGACTACGTTGCTCCACGCCATCGCCGGCCTTGCACGTCCGCAAGATGGGAGTTGCGTCGTCAATGGTGTTAAATCAACGACTGACAACCCTGATGAAATGGGGCATATATTCCTCTTGGAGGAGAATATGTACCTGCCCGGTAAGTCTATCAGGGATTTCGCCGCTATACACACTCCGTTTTACCCCGAATTTTCTGAGGAACTGTTTACTAAAAACCTGCAGGCGTTTGGCCAAAGCGGGCTTGAGCCGTTGCGGTCTCTATCACTTGGCAATCTAAAGAAAGCTCATTTAGCTTATGTGCTGGCTCTCGGGGTAGATCTGCTGTTGCTTGACGAACCGACCAATGCACTCGATATCGAGGGCCGCGAGATATTCCGCAAGATACTCTCCCGGTCGATGCGTCCCGACTCGACTGTCATTATCTCGACCCATAATGTCAGTGATCTCGAGAAACTGTTTGACGGCGCGCTGATGATGAAAGGTTCGCGACTGCTGTTTGCCGGTACGGACGAAGATGTGACATCACGGCTCGCATTTGAGTATGCGTCTGACCGCGATGATGAGGCTTTATACTCAGATCCGCAGGGCACGCGCTATCTAAATATCTACCCGTCATCGGGCGATGAGGAAACCAGGGTAGACTGGAAAGCCCTCTATATGGCATTACATTCAGACAACTCACAAAAAATAATCGATCAACTCGGTAAATAATGGATACGACAATATCTGCTAAATCTGCAAACGAGACAAGATCAGGCCTCGTCACAAAATTCTCGTGGCGGCGTATGGTGATGCTTTACCGTTTTAACGCGCCCTGGATAAAAAGACAGACATTGATTTATTTGATATTCTCGCTGGGTGTCTCGCTGCTGTTTCTTTTCTCTCACCGTCAGTCCTGGCAGCTGGGGGTATACACGATGCTCGGCCTTGTGTTGGCATTCATGTATGTGTTTTCTCCTCTGGTGTTTCTTAAAGGTGGAGATGCCCGCATGGTCGAACGGATGCTTCCTGCAAGCGCACTTGAGAAGTTTCTGTTTTATGTGTCATACCTTTTTGTAGTGATACCGCTGGCTTGTTTCATGTTTCCGTGGATAGCCGAGAAGATTTATCCGGTTGTGTTTGATACACAACACCCTTTGGCCGGTATGTTTGACATATCGGGGGCTGACATATATCAGAATAATCAGATTTTGGCATTCGTGACAGGTATGGTGACGTGCCTCTACTGCGTACTTCATGCCCGGTCAGGGAGATATATCAAGGCTATCGCGTATAGTGTGATGGTCTATATCGGCAGTTCGGTAATCTCGGCCATCTATACCACCAAAGAGGCGTTTATGGCCGGGTATGAAGCAGGTGCCAAATATGTCGATAATGATGAGATTACTCAGCGGGTCACAGAGTCAATCAGCGGCCATCAGACATACGCGACTGTCTGGCTTATAATTATGATTACCTATATTCTGCTTATGATGGGTCTGAGTTACCGATCAATCAGTCAACGGAATTTTTGAAGAATGAGAATCAAGATTATTAATGATAGAGTTTAATGACAATAAACCGATCTACCGGCAGATAGTTGACTACGCTTTTAACCGCATTCTCGACGGCGCGTGGCGACCCGGCGAAATGATACCCTCGGTGAGAGAGCTCACCACCGACCTGGGGGTCAACAACCGCACGGTGCTCAAAGCCTTTGATGAGTTGCAGGCAATCGGCGTGATCGAGCCGCGCAGAGGTATGGGATTCCTGCTGGTCACCGACGGTGCCGAGAGGGTCAGGAATGCTAAACGTCGGGAGTTCTGCGACACTGCCATCCCTCAGATTGTTGCCGAAATGCGTCTGCTCGGCATCACGGCAGACGAGGTGGCGGAGATGCTCAAGGCAGCCGGTTTGTAGGTTTAATTTATTAACATACATCAAATTATAGATCACTATGATTGAACAGCTTTTAATCATGGCAGCCATCTCTATGCTCGTTTTTATGGTCGCTGCTTAACCACTGATGATTGAGCGCTGATGAGTTATGACGGGTCAATCGAAAGATTTTTTTGCAAGCTCGGTCTACTTTAGTTAACTTTGCAAATCTGAATGGACACCTTGTTACACATACTTGTCAGCGGACTGCTCATCGGCATATTCGTATCGGCGCCGATGGGGCCGATAGGTATGCTCGTCATTCAGCGGACACTTAACAAGGGGCGGCTGCCTGCGCTCTTTACCGGTGTGGGGGCAGCGCTGTCTGACCTTACGTATAGCCTGCTCACAGGCCTCGGTCTCTCATTCATAACCGACTTTATCACTGCCAACGAGATGCTGTTGCAGATTGTGGGCAGTGTGGTGCTGATAGCGTTTGCTTTTTATCTTTTCAAGAAAAATCCCACCATTGCCTTGCGGCGTCCCGAGGATGTCCCCAACAGTTATTGGATGGATTTTGCGACGGGATTTCTTTTTACATTCGCCAACCCTCTGATATTATTCTTTATCATCGGCCTGTTTGCGCGGTTTAACTTCATCCTGCCCGAGTTTCGTTACTACCATTATATATTAGGGTATGCCTCGATATTTGCCGGTGCACTTACATGGTGGTGGGTTATAACATTCTTTGTCAATAAAGTCAGATCGCACTTCAATATGCGGTCGTTATGGATATTCAACCGTATCATCGCCGGCATCCTTGCCCTGATGGCCATCTACGGCCTTTACAGCGGGGTGGCCGAATATCTAAATCTCCCGGCGATCTGACACCGCCCGCACTATACGCTTATCTAATTATTTAACCGGTCATGAATACCCCACTCACGGCATCACTGCCATATGCACCTCAGGTAGAGAACCATAATATATCTGAAGTCGCCGGTCTCCTTGAGGAAAACGGTGTCAGGCTGTCGGTTGAGTCTCTCAACTGGCCCGAAGAATATCCCTATCGTCCGCTTACGGTCGTGTCGGCGGCGCACTCGGGTGAGCATATATTTATTGATTTTCTGGTCAGGTGTAATTATCTGCGAGCTGTCAACTATACCCCCAACTCACCGGTGAGCGAAGACTCATGTGTCGAGTTTTTTGTCACCGAGGCTGACCGACCAGACAGCTATCTGAGTTTCTGCTTTAATTGTATAGGTACGATACAGGCCGCCCGACATACCCCCGAGGGTATTGAGTTCCTGCCGGCCGATGAGATCTCGCGCATCAAAGTATACGCCTCGGTTGGTACGCGACCGTTTCAAGAGGTCGAGGGGTCATTTATTTGGAGTGTCACGATTGCTATACCGCTTGATCTTCTCGGCGTGCACTATGAGGAGGGTAGGGAGGTCGCACTGCGCGCCAACTTCAACAAATGTGCGTCGGCTACATCGCAGCCTCATTATCTGTCATGGGCGCCGATCGTCTCAGAGCACCCCGATTTTGATCGCCCTGACTGTTTTGCTACCCTGATTCTTGAGTAAAATCAGCCGAGACTCACTCAGCAATCGGCCAAGAATCAGCCGAGAATCACTCAATAACGATTTTTTTGAAGTTTTTTTGAAAAAAATCGGCCAAAAAATTTGTGGGTTCAGAAAAAGTGCTTACCTTTGCAACGTCAAAAGGGAACAACAATCCCGACGACTGCTAACGGCGATTTAGTGTAGTGGCCTAGCACGCCACCCTCTCACGGTGGAGACCCGGGTTCGATTCCCGGATTCGCTACAAGAAAAAAGGACTGTTCCCTAAAAAGGCAGTCCTTTTTTGTTTTATCATCACAATTAAGTGCGGAATATGTCGGTCGACAAAGAAAAAGGAATATATCTCAAACTGTTCAGCTCCTTTCTCAGAATCGGAGCATTTACGTTTGGCGGCGGTTGGGCAATGATCTCGCTTATTCAACGTGAGGTTGTCGAGAACCGCAAGTGGATAGCCCGTGAGGAATTCCTCGATCTACTCGCTGTCGCCCAATCACTCCCCGGCATTCTGGCGGTTAATATATCGGTTGCCGTCGGCGACAAGTTGAGGGGCATGCGGGGTAGTGTGGCAGCCGCCCTCGGCACGATACTCCCATCATTCCTGATTATTCTCACCATCGCGATTTTCCTTACCCCCGACCTGATACAGAACAACCGTATCATAGCGGCGATATTCAGTGGTATCCGCCCCGCAGTCGTCGCTCTGATTGTCGCTCCAGTGATCACGTCGGCCAAATCGGCCAAGATCGGCTGGAAGACTGTTTGGATACCGGTTGTGGCTGCCTTGCTGATATGGTCTAAGCTGCCTGTAATCTCCAACCCGATTCTGTATGTCGTGCTTGGCGCGCTGGGCGGCTATCTGTGGTTGCGCAGGCAAGAGAAGCGACTCGGGATTGCCAAGATGGATACCGCGACCCCCGGGCAGACAGATGCACTTGATAAGGATGAGAAGGAGGATGGCTTATGATTTACCTTAAACTTATATGGAGTTATCTTAAGATCGGGCTGTTTGGCTTTGGCGGCGGTTATGCCATGCTGTCGCTTATTGAGCGAGAGATAGTCGGCTCGGGATGGATCACCCCTAAAATGTTTACTGACATCGTTGCCATTTCGCAGATGACTCCCGGCCCGATCGGCATAAACTCAGCCACATACATCGGGTATGTAGCGCCAATTCATGCAGGCTACGACAGTCCGTTGTGGGGGCTGTTAGGGTCGGTGGTCTGTACGCTTGTGGTCATCTTGCCCTCTTTCCTGTTAGTGGCCTTTACGAGTCACCTAATATCTAAACATAAAGAGAGCGTCGTAATCCGTGGCATTTTCTCCGGGCTACGTCCTGTAGTTATAGGCCTGATAGCGTCGGCGGCATTACTGCTGATGAACGGCGAGAATTTCGGCACGGAGACTAATGAAATCTTCATCTCGGTGATTATCGCTGTCGCTGCTCTCGCGACGGTACTCTTTACCAAGATACATCCTATCCTCGTGATCATCCTGTCGGGGATAGCCGGTCTGATCATATATTATTAAAGAGATGCCATGACGTTATCATATAGCGAAACAATAGAGTATCTCTATAGACAGACTCCGCAGTTTCAACTGATCGGGGCGGCGGCCTATAAGCCCGGCCTTGATACGGTGACAGCTTTGGCTGAGCGTTTTGGGAATCCTCACCACAGTCTCAAGATTATACATATCGGGGGAACAAACGGCAAAGGATCGACCGCCCACTCGATAGCCTCCGTGTTACAATGCGCCGGATATAAGGTCGGGTTGTTCACGTCACCTCATCTTACAGACTTCAGAGAGCGTATCAAAATCAACGGCAACATGATACCGCGTGACGAAGTCACAGCGTTTGTCAGCCGTTTCCGCGAGATGCAGTCTTCGCCCGATACAGCCGTACCGACCCCGTCTTTTTTTGAACTGACGACCGTCATGGCCTTTGACTATTTTGCCCGCAACAATGTCGATTATGCCGTCATAGAGGTCGGCCTGGGCGGACGTCTCGATTCAACAAACATCATCGACCCGATACTGTCGGTAATAACCAATATCTCAAAGGATCATGTGGCTCAGCTCGGTCACACCCTCACGCAGATAGCATCAGAGAAAGCCGGGATAATCAAGCCGGGGAGGCCTGTTGTGATAGGGGAGGCCCGCGGGGAGGTCAAATATCTGTTTATCGACCGCGCAGCCGAGTGTGACTCGCCGATATATTTTGCCGATGAGATGTTGCGCACACTTGATATAAAACGTGCCGATGAGGGATTAAAGGCCAATACAGGGTATGGCCCGGTTTGTTACGGGCTGACAGGATACTGCCAGGAAAATAATCTCAAGACCATACTTACGGCGTTAGACGTACTCCGTCGTGCCGGGGTGCGATTTGACGATGCAGCGGTCGCATCCGGGTTGCGTGATGTTGTCACTCTCACCGGTCTGTCAGGGAGATGGATGAGAGTCTGCGACACTCCTCTCATTGTCTGCGATACGGGGCATAACGAGGGGGGCTGGCAATATATCTCGCGACAGCTTGAGGCTCATGACGGTCAGGTCATTGCTGTCCTGGGGTTTGTCAATGATAAGGATGTAACCCACATACTACCACTCATTCCTGAACGTTGCGAAATAATATATACCCGAGCCTCGGTGCCGCGTGCGATGGATGAGCAAAAGCTCGCCGATATCGGTCGCGATGCCGGTCGCCCCGGCGATGTCGCACACACGCTCTCTGATGCTATGACGTTGGCCCGTGAGCGGGCCAACGAATCGGGTGTCGGAGTTAAGCGGCCTTTGATATTTGTCGGAGGTTCGACATTTCTGGTCGCCGATCTGCTGGCAATTGACGAGGGGGCAGCCCGCAAAAACACATAAGTCACCCATGAAATTTTAACCCGCAAAAATAAAGATCCATAAAACTTTTTGCGTACTAAAATTGTTACACATACAATAAGATTTATTACCATTCAAAAACGCCTGAATCATGCATCTTACTCCTAAAGAACTTGACAAGCTCAAATTACTGACACTCGGCATGATCGCCGAGCGCAGGCTTAACAAGGGGTTGAAACTCAACTATCCCGAAGCTGTCGCTTATATCACTTCATGCGCCCTTGAGGGTGCCCGTGAGGGGAAAACTGTCGAAGAGGTAATGCACGACGCCACCACCGTCCTGACCAAAGACCAGGTTATGGAGGGTGTTGCCGATATGATTACCCTGCTTCAGGTCGAGGCTGTCTTTACCGACGGCTCGCGCCTTGTCAGCATCCACCATCCCATTAAGTAAGCACGACCGGATTGTGAATGTGTATCCATTAAGTTTTTAACAAACAAGACATTAACACAATGAGCACAAACGACAACACCGGTAAGCCTGCTGCAACGACCCCCGCAGCCGCCCAGCCTGCCGAGACATACGCAACCCCTATGGGAGTATTCGAGGGTAAACCTCAGATTGCATATCCCAATACCCCCGGTTTTACACCCGCAGATTATGTTCCCGTTGGTGGTGTGATCCTTGCGTCAGACCCTATCCAATACAATACCGACCGCCGTACAGTCACTCTTAAGGTACGCAATACCGGTGACCGCCCCGTGCAGATCGGGTCTCACTTCCACTTCTTTGAGGTGAACCGTTATCTCGAGTTCGACCGACCCAAAGCATTTGGTTATCACTTAAATATCCCCGCTACCACAGCCGTGCGTTTTGAGCCGGGTGAGGAGAAGCAGGTAGAACTTGTAACTTATTGGGGGAAACGCCGCGTGATCGGTTTCAACAATCTTGTCGACGGTTTCACCGGCGGCGAAGACTTCCCGACATATTATCCCAAGTATCTCCGTGCCGTTGAACTGATGAAGGAATACCAGTTCAAGTCGGCTCCTGAGGAGACCGACGCTCCCGAATTTACCTCCGGAGAAGACACCAAGGGCGCCAACTGATGACCCCGAGGTATCGCTATCCTTTACTTCAACATCCTAATCAGACATATCAATGGCTACTTCAACAAGACAAGAATATAACGACCTGTTTGGGCCGACCGTGGGTGACAAGATCCGTCTTGCCAACACCGACCTCTATGTACAGATTGAAAAAGACCTCCGTGTTTACGGCGACGAGACCGTATACGGCGGCGGCAAGACCCTGCGTGACGGCATGGGTACTGCTAACGAAATCACCTCACATGCCGGTTCGCTCGACCTGGTTATCACCAACGTAACCATCCTCGACCCGATTTTGGGTGTGATAAAGGCTGATGTCGGTGTCAAGGACGGCAAGATCGCAGGTATCGGCAAGGCCGGTAACCCCAACATCATGCGCGGTGTTACCCCCACACTCTGCACCGGTCCGTCAACCGACGCCATTTCGGGCGAGCACCTGATCCTGACAGCCGCCGGTATTGACGGTCACGTACACATGATCTGCCCGCAGCAGGCATACGACTGTCTCAGCAACGGTATCACCACACTTATCGGTGGCGGTATCGGCCCGACCGACGGTTCTAACGGTACAACCATCACATCAGGCAAGTGGAATCATGACATGATGCTAAAGAGTACCGAGGGTCTCCCCATAAACATGGGTTTCCTCGGCAAGGGTAACTCGTCATGCCGCAAGACCCTCGATGAGCAGATCGAAGCCGGTCTCTGCGGTTACAAGATTCACGAAGACTGGGGTTCGACCATGGGCGCAATCCGTGCCTGCATGGACTCGGCTGAGAAATATGACGTACAGGTATGTATCCACTCCGATACCCTTAACGAGTCGGGTTATGTCGAGGATACCATCGCAGCTATTGACGGCCGTACCATCCATACATACCATACCGAGGGTGCCGGCGGAGGTCACGCTCCCGACCTTATGAAGGTTGCCTCGATGAGCAACGTTCTCCCCTCGTCGACCAACCCCACACTCCCTTACGGTATCAACTCACAGGCAGAACTCTTTGATATGATCATGGTCTGCCATAACCTCAACCCGCTGATCCCCTCTGACGTAGCGTTCGCCGAGAGCCGTGTTCGTCCCGAGACACAGGCTGCCGAAAATGTGTTCCATGATCTCGGTATTATCTCTATGGTTTCGTCAGACTCTCAAGCCATGGGCCGTGTAGGTGAGTCATTCATGCGTACATTCCAGATGGCATCGTATATGAAGCAGGTTCGCGGTAAACTCCCCGAGGACTCGACAGAGAACGATAACTTCCGTGTGCTCCGTTACCTCGCCCAGATCACTCTCAACCCCGCCATCACTTACGGTATCTCTGATGTGCTCGGTTCGATTGCTGTCGGCAAGATGGCAGACCTCGTGCTTTGGGAGCCCGCATTCTTCGGCACCAAGCCCAAGATGGTCATCAAGGGCGGTTTAATCAACTGGGCCAACATGGGTGACCCCAACGCCTCACTCCCCACACCTCAGCCCAAGATCATGCGTCCGATGTACGGTGCGTTCGGCAAGGCAATGCCCCAAACCTGTATGCGTTTCGTATCTAAGGCCGGTTATGACAACGGTGTCAAGGAGCGCGTAGGCACTGACAATATCTTCTATCCGGTGCACGGCACACGTCAGATCACCAAGGCAGATATGGTACTCAACGGTGCGATGCCTCAGATCGAGGTAGATCCCGAGACATTCAACGTATATGTTGACGGTGTCCTCGCCACCGTTCCCCCCGCCAAGGAACTCTCTCTGGGTCAGCTGTATTGGTTTAGCTGATAAGAGCCTGAATACACAAAAACGGGCCTGTGAAACTCTCGCAGGTCCGTTTTTGACTAATCGCGGCTCAACAATTTAGTGCCGGGATTGTTATAACAATGACCACATGCAGGTCATTTAACCGTTTCAACAATTTATTTACAGATTATCATAATGGACGTCATTACCGAAGTCATAGGGAATATTCATCAGCCCCAATGGAGCGAACGTATAGATAATTGTCATGTCGAGACCGTCTTTCTCGACCAGTGGACAGCTCAGAAGAGCCGTTTTCTCGCCAAAGGTGACCATGGCACGGAGTATCCCGTAGCCTTGCGTCGCGGCACCCGCATCATGGACGGCGATATAATCTCATTTGACCCCGACAAAGGTGAGGCAGCCGTGCTGCGCCTCGACCTCAATAATGTGCTTGTCATCGATCTGTCTAAACTCTCGTCACTCTCTGCCGAGGAGATCATCCGCATCAGTGTCGAGTTAGGCCATGCCATCGGCAATCAGCACTGGCCCGCAGTCGTCAAGGGTACTAAAGTATTTGTTCCTCTCACTGTCGACAAGAAAGTTATGTTAGCCGTCCTGGAGACCCATAATATCGATGATATTACGTTTGATTTCCAGGAGGGTAAGGATATTATACCTTTCCTTGCCCCGAGCGAGCTGCGCCGTCTCTTTGGTGGTGCGGGTCATGACAACACAGATCTCGAACACGAGCACCATCACCATCATCACCACCACTGATACCGCCGGATTTATCACAATAACTGACAGGGTATGAAAGTAATGCGATTGTTGCAGATGACCGACTCGACGTTTCCGGTCGGTACATTCTCATTTTCAAACGGTCTTGAGACCGCCACATACGAGGGTATCGTCAACGATGCCGATACTCTGATGCAATACACGCGGTCGATAGCGTTGCAGGGCGCTTACTCTGACGGTGTGGCGGCATTGCTGGCTTATCGCGCATCCAAGGCAGGCGATCTCGCTGCCGTCGAGGAGATTGACCGTCAGCTGATGCTCTTCAAGATGAATGACGAGGCACGCACCATGTTGCAGCGTATGGGCCGCAAGATGGCCGAGTTGGCCGAGCGGTTTTATCCTGACGACAAGGTTATTGCGGGTTGGCATGCTGACATCAAGGATGAGAAGACCCCCGGTTGTTTCCCCGTCGCTCAAGGGCTGACATTTGCTGCTGAGGGGTTGACCGAGGAGGAACTTTTTGCATCCCATCAGTATGGTGTGATAAATATGGTACTCGGTGCAGCCCTGCGCTGCGTCAGGGTATCGCACTTTGATACTCAGGAGATTCTCTTTAAGCTCTCAGAGGATGTCCCCCGCCTTTATGAGAAGGCGCGCACAATGAGGGTCGAGGATATGAATGCCTTTGTACCGGAGGCAGATATATTCGCCTCGCTTCACGAAAAGGGTAACATGAGAATGTTTATGAGTTGATTTTTATTAAGACAAGACTAAATTCCCACAACTGATTATTTATAAGAACAAATTATATGAGCACTTGCAGAATCGGTATCGGAGGCCCTGTCGGATCGGGCAAAACCTCTCTGATCGAAGCCATAACCCCCCGTCTCCTCGAAAAAGGTTACAAAGTACTGATCATCACCAATGACATCGTGACCACTGAGGACGCCAAGCATGTACGTAAGATCCTCAAGGGTGTGTTAGCCGAGGAGCGTATCATCGGTGTGGAGACCGGTGCATGCCCTCACACTGCTGTCCGCGAAGACCCCTCGATGAATATCGCCGCTGTCGAGGAGATGGAGGCCAAGTTCCCCGATGCCGACATCGTATTTATCGAGTCGGGTGGTGATAATCTGACCTTGACATTCTCTCCCGCGCTCGTCGATTTCTTTATATACGTGATCGATGTTGCTGCCGGTGACAAGATTCCCCGCAAGGATGGACCGGGCATCTCTCAGAGCGATATTCTGGTCATCAACAAGACTGATCTTGCCCCTTACGTCGGTGCCTCTCTCGAGGTTATGGATCATGACTCAAAACTGATGCGTCCCGGCAAACCGTTTGTATTCACAAACTCGATGACCGGCGAGGGACTCGATGAACTGATCGAGCTTATCAGCAAGATGGCTCTTTTTGACAACAAGAAATAACAGGGAACATGAAAGAGATCAAGCGCGAATATTCAGATATACCCGTCATCAGTTTTGATGACGCCCCTGAGATGGCTCCATATCTTCAACCGGTCAAGGCCAGTTATGTCGGCGCGCCCGGCAAGCATGGTTATCTCAATCTCGGATTCGAGCTTGATTCGTCGGGCAAGTCGATATTGAGAGAACTCGACCGACGTACACCCCTGATCGTGCAGCAAGAGCTGTATTTCGATCAGGAATTGCCCGGCATCCCCTGCGTGTACATCCTCTCGTCAGGTGGCCCCAATGTCGATGGTGACCGTTACCGCCAGAATATTTCGGTTGGTAAAGACGCTATGGCGTTTGTCTCGACCGGCGCAGCCACCAAACTTGCCGAGATGAAGTATAATTACTCAAGCATGGCTCAGGTGATAACTCTTGATGAGGGTGCTTACCTCGAGTATCTGCCCGAGCCGATTATCCCTTGCCGGCATACCCGTTTCATCTCAGATACCCGTATGGTAGTGCATCCCACGGCCACGGTGTTTTACTCTGAGGTATATATGGGTGGACGCAAATATTATGGTGACGGTGAGATGTTTGAGTATGATATACTCTCGGTATGTACTCACGGCGAGCGTCCTGACGGGCAGCAACTGTTCCGCGAGAAATTTATCATTGACCCCGCGAACTCAGATCTCAGGGATGTCGGCATCATGCATGGCTATGACATTTTTGCCAATGTGGTGGTGCTTACCCCCGTGGATAAGGCGCGTGAGATCTATGAGAAGACCGAGGCCTTTATTGACCGCAAGCGTAAGTTGGCGGCGGGTATCACTCACCTGCCTAACGGTGCCGGTCTGCTCTATAAAGTCCTTGGTATGGAGACCGGGCCGGTCAAGGAGACCGTGCGCAAATTCTGCTCGCAGGTAAGACAGGCGGTCAAAGGTGTTCCCCTCCCTAAAGAATTCCCTTGGCGTTGATACGCCCCCGATGATATAACCTTTCATAAACGTAACGCTGAATAATTATGGCAACGACATTGATAAAGGATACCGTGAGGACATATTTCAGAGGTATCGGTCAGGTAATGTTCCAGCAATCTGCCTGGACAGGTTTACTTTTTCTCGCCGGAATATTCTGGGGAGCGTATGAGGCCGATATGCCTCAGGTCGCATGGGGAGCCGTGGTCGGAGCATTTTTAGGTGTTGTCGGCGGCTATATCCTCGATGAAGACCCGTCAGACGGCGCTGCCGGTCTATGGGGATTCAACGGCGTATTGGTTGGATGCGCCCTCCCCACCTTTTTAGGTAATACATGGCTGATGTGGGTTTGCCTGATTTTCGGATCGCTGCTGTCGACATGGTTCAGACAGGCGTTTAACAACCTGATCGCTCCGGCCAAGGTCAGCTCATTCACCTTCCCGTTTGTGTTCACCACCTGGGTGTTCCTCTTATGCGCAGGTATACTGCATGGTCTTGACGGCTCGGGTCTCTCAAAACCCGAGATGGCCGAGACATTCACTTATACACTTGATACAGATTTCGGTCACCTCGTTGTGTACTGGCTCAAGGGTATCGCTCAGGTATTCCTTATCGATTCATGGATAACAGGTATCTTCTTTATCGCGGCCCTTGCCGTTTGCAGTCGTTGGGCGGCATTCTGGGCAATGGCGGCATCGGCAATTTCACTTGCGCTGGCCATCCTCTTCAAGGCTGATCCGGCTGACATAGCTTCAGGTCTGTTTGGTTTCTCTCCCGTCCTGACCGGTATAGCGTTGGGTTGTACATTCTACAAACCTAACTGGAAGTCGGCGTTGTGGACCGTTGCCGGCGTTGCCGCCACTTTCTTTATCCAGGCAGCTATGGATGTGCTGATGAAGAACTGGGGCGTGCCGACACTGACAGCACCGTTCTGTATTGCCACCTGGCTTTTCCTCTGGCCCCAATATAAGCTCGGCAACTCAAAAGTCACCGAGAAAACCGCGTGGACAGAGTTTACGGCCTCGGTAGGCGATGACCCTAAGAAATAAGAGGCCAAAACTAAGCACCCTCCTAAACAATCTTTTAACACTCTACGTCATACATCATCTCAATGAGTAAGATACAGCAGACATCCAAATCTCCCTCTTACAATCTTGCGACCATGCCGCTGATGCGTGGTCATTACAAGGTACTGATAGCCGGCTCTATGGAGCAGATTATCGGGGCAGCGCTCTCGACGGTGGTCGGGGTCATGATACCTATGATACAGCTTGCATCGGCTACCGGTTTCTCCTCGTTTATGCAGGGTATAATGGGGGCGATGGCCCTTATCGGTATCGCCATAGGCTCGACTGTGATAGGTTACTTTGCCGACAGAGATGGATACCTGGGATGGTTCAGGGCGTGTCCGCTGCTTATTATCGCCGGCAGCCTCTTGGTGTTGCTGTTCCCGACAGAGCCCTGGATTCTGATTGGACTCTTTCTGGCCGGATTTGGAGTAGGTGGGGGGTATAGCCTCGACTCGTCATACATATCAGAGATAATGCCTGACAAGTGGAAGATATTCATGGTCGGCGTTGCCAAGGGTACGTGTGCCGTCGGGTTCATACTCGCTGCCGTAATCTGCTGGGCGATTCTCAAAGGTTATCCTCATGCGGCCATCTGGAATCAGATGATGTGGATCATCATAGCCATGGGCGTGGTGGCATTTTTGCTTCGCCTCAACTTCACACAGTCACCTGAGTGGCTTATGGAGAAAGGTAAAACGCAGGAGGCTCAGGCTGCCGCCCGCAAACTGCTTGGTGTCAACGTGACCGTGCCTGCTCCGCCTGCTTCGCCGGTGGCTGCTGCAAAGGTGTCATATCTTGATATGTTCAAAGGCCGCAATCTCAGGCGTGTCATACTGACCGGTATCCCCTGGGCGTGCGAGGGTCTGGGTGTGTACGGGTTTGGTGTCTTTCTGCCGGTGCTGGTGATGGCTCTCGGTATCGAGCGCGGCACAGAGACCGGCATTGACAAGGTGATGAATTCGGTCGAGATGACAGCTGTCATCAACTTCTTTATCCTCCCCGGGTTTGCCTTAGGGCTGTTGTTGATCAAGCGTATTAACCACATAAAGATGTTGGCCTGGGGATTTATAATCTGCGCCCTCGGGTTAGGAATGTTGCTGGCTGCGTATTGTCTCCACCTGCCTCTGTGGGTATCGGTTGCCGGGTTTATAATCTTTGAGATATTCCTTAACGCCGGCCCTCACCTGATCACCTTTATATTGCCCTCACAGGTGTTCCCGATCGAGGTGCGCGGCACCGGTTCGGGTATCGCCGCCATGCTTGGCAAGGTCGGTGCGGTGTTGGGTGTTTTCTTCATGCCTATGTTGCTCAAGTGGGGCGGTATAGTGGTACTGCTGTGGGTATCGATAGGTGTGCAGTTGCTCGGCGCACTGATTACTATAATCTTCAGACCTAAAAACCAAACGGCGCAGGCTGACGTTAAAACAGAAACGAAATAAAATTGCAGAACTATGCACATGGCTGATGCCCTCGTCTCTCCCCCGGTCGCGATAGCGTCAGGTGTGGTAGCCGCAGCGCTCCTCGCCGTCGCGTCGCGCCAGGTAAGAAAAGATACCCGTCCCTCACTCATCCCCTTGATGGGGGTGTTGGGGGCTTTTGTCTTTGCGGCCCAGATGATTAACTTCTCTATTCCCGGCACGGGGTCGAGCGGACATATCATAGGTGGTGTGCTGGTGGCGGCGCTCGTCGGGCCGTGGGCAGCATTCCTGACGATCTGTTCGGTATTGATAATACAATGTCTGGTCTTTGCTGACGGCGGTATGCTCGCGTTGGGCTGCAATATGATTAATATGGCAGCTGTCTCAACACTGTTGGCTTATCCGTTTATCTATAAGCCTATCGCCCGGAAGTCGACCAAGCCATGGCGTCTGATGCTGGCATCGGTAGCCGCTTGCATGGTGGCTCTTGAAGTCGGGGCTTTCTTGGTGACTGTAGAGACAGAGGCATCAGGTATCACGGCTTTACCGATGTCGACATTCCTGTTGTTCATGCTCCCGATACACCTTGTCATCGGGCTTGGTGAAGGGTTGGCCACCGGGGCCGTCCTCTCATTTGTGGCCGCGTCACGTCCTGACCTGCTTATCAGTGATAAAGATTATGTCGGAAACCTCAAGTCAGGCAAGCAGGCGAAGAAACGGCTGTGGCCGGTATTGGCAGCCTTTTGTGTCGTGGCAATTATTCTCGGCATAAGTTATACCTGGATTGCCAGCGGAGACCCCGATGGTCTCGAGTGGTCGATAGCCCGGGTTGCAGGCGATGCCGAGATGGGATCAATCACCCCGCCGACAGCCATAATGCCTGAGTATCAAAACTCATTCTCCGGGATTGTCGGAGCAACGATGGTCATCATCCTGCTGTGGGCATTGACATCGCTTATTGTCCGACATAATGACCGGCGGCATCGGCCCGCGACACAAAAGATCGTCGTCAAGAATGATAAACATTAACGGTCGTTGACGGTGTATGAGTATCCGCTTTGACAGTCCGCTTCTGGGCGACGGCACCACATCGCCCAACCATCTCAGTGACATCGACAGCAGGGCATTGCTATTGGTGACAGTGGGGTATATCGTGGTTATGCTGTCAGTGCCGGTACTCAATCTCGGTATGTTGATATGGTTTGCCGCTTATCCGGTGGTAATGGCTCCGTTGAGTCATCTATCATACGGACGGATATTCGGCAGGTCTCTGATTACGCTGCCGTTTATATTGCTGATCGGTGCTATGAACCCGCTGTTTGACCAACGGGTGGCGATGAATATAGGCGGTATCGAGGTGTCGGCAGGTTGGATCTCATTTATCTCTATTATCGTCAGGGGATTGCTGTCAGTACAGGCGGCCCTTATACTGATAAGTGACCGAGGCTTTAACGGTGTCTGTCGCGCTATGGGGCGACTCGGGTTACCCTCTGTACTTGTCACACAATTAATGATGGTCAGCCGATATATGCAGACACTGGGCGAGGAGGCTCTGACGATGAACCGTGCGCGCCGATCACGAGGTTACGGGCGTCGCAATTACCCCGTCAAGGAGTGGGGACGCTTTATAGGGCAGTTGTTGATACGTAGCGTCGAACGTGGCGAACGTATAAACCGAGCAATGGTCGCCCGTGGATTTAACGGTACGCTGCCGCGAAACTTCGGCAGAGTGCGTAGTGAGCATAGTTGGGAGACAAACTCAACAGTGTTTATGTTGATATGGGGTGTCGTACTTTTCTGTATGAGGTATTTTGATGTGTCAGCGATATTCTTCAGTGGGTATTAGTCTGATTGGTCTAATAAGTCTAATAGGTATGTCACAAGCACTTAAATTTAACGATATACATTACAGTTATCCCGGCACGGGTGGTAATGAGGTTTTGCGCGGCGTCTGCTTTACGGTGGGTAATGGCGAGAAGGTTGCGTTGCTTGGTCTCAACGGGGCCGGCAAATCGACGCTGCTGTTGCACACAAACGGGCTGTTGCTCCCCGACAGCGGCACGGTCGAGATTGACGGATTAACTCTGACAAAAAAGACGGTTGATGAAGCTCGCCGAAAGGTCGGGATGGTGTTTCAGAATGCCGATGACCAGCTGTTCTCGCCGACAGTCTATGATGATGTAGCGTTTGGCCCCCAGATGATGAATCTCTCTCGTGAGGAGGTTGACAAGCGCGTAAATGAGGCACTTGATGCTATCGGTGCGACAAAGTTAATAGACCGACCTACCAACCGATTGTCGGGGGGTGAACGTCGCATGGTGGCAGTGGCCACAGTGTTGTCAATGCGCCCGTCTATAATGGTGCTTGACGAACCGACCTCTTATCTCGACTTACGGGCCGAGAAAGCTCTGTCTGAAATACTCGCGGGGTTACCCCATGCGATGCTATTGGCGACACATAATCTCCAACTGGCAAGACAGCTATGTACCCGCGCCATTCTGCTGGCTGACGGCAAGGTCGTCTTTGACGGGCCGACTGATGAGGCGGTTGACCGTCTTGAAAAATCAGTCTGACCGGATATCAGCGAAGGGATTTCTGAAAGAGTGCCGCCTCGACAAATCCGTCGCCACGCCTGAACCATGACGGTCTGCAGGCTATCAACTCAAAACCCCGTTTCTTACCGAAAAGATTCATCGAGGGGAGATTGTCACAGGCAACCTCGGCAGCAATCACAGAGAGCCCGAGACGGTCGCGGCAATAATCTTCGGCCAGCCGCAATGCGGTAGCTGCGATACCTCTGCCTCTCCATGCCGGAGCAACCATAATCCCGACCTGAGTGCGCGAGTTTACGGCATCTATATCATAAAGATCCAACACTCCGCATGCCACACGGCTCTTACTCCCCGGGTCATAAATTTCGATGATCAGTCTAAGCTGCCCCGCCGTAAACGGGTTGGCATCATAGTTGTTGGCATACTCCCACAACTGATGTCGCGATACGGGCGCATGGATTCCCCCGAAAGGCCATACCTCTGGATCATTCTCCCAGAGATACATGCAGTCGACGTCTGACGGTTCGAGAGCGCGCAGAAAAATATTAGGTGCAGGGTTGGATACCGACATGTTCTATATACAGAGAGTTGAT
>CAMWLR010000015.1 GCA_947175215.1 uncultured Porphyromonadaceae bacterium
TTCTCCTAAAACAGCGGCAAAATTACAAAAAATATCGCAACCTGCAAAACAAAAGGCCAAAAAATCAAAGGTCATGTAGTTGTTTTATAAAACCACGGGCTAACTCAATGTCAATGTCATTGACAAAATCCCTTTGATTAAGGATATTATTTATTTCACTTGATTTGAGCTGGGTTGTACCTCTGCGGGCACGGCCCGACCAGTGTTTTTGTATCAGAGTAGATTTGATTATGCTTTGGTCATAGGCTGAGCAAAGTAATGTGTTAGTAATGCCGGTCTCATCCAATGCGACAAAGAAGAACATAAAGACAGATCTGTCTTCACCCATACATTTAATAAATTTATCGACATTGTATCCCTTAGGGTTTGATTTGAGATACATTATCTTAGTCTTGACATCAGTATATGTATCAGCGTTTTTAAAACTCTTGGTGTAATCTGCCAAGTCATTTTTTGAGTCATAGACAGGTAGCTGCTTCTCAATCTCGCATATTTCCTTAAGAAGTTTGGTGCGTTGATCTGAGTCTGCTGTGATCAATACTTCGATGAGGCGACCGCGAATATTCACATTATTGATATGAGAGGCTACCAGCAATGCATCTTTTGCCAGCTCGCATCGTTTACGCAGTTCTGTGAGGAGTTCGTTATACTCAGCAGATTTTACAAAATCAGATGCGCGCCGTGGAGAATCATCAAGGTTGATCTTTTCCTGTTGGGTCAGCTCTACCCTTTCTGCAATCGGTTTGATGTCAGCGGTATTGCAGACAAGCCTCTCGAGATTCTCAAGCCATGAAACACCGCAATGATAGGCAAACATATCGTCGAAGCAGTCAGGTGTATTTTCAAGTCCTATATCCTGACATTTCCTGATGATATTGCTGCCTAAAAAACTCCCTCTTATATTATCCATCCTGAGATCTTGTGAGCTGTGGCTTATCTTGTCGATAAATGTAGAGTTGATCATTAGAATCTCGTTATCGCTGTTGCGGTGCACGACTACAACGAAACAAGGGATGGTATCATATTTTTGCAGTTTTGACAGCGATAAAACCACGTTAGGGAATGTTTTGTATTTGGCGTAGCAGAATACGACGGCAAAGTAATTGTTGTGATATAAAGCCCGGCCGTCTTTAGTCAAAGCAAAAGAATCTTTGACAACCTTGATCATATTCTGTTTAGTGTTGATAGAGTTATTTGCTTTAATAAACTCTATGAAATCACAGACAATTTTATTCATACGTGTCAGAAAAGATTTAGTTGCTCGTCACCTTTAATGGTGCGTTTGTGAAGTTGTTGTGATGATTTCTGAAGATTTAAGGAGTTACGTTCCCAGAAAACGCCATCTGCATATCCTTGAATATTATTGTCAGACAGGGCATTGAGCAACCGTTTGGCAGCCCATAGACAATATTCCTGATTGATGTCGATGCCACAGAATTGGCGACCGAGCTTTTGGGCTACGACGGCTGAGGTGCCGCTACCCAGAAAGGGGTCAAAGATCTTGTCTCCCTGTCTTGATGAGGCAAGGATCAGTTTTGCGAATAATTTTTCGGGTTTTTGAGTGGGGTGGTCTGTGTTTTCAGGCATAGACCAGAAAGGTATGCTGATGTCATCCCAAAAATTTGAGGGATAAGTCAGTCTGAAATTACCGGTCGAAGTCTCCTCCCAGTCTTTAGGTTTCCCGTCGACTTTATAAGGAGCTATTACCTTGCGTTTCATCTTCACTGATTCGACATCAAAGTAATAGTCATGAGGATTTTTGACAGCAAACCATATATCCTCCACGCAGTTTTTCCAATTTGATTTTGCTCCGCGGCCTTTCTCTCGTTGCCATGAAATGCGGTTTATTACAGTCAGTCTCTCCTCGATGACCCGTTGCATAGAAGATGAGCATTTCCAGTCGCCACACATATACAGAGAGCCGTTTTCCTTGAGTTTATCACACACTTTATAGAACCAACGTCTCAGATAGCCTTCATACGACAGGGTCGTCATAGCCGAGAATTTCAGGCCATTA
The DNA here is from genome assembly GCA_947175215.1 of uncultured Porphyromonadaceae bacterium. Classification (GTDB taxonomy): domain Bacteria; phylum Bacteroidota; class Bacteroidia; order Bacteroidales; family Muribaculaceae; genus UBA7173. The sequence continues at coordinate 2,018 of CAMWLR010000015.1, forward strand.
AAATCCTTGTCTAAGTTATAGGGAGGGTCAATGATGATCAGATCAAAATATCGGTCAGGAATATAATCGAGACAATCGGCCAAATCGGCATTGATGATAGAGTTATCGCGGTATCCGGCTTTCAGATCCGTGATATCGCTGATAAAAGATAGCAGTGAAGTCCTCTCATCGGCTGAGAGTGTGATTGTGCGGTTTCGGGAAGCGCGATGTTTTTCACCTTGCATAATTATCGGGTGAATCTAAAGAGTTATAGCTGGTGGTCAGTTGAGGGGGAGGAGGTCGTCCATGGAGTGAAGGCCGCGGGGGTGGCGGGCGGTCATCCATTCGGCGGCGAGGACGGCACCCAGGGCGAAGCCTTCGCGTGAGTAGGCGCGGTGGGTGAGGGAGATTTCGTCGACGGGCGACTGCCAGGTGACGGTGTGGGTGCCGGGTACTTCGCCGATGCGTTGGTGGGTGATGAGCAGGTGTGAGGGGTCGGCGGCTGCCTGAGCGGGGTCTTCGGTCCAGCCGGTCAGAGCGGGTGTGGCGTCGATGAGTGTCTCGGCGGTGGCGACGGCTGTGCCTGAGGGGTGATCGAGTTTGTGTATGTGGTGTATCTCGTCGAGGGAGGGCCGATAGTCGGCAAATGATGAGATGAGGCGTGCGGCCTCGGCTACGATTTTCTTGAAGAGGGCTACGCCGACCGAGAAGTTGGCAGTCCAGAACATTCCCTGTGGTGCGTCGGCGAGCATCTGCTCTACCTCGGGGAGTCTGTCGAGCCAGCCGGTGGTGCCTGACACCAGGGGTATGCCGGCGGCGATGACGCGGCGATAGTTGTCGACGGCTGTCGCGGGGGTGGTAAATTCGATGACGACGTCGGCGCTGCGGAATGCGTCGGTGTCAAATTTGTCGGTCTCTCCGGCGTCGATTATCGACACGATTTCGTGGCCGCGGCTGAGGGCGATACGCTCGACGGCGTGTCCCATTTTGCCGTGGCCGATAAGGGCGAGCTTCATTTAAGTATGAGGTATGAGTTATGAGGTTTTAAGTTTTAGAGAGAGGGTCAGGTTTTAGGTGGGGAGAGGGTCAGGGGTTGTTTTTGAGCTCTTTGCGGATTGCGCGGGGGATGGCGAAGTTGGCAAAGACCAGCAGGACGCCGCCGGCGAGTGTAAAGGCCCAGACGTCGCGCAGGGTGTCGTGTCCCCAGAAGAGGAAGAATGCGGCTACGCAGAAGAATACGGCGCTCCATGACTCGATGCGATAGAGGCGTTTGATGCGGGGATGGGTGCCGGTGTAGGGTGAGAAGAGTTTTGCCACGAGAAAGCAGAGGGCGCCGGCGGCGTAGACATATTTCCACCAGCTGACGGCCTGCGGGCCTAAGTTGACGCCGAAGATCGGTATGAGGGTGCCGACGGCGATGATGATCAGGCCTATGAGGCCGAGGATGACCAAGCCGGTGCGGGGCGGTTGTCCTTGCAGTTGCTCGATGGTGTATTTTTTAGGTGTGGGGTTGGGCTTCATTGTGAAAAAGTGTGATGACCGGGGGATATACGGCGGGGTTACTCCACGACATAAACATCTTCGTTGGGGCGCTGCATGTGATACTGCTCCCTGACGATTCGCTCAAGCTCGACGGGATCTGACGAGAGTGATGCGTTGAGCTGATGATAGTGCATCATGGTGTCGTTGTTGATCTTGATTTCGGCCTCGAGGCGGTCGATTTCGCGCTGATATTCTACGCTCTTAAAGTATGAGTTCTCGTTGAAAAAGAGCACAAACACGATGTATGCCACCGCGATAACGAGCGGCAGGGTCACATATCGTCTGGTCCATCGCCAGGCCCGCGCAAAAAATTCTTTCATCCGGCTTGAGGCTTAATGTTAGAGTGATTGCAAAGTTACCATTTTTTTCGCGAAACCCAAAATCGTTTTGCGCGGCGGTGGTCGTGTTAAGTAGATAGGGGAATATAGCGGTCTGGCCGAGTCGCGGTGGTTATATTAATTGTTTTTTACCGGGATAAAAGAAAATATGCCAACAATTCTAAATTCCGGTGGAAAAGTGTTGTGTATTTGACGGAAATGATATAATTTTGTGCGTTATTTTTAGAAAATTCAAGTAAAACGCCATCAATTGACTTATTGTCTAAGTTAATTAATTTAGTTATAGAACAATAATTAACTCAATAAACACAGTCTTTGCTATGTATTTCTTAAAAAAGAAAGCCGTTTGGCTCGCTGCCACGATGTTATTGACAGCGATGACCATAACGGCTAAAGTCGCTGATTATCCTTACACGGCGTCTTACGGTAAATATACCTCAGACGGCTGGCAGGGGAAAGCAAGTAACAGTAACCAATGGAAAATATCACTTGATTATTCGGCAGCGCAGCCTGTCAGGATCGAGCTCAACAAGAGCCGTACATCGCGATGCCGCCTGTTCAGCCCTCAGCTGAGTATGAAAGCCGGTTATCGGTATACCATCACTTTTGAGGCCGGCGCCTTGGTTAACCCGATGTCGATGGAGATCACTCCCTACCTCTCTGACGAAGTGCTTGCCTCGGTGATCTCGACGATGGAGTCTAACGGGAATATCAAGCTGACCGGTGAGACATTGTCATCGACCAACTCGACACACAAGACCGGCACCCTCACCTATGACCCCGAGGAGGATACCGAGCTTTACTTTATGCTCGACATCACCAGTGATAATACGGCGGCCCGCACAATGGCTTTTTACGGCTTTGAGGTGACCGAGACACAACTTATCAAGAAGCCTCTGCCTGTGGGTAATCTCGAGGTAAAGGCTGTCGACAACAATACCCGCGACATCACCCTGTCGTGGCTCAATCCCGACAAATATCTCAATGACCTCGACCTGACCATCGGTGCGCTCAAGGTCAAGAGAGGCGAGGAGCTGCTGGCCACCCTGACCGATGCGTCATTCCTCACCCCCTGCGCCGAGGTGACCTACACCGACCGTCCGGACAAATCGGGTGAATATGTATACTCGATTATCGTGGTCGACCCGGACGGTGTCGAGAGTGACCCCGTGTCGGTGACTACACCCTTTGTCGGTAAGCCTGACGCGCTGACCGTGCCCCACACCTTTGATTTCACCAACGCGACAACCAACGCTTTCTGGAGTATCGTGACCGCCGATGCGGCCAACGGCTGGACATTCAGCGGCAATTACCTGACCTGCGCCCGTGACGGTTACCGCCCGAGCAGCTCGACTGCCACCACCCCCGACATCACCTTAGAGGCCGGCAAGGCATATAAGGTCTCTTATAATGTCAAGGAGAGCAACGTCTCTAACAAGTTTTCATATCAGCTGACCCTCATCGGCAATGATGCCGACGCCGTAGTGCTGATTGATGATGATTGCAGCGACCTTGTCAGCAACAAAGATATGCTCCGGGAAATAACATTCTCAGTACCCGTCGATGGTCTCTATAACTTAGGTTTGGTTGCCGATCTTGAGAAACTGGCATCGACATACTACAATAACACGCTGAGCATCAGCAGCCTCTCGATCGAGGAGGTGCCGGTTGTCCCCCTGACCGCCACAGAGCTGAGTGTCCTGGCCGCTGCCGATGGGTCTCTCACCGCCTCCCTGACATGGCTCAACCCCGACAAGACCGAGACCGGTCTGCCCACCGGCGCGCAGACCGCCACCGTTTATCGTGACGGCGCTGAGGTCGCCACCGTCGACGCGCAGCCCGGCGCTACCTCAACGTTCACCGATAACGCCGAGAGCGGACTCACCGCCGGTTACCATACCTATCATGTAGTCATCGACAACGCCAACGGCCACACCGACGCCACCCCGGAGAGTGTCCGCAGCAGTTATGTCGGCAGCGGCATGTCACTCCCCTATGTCGCCGACTTCACCGCCGATGTCAATCTCTATGACATATTTGAGTACACCGCCAAACCCGCCGACGGTAAGGTATTCACCCTCACCAACGGCCGCTATGTGCTTAAGACCAAGGCGACCGAGTCGTCAGACGCCCTGATGATGCCCAAGGTGGCGATGCAGTCAGGCCATATCTATAGGGTGTCGGTCGAGACCGCCATCTCCTCTTCATACGGTTATGAGCTCGCCTACTCGTTGATACTTGTGCCGGCCACCGACCTCACCGACTATAGCGCGGTCATCGGCGAGTCGACATTTAACAGCAAGCAGTGTGTGACCACATTCAGCGTAGATGAGAGTGGCGACTACTTTGTGCTGCTCCTCACCACCCCCGCCGCTACTGCTTACTCTGAGTATGAATATTATGTCAATGCACTGAGCATCGAGGAGTGCCCGGTGACCCCCGCCATACCCGCCGATGCAGAGGCAAAGGTCAATGTCAATGACAATAAGATCGTGCTGAGCTGGACCATGCCCGAGACCTCACCCGAGGGTGTCACCCTGCGCGACAATGTCACCGCCACTATCTATAAAGGTGAAACCCTCGATGAAGATGCCGAGCCCCTGACTGTTGTCGAGGCTATGCCCGGCACACCGTGCAGCTATGACGACGCCGATCCCGACAAAGGGCTCAACAGCTATATGATGGTGCTGTCATACGGCGGTCATGACGACATCGCCGGCGGTGAAACCGAGATGTTTACCGTCGTCAGCGGCTACTTTGACCAGCCCGTGTCATTCCCCTATAACTCTGACTTCAAGACCGAGGATGGTCTGGCAGCCTGGACAATCATCAACGAGACAGCCAACAGCGATGTCATGTTCACCCCCGATGAGGAGGGTTATCTCAACGTCTCGGCTACAGCCTACAACCACGGTATCAACCACTGGATCGTATCACCGATGATGGTACTTGAGGAGGGCGTTACCTACACACTGACCTTTGTGGCGAAGTTTAACTCGACATCATCCTCGACCTCATCATATTATATCCCCAACTACACCCTCTATATCGGTGAGCAGCCGATGGTTGATGAGATGAAGAAAGGTAAGAAGATCGCTAACGCGCTCACAATGACCAAAGAGTATGCCGTCTATACCCACAAATTCTACCTCCCCGACTATGAGCTCGAAGAACCCTACGGGGCGCGTCGTGCCGAGGGTGACACCGAGCCCGCCGAGGGAGAGAAAGAACCCGCTACAGGCAATCACTACATGGGTATGCACTTTAACCTCAACTCATATTACTATAACCCCGAGGTAAGCGTCAAGTCGATCAGCCTCACCTCAGACAAGGCCGTCTCGGGCGTGGTGAATGTCGCCGCAACCGCCGAGACCTCTCCCTGTCTGATCGTCGACGGCAGACTGACTGCCGCTGATAACGCGTCAATCATGCTCTACACCCCCGAGGGTAAGATGGTGGCAGCCGCCAAAGGTGAACTCGATATGACCGCGCTCCCCGCCGGCCTCTATATCATCACCGTTATCGATAACAACAAGACCTTAACTCTCAAACATATAATCAGATAATGAGAAAGACTACCGCCGCCCTGTCAGCGGCAATCGCAATCGTGTCGGCTGCCGCCGCCGTCAAGGCCGTCATGCCCGCAGGCCATGAGGCCAAGCTCCCCGTGACCGACACCCCGTTTGTCATCATCCCCGCCACCGAGAAGGGAAACGACGATGATGTCGTCAAGCTGCCCGAGCGCACCCCCTCGCGTGCCAAGGCTATGGATGTCCCCTTTGTCGAAGATTTCTCGTCCCCCTCGACGTTAGGTGACTGGGGCATCCAGGATGTCAACAATGATGGTAACTCATGGGAGTATAAAGAGTCGTTCGGATTGGTGAGATGCTACGGCCCCACTACCCAAGCATTTAATGACGACTGGCTGGTCACCCCGGGTATCAACTTAGGTAAGGATGACATCTATACGCTGACATTCTCGTTCGGATCGCAAGGTTCGCGTTACGCACCCGACAAGCTCACCGTGACGATGGGTACCAGTCCCTACGCCACACAGCACACCACCCAGCTCTTTAGCCGTGATGACATACAGAATTTCTGGAACGGCTCGATGGAGACCGTCACCATCACCCTGCCGGTCGAGGCTGACGGTACATATTATTTCGGCTTTCACTGCGGGTCACCCTCAGCGAGCTACTGCCTCTATCTCGATGACGTAAAGGTAGAGCAGAACGGTTCATACGCCGCCCCCGATATGGTCGGCGGATTTGACGTTACCCCCGGTACCAACGGTGCCCGCGAGGCCGTCATCAAGCTCACCGCGCCCGAGCAGACCGTCGAGGGCGGGTCGCTCAACGCTATCGACAATATCATCGTTAGCCGTGACGGTCAGGCCGTCCACACCTTTGACTCACCCGCACCGGGCGCGGCGCTGAGCTTTACTGACACCCAAGTGCCCGACGGTATGCACACCTACACCGCCGTCGCCACTGCCGGCGGTCTCGACAGCCCCAAGGCCGAGATGACCGTTTATGTCGGTGTGGATGCCCCCATGAGCGTGACATCAGTCAAGGCTGAGGAGAATCCCGACTGCGTGGTGCTCACCTGGGCAGCTCCCGAGGGTGTACACGGCGGATATGTAGGCAACGATGTGGTGAGCTATCGCGTCACCCGTTTTGACGGCAACGGCGATGAGGTCGTGCTTGATGATGAACTCAAGACAACGACATACACTGATTATGATCTCGATTTCTCGGTGCAGAATCATGTATATTATACCATCGAGGCCGGAACGGTCAGCGGTGTGTCAGACCCCGTGTCGAGCAACTCACTGTTGGTGGGCCCGGCATACCCGGTGCCGTTCAGAGAGGACTTCAAATACTGCGGCCTCGCCACGTCGCCGTGGGTAATGGAGTATATCGAGACCGGATTTTTCAACACCAACTGGCGCACCACCGCGATGGGTGCCAACCCCTACTGTCCCCCGATCGACGGTGACGACGGTATGCTCGAGTTTGTGACCTCGCTTGGCGGTTATAACTTCTATGCCGGCAATGTGGTGAGACTGGCCACCCCGGCTGTCGATCTGTCGGAGACGACCAATCCCTACGTATCGTTTTATCTGTTCCACTACGACTCGACCACTTACTCACAGGAGTATGACGAGGAGACCGAGGAGTATGTGACAATTACCAACAGCTATAACGACAAACTCCACCTGCAGGTAGCACTCGATAACGGCGAGTACACCGATGTCCCCGACTCAGAGATACTCGTGGCCAGGAATAACACCGGCTGGAATCTCTATACCTTCTCTCTGTCGGCCTATAAGGCATCAAAAGTATCGGTCGCCCTGGTGGGTACGGCTGACGGGGGCGCCAACATCTGCGTCGACCACCTGACCATCACCGACAGCTTTGAGCATGACCTGGCCATCACCGGCCTGTTGGGTGCCGCGCAGGTAAATGTCGGCGAGACCGCCGGTTATATCGCCAATATCGTCAACAACGGCACCTCCTCGACCAAGAACTATACCGTAGATCTCTATGTCGACGGCGTTAAGGTCGACTCTCAGAAAGGCCCCGGTGCGGCGATATTCGCCAACGGCGGTGAGAAGACCGTGCGTCTGAGCTTAACCCCCGGCCATAACCTCGCCGGGGGTGACCACAAGCTCTATGCCGTGATCAATTACGGCGAAGATGAGTGTCTTGCCAACAATACCTCTGAGGTAATCACCCTCACCGTACCTGACAACGGTCTACCCAAGGTAGAGAACCTCGCCGGTAATATCACAGACAACGCCGTGACCCTGACCTGGGATGAGCCCGACATGAGCGGTGTGCGTCTCCCCGTCAACGATACTATGGAGGGTTACACACCCTTTGCGATCTCGGGTGTCGGTAACTATACGCTTGTCGACAATGACAAGGCGGCCACTTACACCGTGTCGGGTATCAGCGATTATCCCAACGCCGGCAGCGCGATGGCATGGCAGGTGTTTGACCCTGCGGCCGCCGGTATCGACAATGAACTCGACTTTAACCGCCGCTGGGTATGCCACTCGGGCAATCAGTGTCTGGTGTCATGGGGCGCCGATGTGTCGAGTGGTGTGACCGCCAATGACGACTGGCTGATATCACCTGAGCTGTCGGGCGAGAGTCAGAGAGTATCGTTCTATATCAAGTCGGTGACGTTGGCTTACCCCGAACGTTTCAGGGTACTCTACTCGACCGACTCAAAGTCGACGTCTGACTTTGTCAAGATCGCCGAGGCCAACTACTACTCGCCGATGAGCTATTGGCGCAAGTTTAGCGTCATCCTCCCCGAGGGCGCCAAGTATTTTGCCATCCATTGCATCTCGGCTGACGCGTTCGGTCTGATGGTCGATGACATCACTTTCACCCCCGCGACATCTCCCGAGCTGCAGCTCGAGTTCCTGGGGTATAACGTATATCGCGACGGTGTCAAGATCAACGCCGCCCCCTTAGGCGAGCCTGAGTTTACCGACACCCCCGACGGGTCGGCCTCTCACGACTATTATGTGACAGCCCTCTATCCCGAGGGAGAGTCGGCGCCGTCACCTGTCTTTGCCGTGGGCAAGTCGGGTATCACCGCTCCGGTAACCGACCGCGCTGAGGGCGTCTTTAAGGCAGTGGGCCATACCGGCTGTCTCGAGGTAGACGGTTGCAGCGGTCTTGTCGAGGTCTTTGGCGTCGATGGCCGTCTCGCTGTCGCCGAGAAAGTCGAGGGTAACCTGACATTCTCGATCGCCCCGGGTACATACATCGTGCGTTACGGCGCAAAGGTTGTCAAGACCGTCGTGAGATAACGATCACTGATAAGAGTAATGACAATTACATCACAGTAATGAGTAATTACAGAATATTATCGGCAGCGTTGGCCGTGACTGCGGTCGTGTCAGCGGGGGCAGCCCCCTCGCGGATGCGGCCCGTCACGACCGTCGCACCCGACGGCACCGCGACTGAGATTGTGGCCATGGGTGACGAGCATCACCACTGGTATGAATACCACGCCTCAGGTGAGAAGGTCGCGTGGCTCCCCGAAGTCACCAAAGAGAAGGTTACCCCCGCGATGAGGGCTCGTCACGCAGCCGTGCAGTCAGATGCCGCCCGCATCACCCCGTTTCCGACCATTGGTGAGCACCCGTTCTTAGTGGTGATCGTTGAGTTTGCCAACAAGGATTTTACGTTTGGCGACCCCGCCGAGGAGTTTGACGCTCTGCTCAATGCCGAGGGTTACTCACGCTATAACGGCAAAGGGTCGGCAGGTGATTATTACCGCGACAATTCGGCCGGAGCTTTCAGGCCGCTGTTTGAGGTGGCCGGCCCGGTGAAGCTGTCGCGCCCCTATGCATATTACGGCGGCGGGTCTGACGACTCGGCGGCGGGTCTGATGGTTATCGAGGCGTGCCAGGCGCTCGACTCGACGGTCGACTTCAGCCGCTATGACATAGACGGCGACGGCCGCGTTGATAATATCTACTTCTTCTATGCCGGTAAGGGTGAAGCTGACGGTGGCGATGTCAACACCATCTGGCCGCACTCGTGGAATCTCTCTGACCAGGGGAGGTCGCTGACCCTCGACGGCGTGGCGATCGACGCCTATGCCTGTTCGCCCGAACTTGACGGGGCGGGTAAGCCTAACGGTATCGGCACATTCTGCCATGAGTTTGCCCACGTTTTAGGGTTGCCCGACCTGTATGCCTCGTCATACACCTCGGCGCTGCACCCCGCGACATGGTCGCTGATGGCCAGCGGCAACTATAACGATGACGGACGCACACCCCCGGGACTCTCGTCATACGAGCGTTATGAATTGGGCTGGCTCGCTCCGCGCGAACTATCTTATCCGCTCACCGTCACCCTCGACCCGATCGGCGCGTCAAACGACGCGTGCCGCATCTCGACCGAGCGCGCCAATGAGTATTTCCTCTTTGAGAACCGCCAGCAGTCGGGGTGGGACAGTTCGCTCCCCGGTCACGGTATGTTAGTGTGGCACATCGACTATAACCCCAATATCTGGGATCGGAATGTTGTCAACAACACCCCGTCGCATCAGTATGTCGATATTGTCGAGGCCAATAACGCCACGTCGCACTCTCAGGATGCAGGTTTCCCATTCCCGGGTACGCAGCGCGTCACCTCATTCACCTCTACCACACGTCCCGCGCTGGTGAGCTGGAGCGGCCAGGCTATCGACCTGCCGCTGACCGGCATAACTGAGACCTCGGGGGTGATCAGGTTTAATGTCGCCGGGGGTAAGACACCGGTGGGTGAGATCACGGGTCTGAGCGTGGCGCAGACCGATATGGATAGTTGCTGCCTTGAGTGGACCGCAGCCGAGGCCGCTACCGGCTATGAGGTGACGGTCGAGGAGGGCGGCATGACGATCGCCTCTCTGACCACCGCCGAGACTACCGCCGGGATCTCAGGCTTATGGCCGGGCCACACCTATATGGCAACCGTCAGAGGATTTGACCGTTATGAGAAAGGTAAGGGCGCAACCGTCGAGGTGGTGATGCCTGAGCCTACATTTGAGTATCTCAGTGTCGAGATTGCCGACCCGACGGCGGTGACACGCGACGGGTTCACCCTCGCATGGACGCCGATGGATGAGGCTGATGATTATGAGATAAACCTCACAGGGTTTGTGATGACCGAGGTTGACGGTGTCACCTGCGGTTTTGACAACCGCGAGTTGCCAGACGGGTGGAGCACCACCTCCACCGCCTGGACGAGCGTGGCAGGTTATTACGGCGAGGCTGCCCCCGCGTTGCGGTTCGCCTCGGCGGATGCTATGCTCACCACCGGTGTTAACGACAATGACATCACCGGGGTGTCACTTATGGCCCGCGGGTCATCGCTCACAGCCGGCACAGCCCTGCTGATCGAGGGAGTAACCGCCGACGGCGAGACTGTCAGCTTAGCCACACTTGAGGTGTCAGGCACAATGACGCGACTGACCGCCGACAGATTTGCGCCCGGCATACGCCGACTGACAGTCAGCTTTATCCGTCAGGGTTCGTCAGTGGTGTCGATCGATGATGTGGTGTTGCGACTTGCTGACACGGCAGAATCACCCGTTGCTGAGTGGACGGCCCGCAAGACCGGCAACGTCAACTCTATCGCTATCTCAGGACTTGCCGAGAATGAGCGTTATGCCTGCACTGTCACCGCCCTCAGCGGAGACCGCCGCAGCCAACCCTCACGAAGGATTATGGTGGTAACCGACCCCACAAGCGGTCTGACAGAGATCACAGAGACCCCGCGCGCGGCCCTCACCGTCGACACTATGCTCTCTGTAGGTGATGTCAGCGTCTACACCCCCGACGGGCGTATGATAATGAGCGGTGTAAGCTCACGCGACCGCCTCGCTACCCTCACCGCCGGTCTCTACATCCTCTCAAACCCCGCCGGCTCCCTCCTCCTCCGCCACATCCCCTGATCCACTAAGTGTAACCACAGAGTGAGACCCCGACCACGGACTGTCTCCACTCCAATCAATAAGTAACGCCGCCCGATGGATTCCGGTACGGAAATCTGTCGGGCGGCGTAGTTTATGGGTGGATGTTATCGGCGTCAGCTATTGACACGGGGGTGTCGGTTATTGACGCCGTGAGGTGTTAGCGCAGGAGGACTTTGGCTGATTTGGTGCCGCGGAGGCGGATGTAGAGGCCGGGGGTGAGGTTGGCAGCGGTGACACGGATACCTTGCAGGGTGTAGAAGGTGTCGGCGGCGTCGACGCTGTCGATGGCGATGGTCTCGATACCTGAGCGTGAGACGCTGACGGTGACGTTCTCGCCGCGGGCGATGCCGTGGTTATAGACGGGCACGACGGTGTATGTATAGTCGTGCTGTCCGGCTGCTGACTCTGGGAGTTGGTCGACATACTCGGTGGCGTTGACGGGCCGGTCGGTCAGCTGGTTGTCGTCGCGCAGGATATGATAGCCGGTGACGGCGAGGTCAGCGGGTATGTCGGGCATTCCTTCAAAGGTTACGTCATCGACAAAGAGGGCGCAGGTGTAGTAGCCTGTGTGGTGGATGGTGAAGTATTTGGCACCCTCGGGGAGCTCGACGCTGAAGAGAGTCCAGACCTCGGGTACGCCATCCTCTGAGTAGTTGGCGATCTCGACGGTGTTACCGACAGGGAAGTCTGCGACGGTGTTGCCGCCCGTCGAGTAGCGTACCTCGATATATTCGGGCCATGCAACTGAGAAGCTCTTTGCCCAGAAGGTCACAGTCTGTGCGTTGCCTGACAGCTCGGGTGAGATGAGATAGTTGTCGTTGTCGTCATAGTAAGCGGTGGGGGCAAGCATGTAGGTTTCGCCGCTGTGGGGCTGGGCATCGATCCAATATTGCGAAGGTACCTTGGCGATGGTGCGGTTAAAGAGCTGGAATGCCATCGGCGCGGTCTGATAGGGGTTGTCGGTCTCGTAGAAGACATTGATGGTGCGGGCGCCGTCGCCGTCATGCACTGTCCAGCCGCCGCAGCCGTTGATCGACATGGGGGTGTAGCTGTCGTTCTCGAAGTCCTCGAAGACGGTGGTCGGCTGAGGCTCGGCGATCACGGGTGCGCTCCAGGTCAGGGTGACGGTCTCACCGGCGTCGTCGGGCTGTGCGGCCAGGTCGGTGATGCCGGGGTAGGGTGCATACTCGACAGGTATCTCAAATGTTGCCTCCTTGACAGCCGATGTCGACTCACCGGCGGCGGTGACCACCAGGCGGGCGTTGAGGGTCTCGGGGGCATTGACAGGCACGGCGTAGGTCAGACGGGTGTCGGCAAAGGCATCGGCCTCGACATTTCCTAATGTCTGTTGGTCGACCTTGACATCACCGATATACAGTTGGGCGGTGAGGTCAGCGGCGTTGAGGCCGGTATTCTGGATGTGGGCGTTGAAATCAAGCGACTTGGCTGGCGAGGTCTTGGCGGCTGATGATGCCGATGAAACGATGCGCACATCGGTGTCGACCAGGTCACGCACGACGATGTTGTCGACGGGGACACTCCAGGTGTGGTCGTCATCATTGTGGGTAGCGGTCAGTCGGATCTCGAAGCTGACCGCACCGGCACTTTTGTATTCGCTCAGGGGGAGACGGGCGAGAGTCCAGCCGTTGGCAGGCTCGGCCTGCAGGTCGATGCTCTTGACGAGTTGCAGCTGGCCGTCACCTGCGGCGACGAAGATGTCGATGGTGCTTCCCTGGCCCTGATAGCGGAACTCGAGCACGGGGTTGACGGCTGTCGAGATGTCGGCACGTACAGACATGAGGCCGAACATCACGTTTTTCTCCATCGGTAACCAGTAGAGGAATCCGTTGTCACCGTCAAATGATGTCAGCGGGGTGGGTGCGTCGGGGTCTTCGGGATCGATCAGCGAGGCGAAATAATCGTCATTGACCGTACCGTACTGCTGGCCGCTGTAGCTTGTGGCGGGGTCGAGACACCATACACCCTCATAGTAACCGTCGGCAAACGACTCGCTGAAGGGGAGTGCGGCGGGTTGGCCGACCACAACGATGTTTGACGAGCAGTCGAGCGAGTAATTCTCGCCGTATCCGGCCGTAACCTGATATGCCATGAAATCCTGCCCCTGCAGGTCGGGATATGTCAGGGTGACGGTTGTCTCGGGGGTCTCGGCGACTGCGGGGTCATAATAGCTGCCGAAAGCGTCAAAGATGTAATAGGTGACGGCCTCGGGGTCGACATATCCGCCGTTCTCACCCACATTGCCAACGGCATCCCATGTCAGGATGGCGCCGGTGTAGTCGGCAGTAGGTTGCAGACGCACGTTGGTGGGGGCGAGAGGGGTATCCTTGCCGCAGAAGATGCTCTTATATTCGACCATATCGCCGGCGGTGTCGCCCACGTATGCCACGCCCGTAAAGCGGTTGTTGATACCCTGATACATCTCTACATCCTCGATGACGATGGTCTGGCCGGGGGTGACGTCGGTATATGTGAACTTGTCGACGCCCCAGCGCGAGGTGATCTCGACCTTAGAGATCTCTGTCAGGTCAGCGCCCGATTTTGTCTTGGTGGGGGCGGTGTATTTCACCGTGGCCTTGAGTTCACCCTTGGGGGCGAGCTCCCATGATAGTTCACCGGCGGCGGGGGGATCAACCTGCACTACGGCGCCGGCTTTGACATCGACGTTAAAGAGCTTGACGGCGCTCTTCTGAGCTTTGGTTGTCGTGCAGTGAAAACCGATGTAATAATACCCATCCTCGGGGATGGCGCAAGGATAAGAGTAAGTGGTCTGATCTTTAGTAGTATAGACGGTCTCGGGAGCGATCTCGGCGATCATTCCCTCGACAGTGGGGGCTGTGCCGAGCATGACACCCAGGGTTACGGCCGTACCGCTCAAATATCCCAAGTCAAACGAGACGGTGTAGTCGCCTGCCGGCATGTGGATGGGCACGGTGATCAGCCAGTCGTCGTTGGCATCGATATCAGCGGCATTGGGGGCCATGCAGGCCGAGTAGGAATTGACTGTTGCTACCTGCCACTGACGGTTGTCACCGTTGGCATTGATGACGGTGTAATGATTTTTGACCAGGTCGACAACGGGGCTGTCTTTACCTAATTGGTGAGTGAAAGGTACCTCGACGGCATTGTCGGGGGCTTTCATCGGGGCTGACGCGGGGTCTGTGACCTGAGCCACCTGCGGAGCGACGCGTATAATCTGACGCATACCGCTGCCGGTGGCCGCGATCGAGCGCGGAGACTCAGCGCCTGCTGTCAGCGATGCTAACGCAGTGGCCGCAATGAGGAGTAAGTGTTTGTTCATCTATCTATATGATTGGTTAATGATATAATCTGTTTGATCAATCGATGGTGTAACAGATTCTTATAATCAGCGTCCAAGGGGTAAAATCGTAGAATCTGAGATTTTTGATTCCAGGATGGCTGTGATTTCTTTTAGTTCAATATTTGCGTTGGCATTTAATCCTAATAAAGTCGCAATGCCGGCACTATCGGTGCTGTATCTGTGTTGAAACTTTATTTTGTATAACTCGTTATCTTTGAGGTATGAATATGAGTGAAAATGCATGGGATCACCCAATCGCGCCTCAGACGAGATATGAGAAAAGGAAAACTCTCTTTTAATATATTCTAAAAGAGGATTTTGAACAACCAAAACAAGATATTTATTTATAGACTGGAACGTTTGGATTTTATGGTGGAGCTGTATGAGAATGGTTTTAGCCGTCATTTTCCAATTCATGCCAAAGGTTTTTCCGATGGCAGGTTTAGTGGGAATGAGTCCTTTGTCATATAAAACCATTTCGCGTTCAGGCCAAACTGTTCCGGTGGTATCTATTGTTTGAAGCTCAATACCGACAAAATCTTTCACCTTACGATTATTATCGGTCGAGACAAGGAAATAGTCAACACTTCCTCCGGGTATACTTACTTCGGGAACAATATGTAACTCATTACCCGGTTGATGAAGAGTCAGCAGATGCAGACAATCAAAAAAGATTTGATTATTTTGTAATAATCGATGAGGGCAAATAATAATGTCCTCAGAGTCTTTACCATATTCAACGATACAAGTGCCAATCGAAACATTCGGGTCACTTTTACGAACCTTAAAACATTTCTTTTGGGTATAGGGACAAAATTGACGCTCTATGATGTTATGCCAATCTAATTGAGTCCGGGCTACCGGATAAGCGAATAATTCAACGATTTTTGACATATTCTTTTTTTTGCTATGGATAGATAGGTTTCTGAAATATCAATGCCGATAGATTTTCTATTAAGCTCGCGCGCAACTACCATCGTAGTACCGGTGCCACAAAAAGGATCGAGGACGATACCATTAATGGGACAAGTCGTTTTTATGGGTATCAGGCATAGCTCTTCAGGGAAAGGAGCAAAGTGCTCCCTACGTTTCTGAGTGTCTTCGGGAACAATATCCCAAACGTCTGAGGGTAATTGTCCTTTAGGGTTATAAAATAAAAAATAAAAACCTTTATCTTTTAATTCTTTAGCTCGGCCGGATAATTTAATCGAATCAGAATGAGTTGTTCGTTGCTCATTTCTGATTACCATCCTAAAGTCTGATATTTCCCCCGAAGACAGACGATACATAACTGCCTGCAAGGCCCGCAAAGCATTTTCCTTTTCTGCTTCACTAAGACTTGTTGACAACTCAATTTTGCGCCGGTAGTTCACGCCGGTAACACCTGTCGCAGAAATAATACTGCCATTTTTAACGATGGCTTTTCGAGGAGTCGACCGTACCGAGTCGGCATCAAAATAGTATTTTTCATTTTTTACAAAGAAAAACACATCTTCAAATATGGATGCGAATCGATCTTTTTGGGGATTTAGACCACCTTTCTGTTTATTCCAAATAATATTATTGCGCAGAATCCAACCTCTGTCAATCATTGTAATAGCGACTCTCCACGGAATAGCTTGTAGAGACTTGTTCCGGTATGAGTCACCGAGATTGAGCCAGAAAGCCCCTGATGGTTTAAGCACCCTATGTATTTCATCAATAATTGACATGAGATTTTCAATGAACTCGGTGGAGGTGGATTCCAATCCGATGCCTCCATTATCATACTCTCTTTTCTGCCAATAGGGTGGACTGGTGATACAACAATCGATTGTCGCATCAGGAATACTTTTCAGGATATTAAGACAATCGCCAAGATAAAGCTGCGGTGTCATATCTTGGCTCTCGACGTAAGAACGAGTCAGGATGTCAAAATCTTTCGATACTATCATATATAAAAACTCCCATGGTAGCATCTGAAGGCTGGCCCCAAGCCTCTATCGACTCCATACGAAGTAAATAGTGTTTTTAGGCTCTCGCCGTATGTCTTCACAATTAAGAGGTTATTAATATATATTTTATTGTGCAAAGGTACGAAAAATTCGGCAATTACAAAAGGGGTGATGTCGGGGTCGGGCGACGGATGCCGCAAGGGATATGTAGGGGAGGTTGGTTATGGGTTGAGCAGGGTTTGTTATCGTCTGAGCAATGAGAGATAGCGGCGTGCTATGGCATCGGGAGAGAAGCGGGCGGCGATGTCGGCGTGGAGGGTCGCGGGGGAGAATGCCGGGTCGGCTGCGCGGGCGGTCTGCATCGCCATCGAGAGGGCAAATGCGAGTGATGCAGGGGTATGGACGGGGGCGATGAAACCGTTGACACCGTCGGTGACGATGTCGCGCTGCCCGGCGTCGCCGTATGTGACGGGGATTGCGCCGGCGGCCATCCCCTCCATAAGGGTTGCCCCCATGGTCTCATATTTAGATGAGGAGATGACGGCGGTGGCGTGAGAGTAAAGGTCGCGCAGGCTGACGGGGGTGAGAAGTCCGTGGTGACGGTAGGGGAGTCGCAGGCGGTGCAACTCTGTGTCGTCACGTAATGCGCCGACAAACTCAACCTCGACATCGCGGGCATCATCGGGGTATTCCCAGGCGAATGTGTTGAGGGCATCGACGGCGGCGGGGAGATCTTTGACGGGGTCATCGAGGCGCGCCGCGGCCATTATGACGGTGCGTTTGCCGTCAGGGGTGACTTTGTCGGCGGGTTGATAAAGGTCTACGGGAAAGGGGTGTGGGATGACGGTTATCTCCTTATCGCTGAGGAGGTCGCCGGCCAGGGCCTGCTCGCGCTGCCAGTTGCTGACGGCGACAAGATGCAGAGCGGGCGATGAGAATATCTCACGCTTGCGGGCGAGAGTGTCGGGGATGAGTTTGCGGCCGCGTTTACCTTTGAAGTAAGGGCATGGCTGACATCGCGCCCCGTCGCAATATCGGCGACATTCGCCCGGCAGGTGGCAGAGCGCGGTGGCCGGCCAGAGGTCGTGCATGGTGTAGATGACCGGTTTGCCTGTGGCGAGTATCTTGGCCAGTGAGTCGAGCGACAGGAATCCCTGTGAGGCCCAGTTGATCATCACGGCATCTGCCTCGAGGATAAAGGGATGGTCATGGAGCGGTACGCCGTATCTGCCGGTCGAGACCTTGAAGAGATTGTGGCGGCTTACACCCTTGAGCCACAGCTCGGCACGCTCGACAAGGAACGGTACGGCCCACTCGAGCCGGCCCACGGGTATCACGGCGGGGTCATCGGGGAGGGTATTGCCGGGTCGGGCGACGATCATGCGGGCATCTTCCCCGAGGGCTCGCAGGGCATCGTTGAGGCGGCGTGTGACGATGGCCGCTCCGCCGAGATCGGCGTTGGTCGAGAGCAGGGCTATCTTCATCTGACGGCGGTTTTGCGGCTGTACGCCCGGTTGGCCAGCAGCACTGTGCCGGCGTATGCCACTAACAGTAGTGCGCGCAGGGGGAAGTCGATGAGGTTGTTGCCCGTTGCGATCAGTTCGGCCCCTTGCCACAATACCATTGCGGCCACGAGATAGAGGGCGAGTTTACCTAACTGATAAGGTATGGGGTACTTGCGGTTGCCGACAAAATAGCTGGCGAGCATCATGAAGCCGTAGCAGCCAAAGGCCGCCCATGCACAGGCTATATAGCCGTATCGGGGCACGAAGATGATGTTGAGCGCGAGGGTTACGGCCAGACCCATCAGTGAGAACCATGTCCCCCAGATGGTCTTGTCTGACAGCTTATACCAGAGCGAGAGGTTAAAGAAGACTCCGGCAAAAAATTCGGCCATCATGATGATCGGCACGACGCGCAGACCCTCGAAGTAGCGGGGTGAGATGAAGTATTTGATCACCGGCAGATAGTACATCACCCCGAGGAAGATCATCAGGGCGAAGGCCACAAACCAGTTCATGGCCTGTGTGTATGAACTGTTTTTGTCAGCGCCGCGGGCCTCTTTGTTCTGGGCGAAGATAAACGGCTCGTAGGCAAAGCGGAATGCCTGGGTGAACATCACCATCACGATGGCGATCTTATAGTTGGCGCCGTAGATACCGAGTCCGGCCATCGCCTCGGCCTTGTCGGTGATCAGCATAGGGTAGAGGATCTTGTCGAGGGTCTGATTCATGATACCGGCTATGCCGAGGATCAGCAGGGGGTAGCTGTAAAGGAGCATTTCGCGCAGCAGCCGTGAGTTGAACCGGTAGGGGACAGATGTCAGTTCGGGCCACAGCAACAGCATGACTGTGAGCGAACTGATGAGGTTGGCCAGGAAGATGTAGCCGATGCCGAAGTCGGGATCATAGAACCAGCCGATGGTCTCGGGGGCTGTCCGCCACAGCCACGGGCAGAGGAGGATAAAGAAGAGGTTGAGGCCGATGTTGAGGCCGATGTTGAGCAGCTTGAGGGTGGCGAACCTCATGGGGCGTTTGCGATATCGCAGATAGGCAAACGGCAGCGAGGTGTATGCGTCGATGCCGACCGTTATCACCATCATCCATATAAACGATGGGTGTGAGGGGCAGTCGAGCAGTTGCGCCAGCGAGTGTGAGCAGGTACATCCGGCGATGATAAACAGCAGTGAGGTAGCGGCCAGCGAGATCAGGCCGGTGGTGTAGACCTCCATCGGGTCTTTCCATCGGTCATGGTTGGCAAAGCGGAAAAAGCCTGTCTCCATGCCATAGGTGAGGATGACCAGCGCCAGCGCCACGTAGGCATAGATATTGGTGACGATACCGTACTCGCCGGCGGCGAACACGTATGTATACATCGGCACGAGACACCAGTTGAGGAATCTGCCGACTATCGAACTGACACCGTATATGGCGGTGTCCTTAAACAGTGATTTGATTGAAGCCATGATGAATCGTGTCAGCCGAATAACCCGGGGTCAAAGCCGAGGCGGTCGATGCCCAGATGATTCCATGCCAGGTCAGTGACCTCGCGACCGCGGGGTGTACGTTTGATAAAGCCCTCTTTGATCAGGAACGGTTCGTAGACCTCCTCGACTGTGCCTGGATCTTCGCCCAGGGCTGTCGCGATGGTCGAGAGTCCCACAGGGCCGCCGCGGAATTTGGTGATTATCGTGCGCAGTATCTTGTTGTCGATTTCGTCGAGTCCGTAGCGGTCGATGTTGAGGGCCTCGAGGGCATAACGGGCGATCTCGGGGTCGATATGTCCTGAGCCTTTGACCATGGCGAAGTCGCGGACGCGGCGCAGCAGGCGGTTGGCGATACGGGGTGTGCCGCGCGAACGGAGGGCTACCTCGTGTGCCGCTTCGGCGCTGCACGGCACTCCGAGCAGACGCGCCGAGCGCAGTATGATGCGCTCAAGTATCTCGTGGTCATAATACTCGAGGTGACAGGGGATGCCGAAACGGGCGCGCAGGGGTGAGGTGAGCAGACCGCTGCGGGTGGTGGCGCCGATGAGTGTAAACGGCGACAGGGTGAGTTGCACCGATCGTGCCCCCGGGCCTTTGTCGATCATGATGTCGATGCGGTAATCCTCCATGGCCGAGTAGAGATACTCCTCGACAACGGGGCTCAGGCGGTGTATCTCGTCGATAAACAGCACGTCATTCTCCTCGAGTGAGGTGAGGATGCCGGCCAGGTCGCCGGGTTTGTCGAGCACCGGCCCCGAGGTGACCTTAAATCCGACCCCCAACTCATTGGCGATGATAGCCGATAGAGTGGTCTTACCCAGACCCGGAGGACCGTAGAGCAGCAGATGGTCGAGTGCCTCGCCGCGCATACGGGCGGCCTGCACAAACACGCGCAGGTTATCGACGACTTTATCCTGGCCCGAAAAGTCGTCAAACCGGCGCGGGCGCAGTGCCCTCTCAAAGTCGGTATCATTATCAGAGCGCGACGCGTCGCGGTGTATGTCAAAATCTTCTTGCAATGGGTAATAAAAATTTTGCGGCTGGAAACAACCCGTTTCCTACCGCAAAATTACTAAATTTCATCGAAAAGCCCAAGAAACAATCACCCTCATATATCTCGTGTTTACGGCGATCAGATATCGCGGATATTTAATGTCATGGGGGCGAGAGTCTCGCCGTCATAGATGACCGTGGTTGACGCGATGTTGTCGATTGTGCGCATGAGGTAAGTCATGTTTTCGATGAAATCGGGGCGAAACATTTTGGCGGCCTTTATCTCATAGAGTTTCAATCCCTCGGGAGTGACCTGCACGGCATCGACTTCTTTGCCCGTATGTTCTCGGTAAAAGTACAGATTGGGGTCTTTGGCCAGATTATAGCGGTTCTTGAGCAACTCCCCCATGGCAAGATTCTCAAACACGGCACCTTTGAGGTGGTGGTTGACGAGTTGCTGAGGGGTCTCTATTGAGAGCAGATAGCACAGCAGACCGGTGTCGCAGAAATAAACCTTGGGCATCTTGGTCAGCCGTTTAGATGGATTGTTGAAATAGGGCGGGAGAGTAAAGATGATGTATGAGGTAGCCAGCAGTGACAGCCACTCTGATACGGTCTTTGATGTCACCCCTGACTCGCGTGCGAGTGCTGACGCGTTTACCTCTGAGCCTACACGAGTGGCCAGCAACCTTATAAAGGTATCAAAGGCGACCAGATTCTTGAGGTTGAGCAGTTCTCTGAGATCTCTCTCGACGTATGTTGTATAATAGTTGCGGAAGAAGATTTCGGGCGGAATCGTATCGGCAATCACCCCGGGGTATTGACCATGCCACATCAGCTGTTCGATAGGTTTGTCGAGCTGTGATCGGTCTATCTCCTTGAATGACAGTGGTAGCAGGGTGAACATCGCCGCCCTCCCTGCGAGCGACTGGGTGACGGTTTTGAGAAGAGAGAGGTTGCTGCTTCCCGTCAGGATGTAGCGCAGGCTGCGGTTCTCATCGACCTTGACCTGGATCATCGACAGGAGCTGAGGCACGTGCTGCACCTCGTCGATAATGACATGCTCACCCAGTGCCTCGATAAATGCCACGGGGTCAGCGATAGCCTGGGTGCGTGTGGTAATATGTTCGAGATTGACATACCTGTAATCGGGGTAAAGATGCCGGCAGAGTGTGCTCTTGCCTGATTGACGTGGGCCGGTGACAACAATTACCGGGAAGTATTTGTGTGCTTCGGCGATTTTAGGGGAGATCAATCGGGGGATGAACTTATCCATGGCAGTTTTGATTTTTTGGAGTGTCAGTTGTGAAAATTTCGGAGTAGTAGTTATGTATAATTTGGAGTTACACTCCAAATTATACATCAAGGTGAGAAAAAAGAGAGGAATCGAGACCTCTCTTTATAAGGTGTCAGACATCTGCAAAGTTATGTTTTTTTGAGGATAATGCAAAGACTTAGCGTGATGTAAGTGATATTTTTGCGTGATGTCTGTGTGTTTTTTAGAAAAAGTTACGTGGCGTGGGCTGCTCGGGGTAAGTTGAGGCTGCGTCAGCCTTTGGCGGGGTCGGTGGCCTCTGTGGGGTCGGCGGCGTTGCGGGCCTCGGCGGCGGCGATCTGCTCACCCTCCTCTTTAAGGAGGTTGTCGATATTCTCGATATAGTCGAGTGAGTCATCGAGATAGAAAGCCAGTTCGGGCACCTTACGCAGCTGGAAACGTACTTTCTGGCCCAGATCGTATCTGATGGTCTTGGCGTTGCGTGTGAGGTTGTCGAGAATCTCCTGAGACTTGGCCGAGGGGAAAATCGAGAGGTATGCCTTGGCGATCGAGAGGTCGGGGCTGACGCGCACGGCCGACACAGAGATTATGATGCCGTGTGTCTTGGCGGTCTGCAGGCGCAGTATCTCGCTGAGTTCTTTTTGTAAAAGGCGTGCTATTTTGGCTTGACGGGTTGATTCCATAATGTATGATGTTAAGTAAATTTATTTCTGATTCTGCTATTATAACGTCTGTCGGGGGCGCAAAGTTAACCAAAAGCGCCGAAACTTCGCAGCCTTTTTGTAACTTTGTGGCTTAAAAGCGATAAGAGATGGAGAAAAAGAGTATCCTTGATATGGGGCGCGACACCGTCGAGGGGTATCGCAGTAAGAAAAAGATACCGCTGGTGATCGTGCTCGACAATATCCGCAGTCTCAATAATATAGGGTCGGTGTTCCGCACATCTGACGCATTCAGGGTCGAGCGGTTAGCGCTTTGCGGCATCACCGCAACGCCTCCGTCGGTCGAGATTCACAAGACGGCGCTGGGGGCTGAGGACTCGGTGGCGTGGAGCTATCACGCATCGACCGTAGAGGCCGTCAGGGAGCTGCAACGCGAGGGTTATCATGTCTGCGCCCTTGAGTTGGTCAAGGGGTCTGTGAGCCTTGAGAAGTTTGATGTCGACCGCGAGCGCAAGTATGCCGTCGTGGCCGGCCATGAGGTTGACGGTGTGTCGCAAGAGGTGGTAGACCTGTGTGACAGTTGCATCGAGATACCTCAGGAGGGAACAAAACACTCGCTCAACGTGGCCGTGTCGACGGCCCTGGCCATCTGGCATTTCTATCTCGGCTTGCGCTAACTCCGTTAATTTAGGGGTTGCAGGGTACGGATGCAAGCGAGGTTGCCTGACGGGTGGGTCGGGCAACCTCGCTTGGTTTATTCCAAAAAAATGACAAAAATGTCAACTTTTTTGGAGTAGGGGAAGAAGGAGGTCAGAGGTCAGAGGGGAGAGTGGGTGTTGGGATTAGTCGGCGGTGACGCGCTCGAGCCATTTGACCATCGAGAGCATTACGGTCATCGACAGGAGGCAGAAACCGGCGAAGACGGCCCAACACATCCACTGTGAGGGGAACTGGTTGAGCATCGTCACGCCCAGGGCGATGAAGAGGTTGCCGATGGCTGTCGAGGTGAGCCACAGGCCCTGACAGATGCCTTGCAGGTGGCGCGGGGCGATCTTAGAGACGAATGAGAGGCCCAGAGGTGAGATGAAGAGCTCGGCCACGGTAAGGAAGAAGTAGGTGAGGATCAGCACGTAGGGGCCGGTCTTCATCGACTCTTTGACGGCTTCGCCGAGGCTGCGGAACTCTTCGCCCGAGGGGTAGTTGTTGACCACAGCGATGATGATCAGGAAGATATAGGCCAGGGCGGTGATCATCATACCGAAGGCGATCTTCTTGGGTGTCGACACCTCGCGTTTGCTGCGTGCCAGCGCGGCGAATGAGAGCATGATGACGGGGGTGAGGAGGATGACGAAGAAGGGGTTGATACATTGCCAGATCTCGGGGGCGACGTTGTCGGTGGTGACGAAGTCGCGGGCGAATACCGACAGGGCCTGTCCGTTCTGGTGGAATGAGAACCAGAAGAAAACGACCACGGCGAGCACTGCAAAGAGGGCATACATACGCTGGCGTATCTCTTTGGCGTCGCTCTGAGCCTCGGCGGCGGTGACGGTGGTCGATTTGGCTTTCTTGACGGGGGTGGGGAGGCGTTTCATCACCCATGCGAAGACGGCCAGCGAGATGAGCATGGCCACCACTGAGGCTATGAATGAGAAATGTACGCCGGTGTTGAAGATTTCGAGGTACTGGGTGCAGAAGCCGCTGTCGACGGGGCCTTCATAACCGACCTTACCGGCGAGTTCGACCAGGTTGGCGTTATCCTTGACGGTCATTGTGTCGGCCTGGCTGATGAGTTTGTGGCATAGGCGGGGCAGGTCGGCGTTATATGCCAGGTTGTGGGCCTTGAGCCAGAACTCGCGCAGCAGCGGGGCGATGAACGGGGCGATGACGCCGCCGATGTTGATAAACACATAGAATATCTGGAAGCCTGAGTCGCGGCGGCTCTTGGCGATCTTGAGTGCCTCGGGGCCTTTTTTGGCGGCCTCGGCCTCAAAGTTGTCATACATCTGGCCGACGATTGCCTGCAGGTTGCCTTTGAAGAGGCCGTTGCCGAAGGCGATGATCAGCAGGGCAAAGCAGGTAAACACCAGTATCCACGATATGCCGCCGTCGTTCTGATTAGAGAAGACGGGTATCGAGAGCAGGCCGTAACCGAGGGCCATGACCAGCAGGCCCGAGATGATGGTGGCCTTATACTTCTGCGTGCGGTCTGCGATAAGGCCGCCGGGGAGGCTGAGGACGTAGATCAGGAAGTAGAACACGGCATAAATCCAGCCGGCGAGGTCGTCGCTTATGCCGAATTTCGAGCAGAGGAAGAGGAGCAGAACGGCGTTCATAATATAGTAGCCGAAGCGCTCACCCATGTTAGCGATGGCTGCGGGGATGAGTCCTTTGGGATGGTCGCGGCGTGCCTTGACGATGTAGAACACCAGCAGGGGCAAGACGACGATCAGGATGCAGATCAGGATCGCGAGGGCTTGATATTCCTGCCAGAAACCGGAAATCGAAAGTAGCATAACGTAATATTTTAGGGTTTATGATTGGCTTTTTATTCAGTGTTTATGATTGGCTTTTGAGTTGTATCTCCTTAAAGGCGAGGGCATAGAGCTGCATCTGCTTTATCATTGCCAGCAGGCCGTTAGAGCGGGTGGGCGAGAGATGTTCGGCCAGGCCGATGCGGTCGATAAAGTAGAGGTCGGCATCGAGAATCTCTTGGGGTGTATGACCCGACAGCACATCGATAAGCATTGAGATTATACCCTTGACGATGATGGCGTCAGAGTCGGCGGTGAAAATGACCTTGCCGTCGTCGAGTCTTGCGTCAAGCCACACTCGGCTCTGACACCCCTCGATAAGGCGGTCGGGGGTCTTGAGTTTGTCGTCGATAGGGGGTAGCGAGTTGCCCAGGTCGATGATATAGGCATAGCGGTCCATCCAGTCATCAAGTCCTGAGAGCTCGTCGATTATTTCGTCTTGTTTTTGGTTGATAGTCATGTGAGTATATTTATATGATTAGTGAAGAGGCTCAGATCTTGCCGTCCTCACGGTATATCAGAGTCAGCATTACTTGTGTGACAGCCGCGAGGGTTTTGCGATCAATCGACGCGAGGTTGTCAGCAGTGGTATGCCAAGTGGGGTTGAAGCTACCGGTCTGAGGGTTATAGCTCTCGATGATATCGATGCAGGGTATCCCGGCACGGTTGATATAGAGGTGGTCATCTATCACCGAGCCGCCCATTGAGTTTGGGAACCGGTTAGCAAGCCCCGCGGCTGCCGCCAGTGCCCAGACCTTGTCGACCACCCCCTTGGCGTAGCTCTGCGATAGGTATTCGCGGTTAAAGACAGCATCCCGACCGCCGACCATGTCGAGCAGGACACCGTACATCGGGCGGTCGTCAGTGCCGTAAGGCATTGCCTCGACCCACTTCTGAGTACCCAGACACCAGCTTTCCTCGCTGCCGCCGCCGCTCTCGCCCGAGTCCTCGAGATCGACCATCAACAGGTCTATGCCGATGCTGTCGAGGGGGAGCTGTTGCAGATTGCGGGCGATCTCGAGCAGTACGGCCACACCCGACGCGCCGTCGTTGGCCCCGTCAATCGGGGTGTCGCGCAGGTCGCCGCGCGGGTCTTCGTCAGCCCAGGGGCGGGTGTCATAGTGGGCCAACAGCAATATGCGATCCTTGGCTGAGGGGTTATAACGGCCAAGGATGTTGACGGCGGTGTGCCGTTCACCCTGCCAAGTGGTCACTGGGGCGAGTTGCAATATCACTGTGTCAGCGCCATAACTCTGCAGCTGCGAGGCAAGATACTCCACGCAGGCGGCATGGGCGGTTGAGCCGGGGGTGCGGGGCCCGAGTGCCACCTGTGCCTCGACAAAGCTGTAGAGCGAATCGGCATCGGCCACACGTGAGGCCTCAAGGGGGGTGCTGTCGGTCTGCACGGCGGCAGTCTTGCCGCTGCAAGCCATCAGCGCAGCCATTGCCACGGTCACTATCGCCCAAATTAATTTATTCATTATCAGAGATATTCAGAGATTGTCGTCACCACCCTCACCCGGGTAGTACCGAGATGGTCATGTAGGGGGCGAGTTGGGTTTACAAAGATATGACGAATTTGCAAAAACAGCAAATATCAGACTTCAGATTTGTTGCGGCTTTTTGAAGAGGATGGTCTTACGCCCGTCAGCGGTGGCCGCGTCGGCGATGATAACCCTCAGCCCCTCTATCTCGGGAAGATCCCACAGTGAGGCTATGTCAAAGGTGAGATAATACTGGCGGTCAAATGTCGGGGAGTCACCTTGACGGTCGTGATAGAGATAGGCTGTCGGCACGGGGTCATCGACAGTCGCCGGGTCGATGATCAGCCCCATACGGCGCGGGGTCGTGTCATAGCCGAGCTTGAGACGTAAACAGATCTTTGTGCCGGCGCGCCACGATGAAATCAGCCACACAGGGTCGTCATCCCATCCGTCAAGGTCGGCTGTCTCTTTGGCGGTATGAATCGGTATGCAGGTGACTTCAGACCAACGGTAAAGAGTAATGGGCGATGAGGTGTATGGTGTCTGATTCTGAGGGGTGTAGGCGATCATTACCGGTGTGCCGGCCTCGGGAGGCGTAGAGCCTAAGGCCCCCGCCTGAGCCGTGAGGGTGACTGCCTCGTCACTGTCGGGGAGATAGAGCAGCAGTGTGACGGGTGAGGATGCCGATGCCCCGGCCACTTCGCAGAGATCATAGAGGACGGCATAATGCGGCTCGTCGCTCCCTTTCTCGCCGCACGAGATAAGCGACAGCAGGGATAAGGCCGTGACGGTGAGTATGCTTAGCGGTTTTTTCATGACTGATCATTGGAGATAAGGCCGTCGGCGATATGGATCGTGCGGTTGGACCGGGCGGCGAGGGTCTCGTCATGGGTGACGATCACAAATGTCTGGCCGCGCTCGTCGCGCAGGCGGAAGAACAGATCATAAAGCTCGCGGCGGTTGACCGAGTCGAGACTGCCCGAGGGTTCGTCGGCGAGGATGACGGCAGGATTATTGATCAGTGCGCGGGCCACGGCTGCGCGTTGACGTTCACCACCCGAGAGTTGTGAGGGCCGGTGATCTGCGCGCTCCTTGAGACCGAGGTAATCGATCAGCTCCATGGCGCGGGCGAACGCCTCGCGGCGGTTCTCCCCTCCGACCAAAGCGGGCATCGCCACATTCTCGAGCATCGAGAACTCGGGCAGCAGCCGGTGAAACTGGAACACGAATCCGATATTCTTGTTGCGGAATCGAGCCAACGCCTTGGGCGACAGGTCAAATACATTGGTCGATGAGTACTCGACAACCCCCGAGTCGGGGCGGTCGAGCGTGCCGAGTATCTGCAACAGGGTGGTCTTGCCTGCGCCGCTTGCACCGACAATCGATAGTATCTCGCCGTCGGCGACATCAAGATCGACCCCCCGGAGCACCTCCAGGCGGTCGAAACTCTTGTGTATGCCGCGCATCCTGATCATGTGAGCTTGTCGGCTATGCGCGAGATGGCGTACTCGGGGCGCACGCGGCGGTAAAGTATATCGTAAACCGCCTCGGCGATAGGCATATATACCTCGTATTTGTAATTTATCTCGTGGATGCACTTGGCGCCGTAATAACCCTCGGCGGTCTGCTCCATCTCCATGCGGGCGGCCTTGACCGAGTACCCTTTGCCGATCATCGAGCCGAAGTTATGGTTGCGGGAGAAGCGTGAGTATGAGGTCACCAGCAGGTCACCGAGATATACCGAGTCGCATATCTGGCGCGGACGCGGATATACGGCGTCAAGAAAATGCTCCATCTCGCGTATGGCGTTTGAGACAAGCATCGCCAGAAAGTTGTCGCCGCGTTTCATGCCGTGCACGATACCGGCAGCGATGGCATAGATGTTTTTCATCACGCCGGCATATTCTATGCCGTCAACATCGGTCGAGAGGATGGCGTGGCAGTTGCGCGCGCCGGGGCCACAGAGAGCCTGGCCGAATTTCTCGGCAAGGACGATATCCTCACACCCCACGGTGAGATATGAGGGGCGCTCGAGGGCGACCTCCTCGGCATGGCAGGGACCCGACACAACGAGGGTATGGTCGCGGCGGATGCCGAATTTGTCGATCATATAGTCTGTCACCAGCATATTCTCGTCGGGGACAATACCTTTGACGGCCGATACGATATATTTGTCGCTGATGTCGACATTGAGCTTCTCGAGATGGCTTTTGAAATATGGCGAGGGCATCACCAGCAACAGGGTGTCTGCCTCTGACGCCACATAATTTATATCTGACGAGAACTCTATACGCTGTATGTCGAACGGTACGTCGGTCAGGTACGCCGGGTTATGCCCCAGGCGTATGAAATCCTCGATGCGGTCATCGCGCCGCATATACCATAATATAGACTCACAGTTTTTAAGCAGCAGTTTGGCCAGCGCGGTCGCCCAGCTGCCGCCACCCATGACGGCTACCCGTCCGGGGAAGTCATTGCTTGACATAACTACCGTGTTAAGATTATTCTTTGTTTTCGGTGGGGAAGAGAGCCTGAGCAGCCTCGACCCATGCTTTTATCTGTTCGGGCTGAGGATTCTTGAGCTGCAGCTTATATTTCTTGTTGATGCCCAGCAGTTCTTGTTGCAGCTTGCCGGGGACGGCGCCGGCGAGGGCCTCGACGGTGAGGAATCCGGCTTTCTGCACGGGGGCGACCCACTCGGCAGGCATACCCAGAGCGGTGAACGCCTCCTCCTTGTCGCGGCGCGCGATCTTCTCGGGGCGCATCTGAGGGAAGAGCAGCACCTCCTGGATGGTGGTCTGGCCGGTCATCAGCATTACCAGACGGTCCATGCCGATACCCATACCCGATGTCGGGGGCATACCGTACTCGAGGGCGCGGATAAAGTCGTGGTCGATGATCATAGCCTCGTCATCACCCTTCTCAGACAGACGCATCTGCTCGACAAAGCGCTCATACTGGTCGATGGGGTCGTTGAGCTCAGAGTAGGCGTTGGCCAGCTCCTTGCCGTTGACCATCAGCTCAAAACGCTCGGTCAGCTCGGGGTTGTGACGGTGACGCTTGGTCAGGGGCGACATCTCGATGGGATAGTCGATGATAAAGGTTGGCTGGATGTAGCTCCCCTCGCATTTCTCGCCGAAGATCTCATCGATGAGTTTACCCTTACCCATTGTGTCGTCAACCTCGATGCCCATACCGCGGGCAGCCGCGCGCAGTTCATCCTCGCTCTTGCCGTTGATGTCAAAACCGGTATGCTCGAGGATGGCGTCACGCATGGTGACGCGGCGGAAGGGGGCCTTGAAGCTGATCTCCTTGTCGCCCACCTTGACCGTGTCGGTGCCGTTGACCTCCATGCAGATGCGCTCGAGCATCTTCTCGGTGAAGTCCATCATCCAGTTATAATCCTTATAAGAGACGTATATCTCCATGCAGGTAAACTCGGGGTTGTGGGTGCGATCCATACCCTCGTTACGGAAGTTCTTTGAGAACTCATAAACACCCTCAAATCCGCCAACGATCAGCCGCTTGAGATACAGCTCGTCGGCGATGCGCATATACAGAGGTATATCAAGCGCGTTGTGATGGGTGATGAACGGGCGGGCTGATGCACCGCCGGGGATGGCTTGCAGGATGGGGGTCTCGACCTCCATGTAGCCATGCTCGTTAAAGTAATTGCGCATCGAGTTGAATACCTTGGTGCGCTTGATGAATATATCTTTGACGCCGTCGTTGACCACCAGATCGACATAGCGGCGGCGGTAACGCAGCTCGGGATCATCAAATGCGTCGTATGTCACGCCGTCCTTGACCTTGACGATGGGCAGGGGACGCAGCGACTTGCTCAGCACGGTCAGCTTGCGGGCATGGATCGAGATCTCGCCCGTCTGGGTGCGGAAGACAAAGCCCTCGACACCCACAAAGTCGCCGATATCGAGCAGTTTCTTAAACACCGTGTTATAAAATTCCTTATCCTCGCCCGGGCAGATCTCATCGCGGTTGACATAGACCTGAATACGCCCGTTGGCATCCTGAAGCTCCATAAACGAGGCTTTACCCATGATGCGGCGGCTCATGATACGGCCGGCCACCACCACTTCGCGGGGCTGGCTGACAGGATTTCCCTCGGCATCAGTCTCGGGGTCGGTGAAGTTTCGCTTTATCTCATCGGTGTGAGCATTGACCGGATACTCGGCCGCAGGATAAGGGTCGATACCCATGGCGCGCATCTGGTCGAGTGACCCGCGGCGCACTATCTCTTGCTCGCTCAATTCAAGAATATTCATCGTATTAATGACAGAAGTTTCGGAGTTAATATATTAATGTATCCGCAAAGTTAATAAAATACCCCGAAAAAAACCAATAAAAACCCTGAGACCTCATGCTTCACACCTCCTACCTCATCTTTCATACCAATCTCAGCCCCCTCTAATAAAAAAATCACGAAAAAACCGCCTCAAAATTTGGAGGAAATAAAAAAACATCATACCTTTGCAACGCAAAACCGGGGTACTAGCTCATCTGGCTAGAGCGCGACACTGGCAGTGTCGAGGTGAGCGGTTCGAGTCCGCTGTACTCCACACACTAAAAAAGCGAATCGACAACGTCGATTCGCTTTTTTAGTGTGTGGAGGGGTATTAGACTAATTAGACCAATAGGGCCGACCGGGGCGGTAGATTTGGGTGTGTTGAATTTTAAGCGGGGCACGATTGTGGGTAGTAAAAATAAAGTTGGTATGTGTAAAGTGGTGAGAAACTATGTTAGGAGGTGTTAAAAATGAGGTCGTGTGTAAGTTTGTTTGGCGAATTGTTTGGTAGATTCAGAAATAATGCCGAACTTTGCAGTGTGTGTTTTTCATAGTATTAGATTAAGATAAAGGTTTAAAGGAAAAAGGTCGTTGTGAAACGACCTTTTTTAATTTTATCAGGGGGTGCCCCGAGGCCTACGCTTTCTTTGAAGTGATTTAATAGGGAGCTGCTATATTCAAGAAGTGTCATCGGGGCTAATATTTAGTGATTACGTGCAGAGGCGGAGCTGGAGATGTGCACATGCGGTGCAGATTGCGATGAATTTTTTTTGGTATGGTTGCGGGAGTCGGAAAAATTTGCTAAATTGCGACAGAAATAGTTGCAGGATGTCTTTGAATGATCTTTCCTGCAAGGTTGCCTTAGATATCTATCAGATAGGGATCTCCGCTATAATTCAGATAGAGGTATTCTCTATACTATCGTGCGAGTTAATCCACGTTATATCAGATTTTACTGAGTGGTCGTCTTGTACGACTGTCAGAAATTTAGTTATTTATACCATGAAACTACCTTTTGCAGAATCCTGGAAGATCAAGATGGTCGAGCCTATCAGGCGGTCGACCCGCGAGGAGCGTGAGCGCTGGCTCAAAGAGGCTCATTATAACCTCTTTATGTTACGTGCCGATCAGGTTTATATCGATCTGTTGACCGACTCGGGTACGGGGGCTATGAGTGACCGTCAGTGGTCGGCGCTGATGATGGGTGACGAGAGTTATGCCGGTGCGCGGTCTTTTTTCAGACTCAAGGATACGGTTGAGCGTCTGACCGGGTTTGAGTATTTTATACCTACACATCAGGGTCGCGCGGCTGAGAATGTGCTGTTTAGCCACCTTGTCAAGGAGGGTGATTATGTGCCGGGTAATTCACACTTTGACACCACCAAGGGTCATATCGAGAGCCGTAAGGCTCATGCTGTCGACTGCACGGTCGATGAGGCGCTCGACACACAGCTCGAGGTGCCGTTTAAGGGTAATGTGGATATTGCCAAGCTCGAGAAGGTGCTCGAGGAGCATAATGACCGGGTGCCGTTTATAATTGTGACGGTCACCAACAATACGGCCGGTGGTCAGCCTGTTTCGCTCGAAAACCTGCGTCAGGTCAGACGTGTGGGTGACAAGTGGGGTAAGCGCGTAATCCTTGACTCGGCGCGTTTTGCCGAGAACGCATATTTCATCAAGACCCGTGAGGAGGGTCAGGGTGACCGCACCATCCGCGAGATTGTCCGCGAGATGTTTGATCTGGCCGACGGTATGACGATGTCGGCCAAAAAGGATGGTATCGTCAACATGGGGGGCTTTATTGCCACACGTCATGAAGATTGGTATGAGGGTGCCAAGCGGTTCTGCATACCTTTTGAGGGTTATCTCACCTATGGTGGCATGAACGGGCGCGACATGGAGGCCCTTGCTGTCGGGCTCGAGGAGAATACCGAGTATGACAATCTGCATACGCGCATCCATCAGGTAGAGTATCTGGCGGGGTTGCTCGATGATTTCGGCATACCCTATCAACGTCCTGCCGGTGGTCACGCCATCTTTGTCGACGCCACCCGGGTGCTGACCCATGTTCCGCGCGAAGAGTTCCCGGCCCAGACACTGGCGGCCCAGCTGTATCTTGAGGGCGGCATCCGTGGCTGTGAGATCGGTTACCTATTGGCCGACCGCGACCCGGTCACCCGCGAGAACCGCTTTTACGGTCTCGATCTGCTGAGGCTGGCTATTCCGCGGCGCGTCTACACCGACAATCATATGAATGTCATTGCCGTGGCCCTCAAGAATCTCTTTGACCGCCGTGAGTCGATCACCCGCGGGCTGCGTATCGTGTGGGAGGCTGAGTTGCTGCGCCATTTCACCGTGCAGCTTGCGCCAGCCGTCGACTGATAGCCGCGATAACATAACAACGGGCAGACAGGTAGCTCGGGAGGTGACACTCTCGTGAGGTATCTGTCTGCCTCGTTTATGTATGGTGCAAAAAAATCAGTTTGGATATGGTGCAAAAAAAAATTACTCGTCGTCACGACGAATAATCTTCTTACCTTAAATCTAATACCATGAAAAACTGATGCAAAGGTATAGGTTTTATGTTTTACAACATAATTTCGGAGCAAGAAAATGTCGTGTATTAACATAATTTTGCAAAATAGCGATTTGTGTGTGGCTTTAATAAAGGTATGTTAACAATTGAGGGCGGTGATACGGGCGGAGGGTCCGGAATTTTTGTGAGAGATAACTAAGATAAATATAATTTTGGCAAAAAAATGTTGTAGCGGTCAAAAAGAAAAAATGTGACAAAAAATGCCGCGCCGGCATATAAAGGTCGGGTGGCACAAGGGGTGTTTGCGTGGTTTTTTGTAACTTTGCAGAAAATTAGAGTAGACTTTCGCCGTATGTCGAATCAACGTTTTGAAATGGTGGCCAAGACCTTCCAGGGACTGGAAGATGTGCTTGCCGAGGAATTGCGCTCACTGGGCGCCATTAATGTCGAACCGGGTAAACGAATGGTGTCATTCGAGGGTGATCTCGAGATGCTTTACCGCGCCAATCTGAGTTGCCGCACCGCTCTGAGAATCCTCAAACCGATATATAAGTTTATAGCCCGTAACACCGATGAGCTTTATGAGTATGCCAAGGAGTATGACTGGGGGAAACTGATGTCGCCGTCGAGCACATTTGCCATCGACACGGTCGCATACAGCGATGAGTTTACCCACTCGCGTTTCGTGACATACCGCATCAAGGATGCAATAGTCGACTGGTTCAAAGACCGGTATGGTGATGATGTCAGGCCCGGTGTACGCCTGCAGGATGCCGATGTGATGATCAACGTGCATATCGCCGGTGACCGCGTGACACTGTCGCTCGACTCGTCGGGCGAGTCGCTGCATAAGCGTGGTTATCGCGTGGCCCAGACCGAGGCGCCTATAAATGAGGTGCTTGCCGCCGGCATAATACTCAAGAGCGGATGGCGCGGCGACTGTCCGCTGGTCGACCCGATGTGCGGGTCGGGTACATTCCTGATCGAGGCCGCGCTGATCGCAGCCAATATCAACCCCGGTGTCTATCGCCGTCATTTCTCATTTGAGAACTGGCGCGACTTTGACGCCGAGATCTTTGACCGCCTGTATAATGACGACTCAAACGAGCGCGAATTTGCATATAAGATATATGGCGCTGACATCTCGCCCAAAGCCGTCGAGATAGCCGCCCGTAATATCAAGAGCGCCGGTGTCGGCCGCATGATAGATCTCGAGGTGAGACCGCTGTCGGGATGGACCGAGGCCCCCGAGAGTGGTGTGCTGATCACCAATCCCCCCTACGGCGAGCGCATATCGGCCGATGATATGGAGGGCCTCTACGGGCTGATCGGCCAGAAACTCAAAAACGTATTCAAAGGTTACCACGCCTGGATCATCGGCTACCGCGAGGAGTACTTCCACCGCATCGGCCTGTCGGCGTCGATGAAGATGCCGATACTCAACGGTTCGCTCGAGTGCCAGTTGCGCGAATATATTATATTCGAGGGAGACTACAAGCACTTCCGCAGTCAGGGTGGCCGCCTGCGCGAGGTCGAGGATAAGAAAGAGAAACGTGTCGGCTCGCTCAAAGACCGCAAGCGCAGAGAGTTCCGCAAGGAGAGTGAGAAGTTCCGCAAGGAGTTTCGTCATGCCGACAACGGTGACCGCCGTCCGCGCCGTGAGGGTGAGCGCCGTCATCGCGATGAGGAGCGCTCATTCAAAGATAAGCGCAGCGAGCGTCGCGAGAACCGTGCCCGCGAGCCCCGTAACAAGCTCGAAGAGAGGTATCGCCCGGGAGCGAAACCGTCTGAAAATCCGCTGGCCCTGCGCCGCAACCCCGAGGCGTTAAAATCTATCACCGGCAAGCAGCCGTCGCTGCCGATGATGCGTCGCCGCAAGCAAGACAATACCGATAATTGACAACCAAACAACCACAGCAATGAATATACTCCTGCTCGGATCAGGTGGCCGTGAGTCGGCCCTGGCCTGGAAAATCAGTCAGAGCCCCGAATGCTCAAACCTCATTATCGCCCCCGGCAACGGCGGCACGGCCCGTTATGGTCGTAATATACCCCTCAAACCCACTGACCTGCAGGGTGTGCTCGATGCCGTCAAAGCCAATGACATCGATATGGTGGTGGTCGGTAACGAAGACCCCCTGGTGGCCGGTATCACCGATTTCCTGGCAGAGAACGCCCCCGAGGTACTCGTCGTCGGCCCGTCAAAAGAGGGCGCGCGTCTCGAGGGTAGCAAAGATTTCGCCAAGCAGTTTATGGAGGCGGAGGGTATTCCCACGGCCCGCTACCGCAGCTTCACTGCCGAGACCCTCGAGGAGGGTAAGAAGTTTCTGGCCACCCTCACCCCTCCCTATGTACTCAAGGCCGACGGTCTGGCCGCCGGCAAAGGTGTGCTTATCCTCGACAACCTCGATGAAGCATGCAAAGAGCTTGAGGAGATGCTGGGCGGTATGTTTGGCGCATCGTCGGCCACGGTCGTCATCGAGGAGTTCCTGAGCGGTATCGAGTGCTCGGTCTTTGTGCTCACTGACGGCAACGGCGGTTACCGCATCCTCCCCGTGGCTAAAGATTACAAACGTATTTATGAGGGTGACAAAGGGCCCAATACAGGCGGTATGGGTGCGGTCTCGCCCGTTGCCTTTGCCGATAAAGAGTTTATGGATAAGGTCGAGGCGCGCATTGTCAAGCCCACTATCGAGGGTCTGCGCCGTCGCGGTATCGACTATAAAGGGTTTATCTTCCTGGGTCTGATCAATGTCGGCGGCGAGCCGATGGTGATCGAGTACAACGTGCGCATGGGTGATCCCGAGACCGAGGTGGTGATGCTGCGCATTGCCTCAGACCTCGTGCCTCTCCTTAAGGCGACTGCAGAGGGTAACCTCGGCTATATGCCTCTTGAGCATGATAAGCGCGCCGCCGCCACCGTGATGCTCGTCTCGGGCGGGTATCCCGGTTCTTACCCCAAGGGTAAGGTTATCAGGGGTATCGATGCCGCCGATGCGACAGATGA
The DNA here is from genome assembly GCA_947175215.1 of uncultured Porphyromonadaceae bacterium. Classification (GTDB taxonomy): domain Bacteria; phylum Bacteroidota; class Bacteroidia; order Bacteroidales; family Muribaculaceae; genus UBA7173. Next base: position 38,415 of record CAMWLR010000015.1, read on the forward strand.
CACGATCCTCTTCCATGCCGGCACAGCTGTCGACCCCCGGGGCGACACCGTCACCTCGGGTGGGCGCGTCATCGCCGTCAGCAGCTATGGCAAAGATCTCGACGATGCCCTGAGCCGCAGCTACGCCGTGGCTGACAAAGTAGACTTCGAGGGGAAATTCATGCGCCGTGATATCGGCAATGAGTTTGTCGGCAAGAAATAAGATATAACGCTTAACCACTCTACAACACCGTCACCGACGTGATAGACGAACGCGACCTGTCGAGATTCCTGCACACACGTGCCTGCATGATGCTCATGCTGGTGGTGGCGTGTGTGCTGGTCACCGTGGCCTATCTCAGAGGTGACGTCACAGAGCTCTGTGACCCGGTCGGCATCGGTGTCACTCCGCTGACGGCATGGACCGGTATATCACCCGCATCGCTGATATTGTCGCTCGCGGCGACCGCCTCGATGGGGTTGATCATCATCTATCTTAACCGTGCCTTTAATGTATTCCGCAGCCTGACGTCTATCGTAGCCGGTCTCTTCTTTATCATGCAGACGGCGCTGCCGTCGGTGATGGGGCGCTTTTATGGCGGAGATGTCATGGGGGTGTTGATGCTGGTCAATGTCGTGCTGCTGTTCTCGTCGTGGTCAGATGCCACCAGTCAGCGGCGTATCTTCCTGATATTCTTCCTGTTGTCTTTGGCGGCCTTTACAGACTTGGCATATCTGCTCTATATGCCGGTATTTATGTTAGGGTGCGTGCAGATGAGGATATTCAATCTGCGCACATTCCTTGCCGCGGGGATGGGAGTGTTGACACCACCGTGGATACTGTTTGGATTCGGGCTGGTAGACATCTCGACCCTGCATATCCCGCCGCTGATGGTGGCGTGGTCACTATTTGACACCCCCGAGGTAATAAAGGCGCTGGTAGTCACGGGTGTGACCTTAGCGTTAGGTGTGGGTTTCACAGTGGCCAACCTGATGAAGATCCTCAGCTATAATTCGCGTGTGAGGGCCTTTAACGGTTTCCTGACACTGCTGCTGTTTGCCACCGGAGCGTTTGCGATCATCAACTTCAACAATTTCTCGTTTTACATCCCGCTGCTCAACTGCATGACGGCCTATCAGATAGCACACTTCTTTACCTATCGGCGCAGCCGTCGCAGCTATATACCGATATTGCTTATAATCGGATTATATATAGGATTTTATGTGTGGGCGATCAGTTGATTTCAGAGATGAAAAAGGTTGTCATAGACAGATACATCCCCTATGAGGGTGAGCCTTTTGACGGTATCGCACAGACCGTCAGGCTCGACCCCTCGCAGATCACCCGCGAGTCGGTCAGGGATGCCGATGCACTGATAGTGAGGACGCGCACCAAATGCGGGCCGGGGCTGCTCGACGGGTCAAAAGTCTCGATAGTGGCGACCGCCACTATAGGCACCGATCATCTCGATTTCCCCTGGCTCGATGCGCATGGTATAACCGCGGTTTCGGCGCCGGGGTGCAATGCTCCTGCCGTAGCCCAGTATGTGCTGACGTCGATTTTTGCGGTCGGTCTGGGTCAGCCGGGTATGCGGCTGGGGATAGTCGGTCTGGGTCATGTCGGCTCGATCGTGGCCTCATGGGCCGGGAATCTCGGTATCGAGATACTCGCCTGTGACCCTCCGCGCGAGCGTCGTGACAAGGGGTGGGATGCGGCCTCGCCGTTTAACGCCGGTGACATGCCGTTTGTCTCCCTGGGGGAGATCGGGCGTAAGGCCGATGTGGTGACGTTTCACACTCCGTTGACAATGTCCGGTGGTGACCGTACCTATCACATGCTCGACCGCGAGTTTATCGGTCTCGCCGGTAAGGCGATGGTAATCAACGCCGCGCGCGGCCCGGTGGCCGATACACGCGAGTTTATCGAGGGGCTGCGCCGCGGTGTCATAGATAAGGTTGCCGTCGATTGCTGGGAGGGTGAACCGCAGATATCGACCGAGTTGCTGAGACTGGCCGAAATTTCGACCCCTCATATCGCAGGTTACTCGATCGAAGGAAAAAAGCGGGCGACCGCGATGACATTCAACGCCGTGCTCAGGCATTTAGGCTCGGAGCGACGTATCGACCCGGGGGTGGCGATGACACCGCCGGCGGCAGTCTCCCGCGAGGAGATCATCGCGAGCTATGATCCGCTGAGCGACAGCCTGCCCTTGAAATCCGATCCGCAAGCCTTTGAGCACCTGCGCAATACCTATAACCTGCGTCACGAACCCGCCACAAAATAACAATCATCAGACAATATCCCGAACAATACCCATAAAGCCATGAAAGACTCAGCAAATAAGACCCCCGATTATGTTATTACCGTAGGACGCCAGTTTGGCAGTGGTGGCCGCGAGTTTGCCCGTCACATTGCCGAGGCGTTCGGCATACCGTTTTATGACAAGCAGTTGCTGCTTGAGGCAGCGCGTCATGCCGGCGTAGACCCCGGATTCTTTGAGCGGTCAGACGAAAAATTCCCCGGCTTTACGGGTGGAGGAATCTCATTCAATATGGGTATCAGCGCCATGCCGTGGTACACCCCGTCATCAATCTCTGACGAGTCGATCTATCGCGATATGTCTGACGTGATACGTAAATTGGCCGATCAGGGGCCGTGTGTGATAGTGGGCCGTTCGGCCGACTATGTGCTGCGTGACCATAATGTGCCGACAGTCAACCTCTTTCTGCACGCCGATATGGATGACTGCGTCAAGCGCATCCTGCGTCGCGGCGATAAGCTCAACCCCCGTGATGCCAAGGCGCTGGCCGAAAAGACCAACAAGCTCCGGGCAAATTATTATAACTTCTATACCGACAAACGTTGGGGGATGGCGTCATCATACGATCTCAGCCTTAACACGTCGCTGATGTCGATGGAGGGGATGGTCGATCTCTTGGCCGCCTACATCAAAAACCGCTTTGGCTTTGATCCCCGGGTCTCGGAGTAACCGTGAGCGGACTGCCTGACGGTTGTCTAAACCGCCTGACGGGCGGGTAATTTAAGACACGCAGGGTTATTTATCAGGGGTATCTTTATCTGTG
>CAMWLR010000016.1 GCA_947175215.1 uncultured Porphyromonadaceae bacterium
AAATTTCCGGGGAACATTCCATCTTCTTTCGTGACGGCCGCGACGATTGCATCCGTGTGTTATCGGTTAAAATCTCCGGGGAGTGTCCGCCGGGGTGTACAAAATTGTCCGCCGGGTGTCCGTAGTGTCCGGTTTCGGACAGTATCCAAATTTGTTAAAACTCAGTAAATCAATGTAATACCGTTGTGGCACGGTGTTTGAAATATTATTTGGCACGAAACAACGCGGACATCAGTCACAAGAAAACATCGATAATGTCTGCAGAAACAAAGACAAATATTAAACAGCAACCCGATTCAGAATAATACAGACATGGACAGAGAGATCCCTAAACAGAAAATAATCAGTCGCCGACGCCGCAGAATCATCATCGGCGCAGGAGTCACAGCCTTGGCCGCTGGCTTGGTTATCGCCATCACTTCATTCACAGAGGAGAGCGTCCCCCTCAAAGATATACGTCTGGCAACTGCCGACCGCGGTGATATTGAGTCTGCTATAAATGGCAACGGCACGGTCGTGGCGGCATTTGAGGAGGTGATCGTGTCGCCCGTCAACTCTCGTATCCTCGAGGTATATCATCACAGCGGCGATGTGGTCGAGGCCGGTACGCCGCTGCTTAAACTTGACCTCGGCGAGGTATCGACCCGTGAATCGGCCGAGCGCGACGAACTCGCCATGATGCGCCTCGATCATCAGCGCCTCGACGCATCCCATCAGACCCGTCTATCAGATCTGAGGATGCAGATTAAGGTCGCCGAGATGAAACTGCGCAAGAAGGAGGTCGAGCTGGCCAACGAGCGGTATCTCGACAGCATCGGCAGCGGTACGACTGACCGTGTCCGTGAGGCTGAGTTCTCGCTGCGCACCCAACGTCTCGAACTCGACCAGCTGCGCGACCAGCTCGCCAACGAGCAAAGGATGCTCAGTGCCGAGAACGATGCCAAACTGCTCGAAATCTCGATCAAGGAACACTCGCTCGCCCAGACAGGCCGCGTACTCACCGATGCGGAGATCAGATCACCCCGTCGCGCCACCGTCACCACTATCTCAGACCGTCTCGGCGCCACAGTCGGTCAGGGACAGCAGGTGGCAGTAATCTCTGATCTCGATCATTACAGCATTGACGCCACCGTCACCGAGAGCAGTGCCCAGGAGATAATGCCCGGTGCAAGAGTGCACGTGACATTTGGCCGAAACCATACCGAGGGATTCCTCAGCTCGATCGCGCCCACCTCGGTCAACGGTATGGTCGAGGTAAAGATAACCCTCGATAATGATAGCCTCGACATACTGCGGCCGGGCATTAAGACCGACATCAAGATCTCCAACGGTCTCAGGCAGGATGTCATCAGGATACCCAACCTCTCATTCTACTCAGGGCCCAATAACTACACATTATATATCAGACCCTCCGGTGCGGATTATCTCGAACGCCGTACAGTAAAACTCGGCAGTGCCGGATATGACTATATCGAGGTAGTCAGCGGCATCAACCCCGGCGACGAGATCGTCACCTCACCAACCTCAGCGTTCGGTAACGCCCGCAGAGTCAATCTACGTAAAAATTAAAACTCCATAACACCATTTAATAATGTCAATGCTCACCCACGTAAAACAGGCATGGCGACTGATGCTCGCCAACAAACTGTTCTCAGCCATCTATGTCAGCGGCACAGCACTCGCTATCGCCACCACGACACTCTTTGCCGTGATCTATTATGTCAAGATCGCACCGATGTATCCCGAGACCAACCGGTCTGATACCTATTATTTCAAGACCGTGCAGTGGTCTAACCCGGCCCGGGGGATGACTATCCAGAGCCGCCTGGGCTATGACCTGGTCAAAGATCATCTCTATAATCTCAAAACCGCCACCCACGTCTCGGCAACCTACGCCATGTGGGATCCTCAGATCTACGTCACCCACCCCGAGACCCGCCGCGACATCAAGATCGAGACCCGCATGACCGACCCCGCCTACTTTGAGATCTATCCATACAGATTTATCGAGGGAGCAGCGTTTACCGACGAAGATCTGTCGTCAGGCCGTCGGGTCGCCGTGATAACAGATGATGTCGCCCGACGGCTCTACGGCACAGACAAGGGCCTTATCGGCAAACCGGTAACAATCAATCACCGTGAGTTTACCATAGTCGGGGTAATCGAGCCGGGCAGCTCACTGTTACAGGACTCGTATGCCGAGGTGATTATACCTTATACGACCCAAAGCGGATATGACGACCAGCGGACACAGTTTATAGGTCAACTCGTCGTGACAATGACAGCGCCCGACGGCGATGCACTCAGAGAGGAGATAGCAGAGATCGCCCGCAAGCGCAACAGCTCTCAGGATGAATACGAAGTCAGTTTCTTTGATTTCCCCAAGTCTCACTTCGCGACAGCCGTCAATCCAGACAAAGTCGAGCAGGATGTATCATGGCAGGCAATCGTGCGACAGAATCTGCTTGTACTGCTTGTTTTGCTGCTCGTCCCCGCACTTAATCTCAGCGGACTCATCTCGAGCCGTATGGAGATGCGCTCGGCAGAGATCGGCGTCAGACGGTCATTCGGAGCGACCCGCCCCGGACTTCTCGGCCAGGTGCTGTGGGAGAATCTTGTGCTCACCGTCATCGGCGGTCTGGTCGGCCTGATAATCGTATGGCTGTCATTATGGGTCACCGGCGGCTCATTGCTTACACTGATGAATCAGGATGTCAGCTCATCGGCCACCTCGGCAGCCCTGACCTCAGGAATACTATTTGCCCCGGCCATCTTTATAATTGTCTTTATCTTCTGTTTCATACTCAACGTGCTGTCGGCGCTGATACCCGCCTGGCTCTCGATACGCAAACAGATTACTACCTGCCTCAAATAATCCATTCACTTGCCAACATCATATAAATATGTCAACGATAAAACAACTCTGGAACAACCGACGGGCGACCGCCTGGATATTCATCGAACTGGTGATCATCACCATCATCACATGGATCATCGCCGACCCCGTCACCATATCGGTCTATGACTCAAATCTCCCAATGGGGTATGATAACGACCGGCTCGTGATATTGCAGATGACATCATTTGCGTCTGACGTCCCGGGTTTTGACGCCTCGCGTGACTCACTCGAAGTTAATAAATCAGATGTCGAGACCGTGATGATGAAGATCCGCAATTATCCCGGCGTGGAGTCAGTCACCATTGATGAAGGTTTTGGACTCCCCGGTGCAGACTCAAACTCATTTGATCATTATGACATCGGCGATGAGGTCGTCGACACCGTCGTCAAAAGCGTCAATACATTTGTCTATCACACAGGCACAAACTTCTTTGAGACTCTCGGCATGAAGTCTGTCGAGGGGTCGCCGACAGTCGAGGAACTCTCGGCCACCTGTACCGCACCCGATAAGGTGATAATCACAAGTGACGTGGCCCGTCTCTATTGGCCCGGTGAGAATGCTGTCGGTAAAAAGTTCCTGCGCTGGACCGATGATGAAGGTAACCAACATTTCACAACCGTCATCGGGGTCGTCAGCGGTATCAGACACCAGTTGCCTTTCCGGTCATATTGCGCTACATTCTATTGCGGCGATCATATGTTCCCCGACGAACCTCTCCGCAACTTTAAGGTAGTCGCACGTCTGTCAGACCCCACTAAGACCGATGCGATAGTAGATGAACTTTATGATTGGGGTAACCGTGAACTCGCCATCGGCAATTTTTATCTCCGCAGCGTCCAAACTTACAATGCGTTTCTTGAAGATACCAACCGTATGCACGGTATCCCCAATCAGCTCAACCTGCGCTATATCCTTGCCGGATTTTTCCTCGTCAATCTGATTTTAGGTGTAGTCGGTACATTCTGGCTCCAGACCCGCAAACGTATCACTGAGATGGGTATTCGTCGCGCATTCGGTGCACCCCGCGGCAATATCGTCGGGCTGATGTTGGGCGAGAACCTGCTGCTTGCCACGGTTGCCTGCCTCACAGGTGTATTTATCTACTGGCAATATGCCTTGCGCAACGGACTCGCCATAGGGTATGACAAAAATGAGATCATCAATGTCGTAGACAACTGGATCGCCCATTTCGGTCAGCACTTTATCGTTATCTCGGCTATCGTCTACGCCCTCATAATAATTTGTGTCACTGTCGGCACATTGCTGCCGGCCATGAGCGTCAGCCGCATTGACATCGTCGACTCACTCCGCAGCAAAGAATAACAAACATAACAATTAACTCATAAACATCTACAACAATGGATAAGATCATAAAACTCACCGATATAAGCAAAGTCTACACAACCAACACCATAGAGACACAAGCACTCGAGAATATCAGTCTCGACGTCAACCGTGGTGAATTTCTCTCTATCATGGGCCCGTCGGGCTGTGGTAAATCCACTCTGCTCAATATCATCGGTCTGCTTGACCGTCCGACGGGTGGCGAGATCAGACTCTTCGGTAAGGAACTCAACGGACTGCGAGACCGCGAGATGGCACGTTTCCGTAACGAAAACCTCGGATTCGTCTTCCAGAGCTTCCATCTCATCCCGACCCTGAGTGTCATTGATAACGTAATGATACCCCTGACTTACCGCAAAGGTGCAGGCGATAAGAACCAGCTTGCCCGCGAGGCTCTCGAGAAAGTGGGGCTGGCACACCGTCTCAACCATTTCCCCGCCCAGCTCTCGGGTGGTCAGGCCCAGCGCGTAGCCATAGCGCGAGCCATCGTCGGCAATCCATCGCTTATCCTGGCCGATGAGCCCACCGGTAACCTCGATTCAAAGATGAGCGAGGAGATCATGCAGCTGCTCCACACCCTTAACAAGGATGGTAAGACGGTGATAATGGTGACCCACAACGAGGCACAAGCACGCACTACCGACCGCGTCATCCATCTCTTTGACGGACATCTTGTCAAGTAACAGGTCTATCATACCACACACTCACAGACATGACCCGATACCGTATAATATTTGCATTGCTGGCCGCCATCGTGGCGGTCAGCGCCCGGGGAGAACGTTATATATCTCTTGACGAGGTGATAGCCCTGGCCCGTCAGCGTAGTGTCGATGCCGAGGTGGCTGCCAATTCGTTACGGTCGGCCTACTGGGAATACCGCACCTATCGGGCCAAGCTCCTCCCCGAAGTGACCTTCTCAGGTACGATACCGTCGTATAACAAACGCTACAACACTTGGCAGAACTCAGACGGCTCATACACCTTTCTGCGCGATGACAACCTCAGACTGCAAGGTAGTCTCAACGTCGAGCAGAGGATATGGCTCACCGGCGGTACACTGTCACTGACATCCTCACTTGATTTCATCAGACAGCTATCTGGCGAGACAGTCGGCAATCTCTATATGTCAGTGCCTGTCGCGCTCAAACTCAATCAGCCTCTCTTTGCCGCCAACGATATAAAGTGGGATCGCCGTATAGAACCTGTGAGATATCGTGAGGCGAAAGCCAATTATATCATGGCGACCGAGGAGGTGGCGATGACAGCCATCAGATACTTCTTTAACCTTCTCACCGCCCGAGAGACAAGGGATAATGCCGCCCAGAATGTCGCCAACGCCGAGAAAATGTATGATGCCGCCAAGGTGCAGCGTGAGATGGGGCGCATCAGCGGTAATGACCTGTTGCAGATTGAGCTTAACCTCATAAACTCGCGATCTGAGTTGATGGAGGGTGAGAGCAATGTCAAGAGTGCAATGTTCCAGCTGCGGTCATTTCTCGATCTCCCGGAGAGCGAGGAACTTATCCCCCTGCAGCCTGACAATGGCGGAGCCGGTAAGGTCGACTATGACAACGCCCTCAGGCTCGCCCTCGACAACAATCCCCTCGCACTTAATATCCGCCGCCGTCAGCTCGAGGCAGATTATGAGGTGGCTAAAGCTAAAGGCGATATGCGTCAGATCAATCTGTTTGTCCAGGTGGGTTTCACGGGCACAGACAATAATCTCGGAGGTACTTACCGCGATCTGCGCGACAATCAGATAGTCGAGGTGGGGGTGTCGATACCGCTGCTCGATTGGGGCAAACGCAAAGGTAAAGTTGAGACAGCCCGTAGCCGTCAGGCATTGACCGAGAGCACCCTGCGCAAAGAGAAGTCTGATTTCTGCCAGAATCTGTTTGTGCTGGTCGAGCGGTTTAACAACCAGCAGTCACAGTTAGGTATGGCAATCCGCGCCGATGAGATCGCGATGCGGCGCTATGACAGCTCGGTCGAGACATTCATGATCGGCAGATTGTCAGCTCTCGACCTCAACAACTCTCAGGAGAATAAAGACGCCGCGCGCCTCAAATATCTCGATGAACTCTATATGTATTGGTATTATTACTACCAGCTGCGCAGCCTCACGCTCTATGATTTTGAGCAGGGGATGCCCCTCGATGTCGATTTCCGCCGTGTCATAGCGGGTTTATAGGTAAATTGTTTGTTAGTTAACCTGCGAACATCTATATTTGTGGTATGATACTGATAGTAGACGACGATGCCGCCATTAGGTCATCACTCTCATTCCTGACGCGCCGTGCGGGTTACCCCGCGCGGTTTGCCTCCACACCTGCCGAGGCTATTGACGAGATCAGACGCAAGACACCGTCACTGGTGCTCCTCGATATGAATTTCTCGCGGTTCACCACCGGTGAGGAGGGGTTGACCCTGCTCAAGCAGATAAAACTCTTTCATCCCCGTTTGCCCGTCATACTTATGACGGCATGGGGATCTATTGAGCTGGCCGTCGAGGGGATGAGAACCGGTGCGTTTGATTTCATAACCAAACCGTGGGATAACCGCCGTTTGCTCGAACGTATCGGCGTGGCCCTTGACATGCAACAACAAGCGGGCGACACGGGTGGACTGGTCAGGGATTTTATCATCGGGTCTGATCCTAAAATCGAAGCTGTATTGCAGACCGTAGCCAAGGTCGCACCGACTAACGCACCGGTGCTTATCACAGGTGAAAGCGGCACGGGTAAGGAGCTGATTGCCGAGGCGTTGCACCGCAACAGCCGCCGGGCCGACAAGCCGTTTATCAAAGTCAATCTCGGGGGACTGTCTACGTCTCTGTTTGAGAGCGAGATGTTCGGTCACAAGCGAGGGGCGTTTACCGATGCGATTGCCGACCGGGTCGGGCGGTTTGAGGCTGCCGATGGCGGTACGATATTCCTTGACGAGATCGGTGAGCTCGACCACGGGTCGCAGGTAAAGTTGCTCAGGGTCTTGCAGGAACAGAAGTTTGAGCCCCTCGGCTCAAGCCAGACCAAATCGGTTGATGTCAGGATCGTGTGTGCCACGAATGTAGACTTACCGCGGATGGTCGCCGCCAAGGAGTTTCGCGAGGATCTGTTTTACCGTATCAGTCTTGTTAATATCGAATTGCCGCCGCTGCGTGAGCGGGCCGGCGATATACCCCGACTTGCCCGCCACTTCCTGAGTAACGGAGCCTCGGCCCATAACGTCACACTGCCGCGTCTGTCAGCAGATGCCGAGGCTTGGCTGAGCAGCCGTCCCTGGCCGGGAAATATCAGGGAGTTGAAAAATCAGGTCGAGCGGACAATGTTGATCTCAGGTAAAGATTGCCTGACAGCCCGAGATTTCGAGACAACCGAGTCGCCGTCAGCCGGTGCGCCGGGCCATACTCAGATTGCATCGGCCACCGGGACTCTTGATGAACTTGAGAAGATGAGAATAGAGACGGCCCTCAGTCGTCACGAAGGTAATGTGTCTAAAGCAGCCGTCGAGCTGGGCCTGACCCGTCAGAGCCTCTATCGTAAAATGGAAAAATATGGACTGAGATGAGGCTGCGCTACCTTTTCATGATACTTGCCGTGGTCTTTCTTGTACCGTGGTGTCTGCTGTTTTACTTTGTCGGTGACAGACTGTCGGTGACATGGTTTTATATGCTCGAACTGTTGGCTGTGGCCTGTTGCGCAGGGTTGTGGATCTTTTACCGCAAAGTGATGAGTCCGCTTGATACGCTCTCGGGTGGTCTTGACATGCTGTGCGCCCAGGACTGGAACAACTCACTGCGCAAGGTCGGCCAGCCTGAGGTCGATAAAATAGCCGATGTGTTTAACGAGATGCTCGTCAAACTCAAGGAGCAGCGTATCAGGTATGAAGAGCGTACTCATTTTCTTAACCTGCTGATCGAGTCAGCCCCGATCGGTGTCGTGATACTCGATTTTGACGGTAAGGCGGTCGTGCGCAATCCGGCTGCCTTGCAACTTGACCTGGCTGCAGCTGACCTTGACGACCTCGAGGTGGGGATGTCGCATGACTACCGCACCGCATCGGGGAGCGTGATACGGTGCTCATGTTACAGCTTTATAGACCGCGGTGTCGAGCACCGTTGCTATATTGCCGAAGACATCTCCGGGTCGGTGACTGCCGCCGAACGTGGAGCGTATGAAAAGGTGATCAGGGTCATGGCCCATGAGGTTAACAACACCATGGCCGGGTTTTCGTCGGCTCTGTCAACAGCCCTCCCCGAGATTTCTGATGCCGAGATACAAGAGGTGCTGAAAGCCTGCTGGCAACGCAGCAGCGAGCTCTCGGCGTTTACCGCCCGGTTTGCCGAGGTGGTGAAGATACCAGCGCCGAGGCTGCGCGCGGTCTCGCTTGCCGGGCTTGTCGAGTCAGAGCGGAGATTCCTCGAGTCGATGGCTGTGCCTAAAGGTATCGAGATGGCGTTTGATGTGAGTGAGACGGGCGGTGACGAGGTCGCTGCAGATGCCGAATTACTGTTGCAGGTACTCGTCAATATAGTCAAGAACAGTGTCGAGAGTATTCTCTCAACCGGGCGCGCCGACGGTCGCATAACGGTCAATGTTGACGGCAAGACGCTCACGGTCACAGATAACGGAGCAGGGATCTCACCCGAGAAATCACCACGTCTGTTTATGCCGTTCTTCACCGACAAGCCTCACGGCCAGGGGATAGGCCTGATGTTTGTCAGAGAGGTGCTGACAGCCCACAATACACGATTTAGCCTCGTTACGTCACCCGACGATAATCTCACACGATTCACTGTCAGATTTAACTGAGGTGTCGGTCTTTACTAAGACAGCGACTGGACAAGAGGGGTCATCGCGCAAACAGGGTGCGGATGAGGTCAGGGCGATGCAGGCGGTTGAGTGATGCCGTGATAGATGAGCGGTATGTGCGGTCATACCAGAAGAAGTATTGACGCTGGGCCAGTTTCTCCTCGGGCGTGATGGCCGTGAACACCCGCTGCATGGTGTAGGGATGATAACCTGAGTAATAGATCTCGGTCGCAACAGTCATGGGGGTGGGGGTGAAATCCTGCACCTGCTCGAGGCGGAAGTCGAGCCGCTTGGTCTTCACCGCCAGGTTGGCCATATCAATTTCGCGACAACCGGGATGTGACGAGATGAAGTAGGGGATAAGCTGCTGTCTGAGATTGTTTTTTGCATTGACACGGTCAAAGACCTGTTTGAACTCCTCAAAAAGGTCAAATGACGGTTTGCGCATTATGTCGAGCACATCATCTTCGGTATGTTCGGGTGCCACTTTCAGGCGACCGCTGACGTGCGAGGTAATCAGTTCTTCATTATAACGTCGCGAAGCCGCGTCAATCTCCTTGTCTCCCGTTTTATGCAGTGACAGATCATATCGCACACCACTCCCGATAAATGATTTCTTGACCTCGGGCAGTGCGTCAACGCTGTGATATATGTCGAGCAGCGGGCGGTGGTCGGTGTTGAGGTTAGGGCATGGTTTGGGATGGAGACAACTCGGACGCAGGCATCTGGCGCAGACAGATTTATCGCGTCCGCTCATGGCGTACATATTGGCTGACGGGCCGCCGAGGTCTGAGATATACCCTTTGAAGCCGGGCATCGCGGTGACCTTGCGCACCTCTTTCATCACTGACTCTTTAGAGCGCGACGCTATGAATTTACCCTGATGTGCCGAGATGGTGCAGAACGCACAGCCGCCGAAACATCCGCGATGGAGATTGACCGAGTACTTGATCATGTCAAATGCCGGGATGCGTTTACCTAAATAACGCGGATGGGGGAGACGTGTATAGTTGAGGTCAAACGACCGGTCGATCTCTGCGGCGGTCATCGGGGGATACATCGGGTTGACCCTGACGACCCTCTCCTTATCGAGCGGTTGCCAGAGTGTTGCGCCGGTGAAACGGTTGCTCTGCTGCTCGATATGCTTGAAGTTTGCGACCTGCATACGCTTGTCACGGCGGCAATCCTCCCATGAGTTGAGGATGATGTGGTCAACATTCCCCCCTTGCATCGGGGTGATGTCACCAGTTATCTTTTTCATCTCGGTCGGTGTCTCGAAAAAGACCGTCTGGGGTATGTCACGGATCTCAGAGATTTTCTGACCGGCATCGAGGCGTCGGGACAGTTCAAGGATAGGCAGTTCCCCCATGCCGTAGATTATCATATCGGCGGCTGAGTCGGCGAGTATCGAGGGGCGCAATCTGTCTTGCCAGTAATCATAGTGTGACAGACGGCGAAGCGAGGCCTCGATTCCGCCGGCGATGACCGGGACATCGGGATATAGTTTCTTGAGAATCTCAGAATAGACGATCGTCGGATAATCAGGACGCATGCCGTGCCGCCCGTCGGGGGTATAGGCGTCATCGCTGCGACGGCGTCGGGCGGCGGTGTAATGGTTGACCATCGAGTCCATTGCTCCCGCCGACACACCGAAAAAGAGTCGCGGGCGGCCAAACTTACGGAAGTCACGCAGATCATCCTGCCAGTTGGGTTGCGGCACGATTGCCACCTTATATCCCCCGACCTCGACAAGCAGACGCCCGAGGACGGCCGCACCGAATGAGGGGTGATCGATATAGGCATCCCCTGAGAAAAGTACGATGTCAACCTCGTCCCAGCCCCGTGCTTTCATCTCCTTGACAGAGGTGGGTAGCCAGTCGGTGACCGGTCGACGCGGGTAGTCTATAACCTCGCCGCCGACATGGCGGTGAGGTTTATCTTCGGTGTGCGTGACCGCTTTGGGTTTGGTTTTATGCGTGATTCTCGACATACGGCTAAATCAATTCTCGGCTGTAAATCAACGGCTGTAAATCAGTGGCTGTAAATCAGTGGCAGGATGGCGGTGGCGTCATGGCATAGAGGCTGCGAGTTTCTCCATCTTGAGGATCTCGTCACGCAGACGGGCTGCCTCCATAAACTCCATATTCTTGGCTGCCTGTACCATCTCAGTGCGCATGCGGGTGATGTAACGCTGTATCTCACCCTTGCTCATATACGGTATGACGGGGTCGGCGGCGATATTGACCGTCGATGTGTATTCCTCGGCATAGGGTATGACCTTTGATGCCTGTGCGGCGGCTGACCGTTTGCGGTCGGCGGCACGCTGCGGATTTGATGCGGGCATGAGATCTTCGGTATCCATCCCGACAAGGGCGGCACGGGCCTTGACGATAGCCTGTGGCGTTATGCCGTGGGCCTCGTTGTATGCCATCTGTTTCTCACGGCGTCGGCGAGTCTCGTCAATGGTGAGCTGCATCGACTCGGTGATCTTATCGGCATACATGATCACCATGCCGTTGAGGTTACGGGCGGCGCGTCCGACGGTCTGGGTCAGCGAGCGGTGAGAGCGCAGAAATCCCTCCTTGTCGGCATCGATGATCGCGACAAGCGATACCTCGGGGAGGTCGAGACCCTCACGCAGCAGGTTGACGCCGATGAGGACATCATAGACACCCGCGCGCAGATCATCGAGAATCTTGATGCGGTCGAGGGTGTCGACATCTGAGTGGATATATGCCGTCTTGATGTTAAGTTTGAGGAAATAATCGTTGAGTTCCTCGGCCATACGTTTGGTGAGTGTGGTGACAAGCACGCGCTCACCGCGCTGACGTCGCTGTTCAATCTGTTCGAGCAAGTGGTCGATCTGATGCAGGGTTGGCTGCACCTCGATGAGGGGATCAAGCAGACCGGTGGGGCGGATAACCTGCTCGACCACTACGCCCTCACTCTTCTCGAGTTCGTAATCGGCGGGGGTGGCGCTGACATATATTATCTGTCCGGTGAGTTTCTCAAACTCCTCAAATCTGAGCGGACGGTTATCGAGGGCTGACTGCAATCTGAATCCGTAATCTACAAGATTCTGCTTGCGCGACAGGTCTCCGCCATACATGGCTCTGATCTGCGGCACGGTGACATGACTCTCATCTATGATGGTCAGGAAGTCGTCAGGGAAATAGTCGAGCAGGCAGAAAGGTCTCATACCCGGTTCGCGCCCGTCAAAATATCGGCTGTAATTTTCGATGCCGGGGCAGTGGCCGACCTCGCGTATCATCTCGATGTCGTATGTCGTGCGCTCATAGAGCCGTTTGGCTTCAAGGAGTTTTCCCTCTTTGTCAAAGAAATCTACCTGCTCGCCCAGATCGAGTTCCATCTGTGCCAGGGCAGATGCCTGACGCTCCTTAGAGGTGACGAAAAGGTTGGCGGGGTAGATCTGGAAGCGGTCATGTCGCCCCAGCGGGGTGTTGTCGAGAGGGTGCAGGGTAGATATAGACTCTATCTCATCACCAAAAAACACTACCCTGAGGATAATCTCCTCATATGCAAGGCGTATGTCGACGGTGTCTCCCTTGACACGGAAATTGCCTCGGTTGAGTTCGATCTCATTGCGGCTGTAGAGTGACTCGGCCAGACGGCGCAGGAATGCGTTGCGCGAGATGCGTTGACCCTCTTTGATCTCAATGACATTGGCATCGAAGTCTTCGGGATTACCCATACCGAACAGACACGATACCGAACTGATCACCACGACATCGCGGCGACCCGAGAGGAGGGCCGACACGGTGGCCAACCTCAGTTTCTCGATCTCGTCATTTATCGAGAGATCTTTCTCGATATATTTATCGACAGAGGGGATGTATGCCTCAGGCTGATAATAGTCGTAATAAGACACGAAATACTGCACCGAGTTCTCAGGGAAAAACTGCTTGAACTCGCTGTAAAGCTGTGCGGCCAGTGTCTTGTTATGGCTCAGGATGAGGGTGGGGCGCTTGACCTCTTTGATGACGTTAGCCATCGTGAAAGTCTTGCCCGACCCGGTAACGCCGAGCAACACCTGAGCGGGGAGGCCTTGGTTGACCCCCTTGACAAGCTGGGCGATGGCCTCGGGCTGATCGCCCGTGGGTTTGTATTGTGATGTGAGTTTGAAGTCCATATTTTTTATCAGCGCAGACGGTCGGCAGCCTTGAGCAGCTTCTCGTCATGCGAGATGCCGCGGTATGCCAGCAGGGCGAAGATTACGGCCCCGATCAGCAACAGTATGCTCCCCATCCATTCGGCACGTCCGGTCGCCGAATCAAAGCCATAAACCATTAGGCAAGCGCAAGCGGCCAGTACGGCGATGAGCACGATGGCGACGATCGTCATCATCTTCTGTCTGCGGGTATCCTTGAATGAAAAGATGTTGAGTACCAGCAGGGCTGTAACCAACAGGCCCACGATAAATACGACAGTGTTATCAGAGGGGTACATAAATGTCACCGAGTCGGTGGTCGTTATCTCAGGCCCTTCGAGACTGATGTAGGCCATGGGGAGGAAACAGAAGAGTGCGACCAGTATTGCCGCCACGAGCAACCAAACTGATTGCCAACGTTGTATTACCATAAATCGTTGTTAGTTTTGATTAATCTGCAAATATACGATTTTTCGCCGGATAATCACTCATCACGAGAGCGAGTAAAGCAGCGCATCGGTGATAAGGGGAATGAGCGAAGGGGTGACACCGAGACGCGCGAGAGCC
The DNA here is from genome assembly GCA_947175215.1 of uncultured Porphyromonadaceae bacterium. Lineage (GTDB taxonomy): Bacteria > Bacteroidota > Bacteroidia > Bacteroidales > Muribaculaceae > UBA7173. Next base: position 13,791 of record CAMWLR010000016.1, read on the forward strand.
GCCGAGTCAGCTTTCAAGTCGGCGATGAAACTCTCGACCGAGCTGCGCGGTATCTCCTTGTCGGGTATAGTCGACCCGGTCGGATGAGGACGCGACAGTATGCTTAGGCGATAAAAGTTCTGTGCCTCGTCAAAGTGTCCGGTGGCCAGTGAGAGATGCCCCATGTTGAGGTAATCTTCGGGACGCGGGTCAAAGTCGGTGATTATACGCTCATAATATTTGCGGCTCTGGTCAAACTGCTTGTCAAGCAGCAGACTCCACGCCAGAGGGCGTAATGCTTTACCTGATTTCTCGTCAAGATAAAACGCTTTGTAAAAAGCCTTGACCGCCTCGGCGTAATGGCCCAAGGCAAGATGCGCGCGACCAATAGCCAGTGAGTTAGAGGGTTGGTCGGGGCGCAACTCTTCGAGACGTAGCGCCGCCGAGAGAGCAGAGGTATGGTTACCGGCCAGCTGATGACAGCGTACCAGGCGTGTCAGTGTCCATGCGCTGCGGTTGTCGAGCATATCGGCTTTTTCAAAGCAAGACAGTGCCTCGGTGATGCGGCCGAGTTTCGTTAGCGAGTGACCCATCTTCTGATATACCGCGGCAGATGGGGCGGAGATTGAGTCGACGATGCCAAATACATCGAGCGCTTCATCCCAATATTTGTGAGAGAAATAAAACTCGGCGATAAGACTTAACAGCTCAGGATCTTTGACATCATCGACAAGTGCCGAGACCGCCACCAGGTTGACCCCCTCGCCAAAGGGGTTGTAAAACTCTCCCTTGCGGCGGAACAGCCGGTAGAAGCGATAAAGATTCTGTATCTGACGGCGTATCACGGCACGACGCGAGTCTGAGGTCAGGTCAAGAGATGCAGCCCGCATTTCGTTGAACTGATCGGCCTGTGCGCTCAATTGAGACAACACCGTGTCGCGTTGAGATTGCGGCACGTTGGCAAGTGACAGCATCATCGAGTATTTGTCGCTGTCGCACAGGAAGTTCAACCCCTCAAACATACCGGCGACCTTGTACATCGAGCCGTTGCCGGGAAGATCGGCAAACTCGCTGCGGTCGTTATGAAATGGTATAAACCAGTTGGCGATCTCGTTGAAGAACGGGAACTGCTTGAGATGGGCAAATGTCGCCATCATTATGTCTCCGCCCTCCTCTTGTATCTCGCTCATCTCCTTGAGGCTGTCAGAGAGGCCCGATTTATCGAGCATCTCCTGCCACTCGGGGTTCTCCTCGAGATCTTCGGGGGTAACGGCATCCTGAGATGAAAGTTTCCGTTCGAGATCAGGGCGCAGCTTCATCATCTCAGGCACGATCTCATTGCGGATCTTGGCCGAGATACGGTCGGTGTCGCGCGTGCGTGCCAACTCCATATAGGCGGTACGCAGATCTGAGATCCAGGATGGGAGTTCTCTGACGGCCGCAAACCTGTCGCGCAACCTGCGCGGGAAGTGACGGTCACGCCAGCGGTACATTATCAGCAATATCCCCAACAGTGCCACCGCTGATACGTCAGCGTTGCCATTGGTGTACGCATCGCAGAGGAGTTCAAGACGGCGCGGGTCATAAAACTCAAGTCCCCCCAGAGTCAACCCCCAGGTAAAAAGTACCTGAGAATGAGCCGGCAGCACGCTCGATGCAAAGGCCGAGCTGACCGCTTCGGCGTCGGCCCGGGAGAGGGGGAAAGTCACCCACAGGAGGTTGAAGACAGTCCGCTCGATCAGTTCTCGTTCAGAGGTGGTAGCATGGAATTTCTCGCTATGTCTCCCTGATGCCACGAGATCAAGCAGCGAGCTCTCAGAGCACTCGCTGACATATCGCCCGAGAGCCGTCGGCAGATTTTCGGCAGAGTTGGCATTGAGGTAACGCAGGTTATTATAATATAATGTGGGGCGGTCTTTAGCCGAGTTATTACGGTCAAGGCGGTCGGCGATCATCAGTATGGTCTCGCCAATCTCAGCCGTCATGTCATCGCGGGCCGGGTCTTCGGCCCCCGACACAGCGTATGAGAGCAGACGGCGGTAAGCCTGCTCGGCCTGATCGAGAGCGTCAGAAAACTCCCATGCCATCGTACCCTCAGAGAGGGTGCGGGCCGCGGCAAACGCTTCGCGCAGGCGACCGGCGGCGACAAGTTTTCTCACATTATCTTTTATCTCTGAAAAAATCTCCTTTTTCATTCAACAGTCAAACTTTTTGCAAATATAACAAACAATCAAGCAAACATCTTGCCAAACTGACAAAAAATCTGCTTTGTCACACTTATCAAGCCGCCCCATGGCAGACGAAAAAATATTTGTAGTTTTTCTTGCAAAATTCAATTATTAAGTGGTATATTTGCAGTGGTGTTAGTTAATTATGAGGCAAACCCTTAATAACTGCTCCGAAATACTGCTTTAGAACATAAATTATAAATTCCTGACAAAACAGGTTAACCAATTCATACATACGTTATGGATATAAATAATATCATGAACGCCCTGGAGGTAAAACATCCGGGTGAAAAAGAGTATCTGCAGGCAGTGCGCGAGGTGCTCATGTCAGTTGTTGACGTCTATAACCAGCATCCCGAATTTGAGCGCAACAAAATCATCGAGCGCATGGTCGAGCCCGACAAGATCGTGACATTCCGCGTGACATGGCTTGACGACAAGGGTGAGGTGCAGAACAACATTGGTTACCGCGTGCAGTTTAACAACGCCATTGGCCCGTACAAGGGAGGTATCCGCTTCCACGCATCTGTCAATCTCTCAATCCTGAAATTCCTCGGCTTTGAGCAGACATTCAAAAACGCACTCACCACACTCCCCATGGGTGGTGCCAAGGGTGGCTCTGACTTCTCTCCCCGCGGCAAGAGCGACCGTGAAATCATGCGTTTCTGCCAGGCATTCATCCTCGGCCTCTGGAAGAATCTCGGTCCTGACCGCGACGTACCGGCCGGCGATATCGGCGTAGGCGGCCGCGAGGTAGGTTATATGTACGGTATGTACAAAAAGTTGGTTGACGAGCACACCGGCACATTCACCGGCAAGGGCTTTGACTTCGGCGGTTCACGCCTGCGTCCCGAGGCTACCGGTTTCGGTGCCCTCTACTTCGTGCAGAATATGCTCGCCCTCAAGAACGAAGACCTCAAGGGTAAGACCGTCGCCATCTCAGGATTCGGTAACGTTGCATGGGGTGCGGCCACAAAGGCTACCGAACTCGGTGCAAAGGTTGTCACCATCTCAGGTCCGGACGGTTATGTGTATGACCCCGACGGCATCAGCGGCGAGAAGATCGACTATATGCTCGACCTCCGCTCATCGGGTGACGACATCGTAGCCCCCTATGCAGAGAAATATCCCGGTGCTACATTCTATCCCGGCAAGAAACCCTGGGAGCAGAAAGTTGACATCGCTCTCCCCTGCGCAACTCAGAATGAGGTTAACGGTGAGGATGCCCGTCAGATGGTAGCCAACGGTGTTAAGCTCGTGGCCGAAGTGTCTAACATGGGTTGTACCCCCGAGGCTATCGACTGCTTTATCGAGAACCGCATCAACTATGCTCCCGGTAAGGCTGTCAACGCCGGCGGTGTGGCTTGCTCAGGTCTCGAGATGACTCAGGATGCCGAACATCTGCAATGGACTGCCGAAGAAGTTGATGCCAAACTCCATCAGATCATGGCCGCTATCCACGCACAGTGCGAGAAGTACGGTATGCAGGAAGACGGTTACCTCAACTACATGAAGGGTGCCAATATCGCCGGTTTCATGAAGGTTGCCAACGCGATGATGGAGCAGGGTGTCATCTAATCTGCCCGGGTCGCACAGGCTCTGAACTTTATTACAAATAATATTGCAAAGCTATATGGCCGCGCCGATTCTTTTAAGAGTCGGCGCGGTTTTTTAACAGAAAATGCTTATCTTTGCCCAAAATATTGCAAAATTGGATAACAAGCAATTTCTCAACGTCATAGCCTCACGCCTCAATATCGAGACCTCTACGGCCCAAAAACTGATGGAGGGTTTCGTGGAGGTGATTGCAGACGGGTGCGGTGACCTCGACCGGGTCGCACTCCCTTCGTTGGGCTCTTTCACGGGGATCAAGCGTGATGAGACTGTCGTCAAAGATCTCACCACCGGCAGGCGACTGCTGTTGCCTCCGGCGATTGAGATAGAGTTTATTCCCGGCGGGAGACTCAAAAACGGGATTTCGGAGGGCCCTCGCAAATGAACGGCCTGACTATTTCCATGCCTGAGATCATCGCCCGGCTCGCCCGCAAGGTGAGTTGTGACGACCGCATTGCCGGTGACTTCCTCAAGGAGTTCTCGACCGTCGTGACCCAGGGGTTGATGGCTGACGGTTTTGTAAAGATTGCGGGACTTGGCACATTTAAGGTGACAAACGATGTTGAGGGTAAGCCCACTGTGGAGTTTGCGCCCGACAAGTCACTCGCCGATAAGGTCAACGCTCCGTTTGCAATATTCGAGACCGTCGAGGTTGCCGACAATATCAGTGACGAGGAGCTTAAAGGAGATATATCAGAGGAAGTTGCAGCAAGCGTAACTGTGAATATTAAAGTTGCTGAGACTCTCCCCGATGAAGATGAAACAGCCGATAAGATTGTCGATAATATTGAGTTAGCCGGCAAGGAGGAGGACTCTGATAGGGAAGAGGCTGTTGATAAGAGCGTGGAAACGGCATTGCCGACACCCCCGCCGATCCCCCTGAGATTTACCGCTCCCCGTTCCGGGGATAAACCGCAAACCGAGGATAAACCACAACCTGAAGTCTCCCAACCCCGTCCGGAACTTTCGCAACCCCAATCTGTTGTACCCCAAATGGCTGCGCCTCAGTCGGCTAATGATTCGCCGATGTCGGTAATACTTGAGCCGGAGAGCCGGGTGACGGTGATGAGGATGGACGGACACACAACCCTCACATTAGTGATGACCGCCATAGCTGCAATGCTTATCGGTGTCGTCGGTTGTTTTATCGCGTTGCGATGGCATGATGCCAAAGTAGCTACGGATGATAATGCCGGCGACCGGGTGGAGATTGCCGAGGAGGTTGATCCCGAGGAGGTGTTTGTGGTTGACTCGACAGAGATAAACGTCAACGACACTGACAGCATCGTGGCCGAGCAGATCGAGGATGAGGATGCCGTTGCAACGGCAGATACCCATGAGATGACAGCCGGCGCAGCAATGGCTGCCAACAAAGAGGTCACCGACACCGTTCGCCCCGGCAATTACCTGTCGGTGATGGCACGCCGTCATTACGGCAACTCAAAATTCTGGGTCTATATTTATCTTGAGAATCAGGATAAGATCAAAGATCCCGACAATCTCGAGGACGGGATGGTGCTGGTTATCCCCCCGAAATCAAAGTACGACATCGACCCGCAGGATCGCGAATCACTCAGAAAAGCCGATAAAGAGGCATATAAAGTGATGACGAGATAGATCGATTGCTTAAAAATGATTAAATCTTAAAAGAGGTAAACGCTTGATAGATAATTTTAACATTCTATCTTAACGTTTACCTGTTTTGTTTCTTTACATTTGCATAAAGAAATAACTCAACTGCATAAAGAATAACTCAACTATCTAATAAAATATGAGTGAAACGGTAAATATCAGAGAGCTTAACGACCTCGTGGCAAGCCGAAACAATTTTGTCAATCTTATCACACGAGGGATGGATCAGACCATCGTCGGTCAGAAACATCTTGTAGAGTCGTTGCTTATCGCGCTGCTCTCTAACGGACACGTCCTCCTCGAGGGTGTCCCCGGCCTGGCTAAGACTCTTGCCATCAAAACCCTGTCACAGCTTATCGATGCCAAGTACAGCCGTATTCAGTTTACCCCCGACCTTCTTCCTGCCGACGTGACCGGTACTATGGTTTATAGCGTCAAGTCTGAGCAGTTCCAGGTCAAGAAGGGCCCGATTTTTGCCAACTTCGTCCTTGCCGACGAGATCAACCGCGCCCCTGCCAAGGTGCAGGCCGCTCTGCTTGAGGCCATGCAGGAGCGTCAGGTGACTATCGGCGACCATACTTTCCCCCTCGATGAGCCTTTCCTGGTAATGGCTACCCAGAACCCTATCGAGCAGGAGGGTACTTATCCCCTGCCCGAGGCCCAGGTTGACCGATTCCTGTTAAAGGTCGTTATCGGTTACCCCTCGCGTGAGGAGGAGAAGCTGATCATCCGTCAGAATCTCTCCAACACCAAGACCAAGGTGCAACCTATCCTGCGCCCTGAGGATATTATTGATGCTCAGCAGGTGGTCGAGAAGATATATATCGACGAGAAGATCGAGCGGTATATCGTAGACATCGTGTTTGCCACACGTTTCCCGGCACAGTGCGGTCTGCCCGAGTTGCAGAGCATTATCGCCTTTGGTGCGTCGCCCCGTGCCTCGATCTCGCTGGCTCGTGCAGCCAAGGCCTATGCATTCCTGCGTCAGCGCGGGTATGTCATTCCCGAGGATGTCCGCGCCGTTTGCCACGATGTGATGCGTCACCGCATCGGTCTGACCTATGAGGCCGAGGCCAACAACATCACCGCCGACGAGATTATCTCTGAAATCCTTGACAAAGTTGTCGTGCCCTGATGCCTGCAGGCTGTCTATATCCTCTGAATCCTAAACGAATCAATAGCTAATGGATGCCAACGAACTGTTGAAGAAAGTCAGGCGTATCGAAATCAAGACGCGCGGACTCTCGCAAAATATCTTTGCCGGTGAATATCACTCGGCATTCAAGGGGCGTGGCATGACCTTTTCGGAAGTCAGGGAGTATCAGTATGGCGATGACATCCGTGATATCGACTGGAATGTAACCGCGCGTCATAACCGCCCGTATGTAAAGGTGTATGAAGAGGAGCGCGAAATGACCGTGATGCTCATTGTCGATGTCAGCGGTTCACGCCTGTTTGGCGCTGTCGGAGAGGAGAAACGCGAGATGATAGCCGAGATTGCCGCCACGCTCGCTTTCTCGGCCATTCAGAATAATGACAAGATCGGGGTAATATTCTTCTCTGACAAGATCGAGAAGTTTATCCCGCCCAAAAAAGGTAAGAAACATATCCTGTTCATTATCCGCGAACTGATTGATTTCACCCCCGAGCATACCGGCACTGACATCGGCATGGTGTTGCGTTATTTCACTGATGCTCTCAAGAAGCGTTGCACGACCTTTGTCATCTCTGACTTTATTGATGACAAGGATTATTATAAAGCCTTGTCAATCGCCTCTAACAAGCATGATGTCTATGGCGTGCAGGTCTATGACAAGCGCGACGCCCAGCTCCCCGATGTCGGTCTGATGAAGGTCAGCGACCTTGAGACAGGCGCCGAGCAGTGGGTCGATACCTCATCCAAAAAGGTCAGAAACAGTTATAACCGCTGGTGGTATGAACGCCAGCAGGTGATGTCAGACACCCTAAAACGGTGTCGCGTCAACGCTTGCTCGGTGGCCACTGACGAAGATTATGTGACCGCCCTGATGGGGCTGTTCAGAAAACGTGTCTGAGATCTCTATGCAAATGTCTGAGATCTCGAGAGCCGAGTCTGTGTCACCTTTGAATTTTTAATCACTTTTTTGTTTGATTGTCTGATGCTTAAACGGCTGACAAACATATTATTGTTAATCTTTACAATAGCTGCGGCTCCCCGGGTCAATGCCTTGTCGATCAAGGCATCGGTCGACTCGTCGCAGCTGACTATGGGATATCGCACGGCCATAAGAGTTGATATTGTCGACAAGGCTGACATGCAGTCTCAGATCCTTATTGATGAGAAAGCCGTGCCGGCTGAGATCGAACTGGTCGACTGGGTCTACGGTGACACCGCAGATCTCGGTAACGGTCTGGTTGAGATGAAGCGCGCGTTGATCATCCAGTCATTTGACTCGGGCGTGTACACGATCCCCCCGATTCTGATGGTGACCGGCCCTGATACGTTGCGCACCGAGCCTATTACCCTCAAGGTCAATCCGGTGGATGTAAGTCAGATGCAGGATATCAACCCGATTGCGCCCGTGTTATCGTTCGAGACCAAGTGGTATGATTTTCTCCCCGACTGGCTGACCGATTACTGGTTGTGGATTCTGGTGGCTGTGCTTCTGATTGCCGGCGGTGTCTGCACATATCTCATCCTCACCAAGAAAGTTGATGTGCCGCTCATGCCTCGCAAGAAACCGATACCCCCTTACGAACTGGCCATGAAACGTCTCGATGATCTCCGTGCCATGAATCTGTGGCAGAGCGGTCAGGAGAAGGAATATTATACCTTGCTCATTGATATCCTCAGAGATTATCTGCAAGGACGTTTCGGCATCAACGCAATGGAGATGACATCGCAGCAGATCACGCGCGTGCTCAGCGAGAATGAAGAGACCCGCATGTCTAACGCCCGCATGAAGCGTATCCTCGAGATTGCCGACTTTGTCAAATTTGCCAAAGTACGACCCATCCCTGACGATAATCACCGCGCATTGGCCGATGCGATACAGTTTGTCGAGGAGACCAAGCCCGTTGAGGTCAATCCCGAGGCCGGTGTCACATCCCAGGTAGCACCCGGAGCAACAACTCAAACCTTGCCCGGCACTCCGGCTCAAACAAAACAACAATAGTGTCATCATTAGATAGAAAGATATAAAGATGCAATTCGCAAATCCCGGAATGTTATGGCTGATGCTTGTCTGTCTCCCCTTGGCAGGGTGGTGGATATGGCGTCGTCATACGGCACATCCATCCTTGCAGGTATCTTCGACCGGGCCGTTCAGGTCGTTGGGGAGACCGGCCAGACAGTATGGTCTCTATGCGATGTATCTGCTGAGACTTCTTGCCGTCTGCTGTCTGGTTGTCTGTCTGGCGCGTCCGCAGACGCGTGACGCATGGCGCACCTCAAAGACCGAGGGAACTGACATCGTCATCGCACTCGACATATCGTCGTCGATGCTTGCCCGCGACTTTACACCCGACCGTATGGAGGCGGCCAAGAAGATGGCCGCATCATTTATCAGCGGTCGCGAGAATGATAATATGGGTCTGGTGGTGTTTGCCGGCGAGGCGTTTACAGGTGTACCTATGACTACTGACCGCTCGCTGTTGACAAACTATGTGTCATCGCTTAACCGCGAGATGCTTGAGGACGGTACGGCCATCGGTGACGGTCTGGCTACCTCGATCAACCGTATCAAGGATGGCAACGCCAAGTCAAAGAGTATCATCCTGCTTACCGACGGTTCAAACAACACCGGTATCGTCGCGCCGCTGACTGCCGCCGAGATCGCCCGCAAGTATGGTATAAAGGTCTATACGATCGGTATAGGCAAGAACGGTACGGCACTTTATCCGGTCTACAATATGTTTGGCCGCATCGAATATCAGCCTCAGCAGGTTGTCATAGATGAGGCAACCTTAAAGAAGATTGCATCGACCACCGGCGGCAAATACTTCAGAGCCACCGGCAACAGTGTCCTCCAGGATGTGTTTGACGAAATCGACCGTCTCGAGAAGACCGAGATAGATGTCAAGCATTTCTCTCACACAGAGGATTGTTATCTCCCCTGGGCTCTGGCCGCTCTCGCATTGCTGGTGCTCGAATTAATATTACGTCAAACCTGGTTACGCACAATCCCGTAATTCTGTCATGTCATTTGCATATCCCTCATTATTATATCTGTTACTGCTGATACCGGTGATATTCGGTCTGTGGTATTGGTCACGGGTGGCGCGCAGGATTAAGCTGCGTCGCTATGGCAACCCCGCGCATATCGAGCATCTGATGCCTGAGGCATCTAAATATAAACCGGCCCTAAAGATTACCTTGCAGTTGCTGGCGCTGGCATCGCTCATAATTGCTGTGGCACGTCCGCGCGCAGGTGAGAAAGTCGAGATGGAGTCGACCGAGGGTATCGAGGTGATGATTGCCTTTGACGTCTCGAGATCTATGCTCGCGTCATCTACCGACGATACCCGTGGTATATCGAGACTCGACCGCGCCAAATATCTGCTGGCAAATCTTATCGACAAACTCGGCAATGACAAGGTAGGTCTGATTATATTTGCCGGCGAGGCATATACACAGTTACCGATCACGACCGACTTTGTCTCAGCCAAGATGTATCTCGATGAGATCTCGACCGAGATGGTTTCTACCCAAGGTACGGCCATCGGTACGGCGATAAACATGGCTATCAATTCATTCTCACCTGCCGAGGATGTCAACAAAGCGATCATTGTGATCACCGATGGAGAGAACCATGAGGGTGATGCTGTCGAGATGGCCAAATATGCCAAGAGCCTCGGCATCGAGGTCGACGTGTTGGGTGTAGGCTCTATCAAGGGCGCACCCATACCGGTCAACCGCAACGGCGAGTTTCTCAAGGATGAGAACGGCGCACCTGTCACCACTTTCCTTAATGAGAAGATGGCCAAGGAGATAGCATCGGCCGGCGGTGGTATCTATATCAACGGGTCATCATCAAAGGCACTGGGCACTCTGGTCGATCAGCTTGATCAGATCAAGAAGAGCGACCTGCAGCACGTGACATACAAAGCGAGTGCCGAGCAGTTCCCGATGTTTATATGGATCGCGATGATACTGCTGGTAATCGATGCCGTGGTGCTTCCCAGCAAGATCGGCTGGCTCAAACGATACACATTCTTCTCTAAAAAGAAGATCGCTGCCGCAGGCGGTGAGTCACTGAAAAAAGACAATCAGAAATGAAGCATTTCATAAAGATATTATCATACTCGGCGTGGCTGTTGCTCGTGGCCGGCTTGATGACCGGCTGCAAGTCTGATGACAGTCAGTCAGAGCAGAGCCGCCCCTCGACCAAGCGCGAGCGCAATTTAATGAAAGAGGGTAAGAACCTCTATGACAAGCAGCGATATGCCGAGGCTGAGGTCTCATTCACCAAAGCTCTTGAGGAGAACGGTGATAATCAGCGCGCCAAATTTAATCTCGCATCGACTTATCTCAAGCAGCGCGGCGAGGACATGGCCAATCAGGGTGATTCGCTGATCGCTCAGGCAGACCGCATATTGGCCGAGACATCTCAAAGCACTGATATAGAGTTGGCTCAGCTGTCGTTTTATGACCGGGGCAATATCGCATATAAAAAGGAGGACTACGCCGGGGCTATCGAGATGTATAAGCAAGCTTTACGTCGTAACCCCGAAGATAATCAGGCCCGACAGAACCTGCGTCTTGCCCAGCTCAAAAAACAGGAGCAAGATCAAAACGAGGATAAGCAGGATCAGAATCAAGATCAGAATCAGGATAAAGACCAACAACAGCAGGATCAGAAGCAAGATCAACAGCAACAGGATCAGCAAGATCAGCAGCAGGATCAACAGCAGCAACAACAGCAACAACAACAGCAGGGCGGCATGAGCGAACAAAATGCCGCACAGATCCTCAAGGCGATGGACGACAAAGAGTCGCAGACCCGCATGAAGGTCGAGAAGATGAAACAGGATCAGGAGAAGCAGTCGCGTCAGCGTCAGACTGCCAAACCGTGGTAATGATCAATTAGAAAACCAACGACGATGAAAAAGTTGTTATCGATATTGACGGTGTTTTTGCTGACGGGTATCACGTTGGCGGCCCAGACCTCATTTCAGGTCATCCCTCCGCGCAATGTGATCGCCGGCAACAGGTTTGCGGTCACTTACCGCCTCTCTAACGGCGAGGGGACAAGTCTCAATGCGCCTGCCATCAACGGCTGTAAACTGCTCAACCCATCACCGGGGGTGAGCACTTCGCAGAGTTATCAGATCATCAACGGTCAGGCATCGTCGTCGAGTACGGTTGAGTATACGTTTATATACCGTGCCGAGAGCGAGGGTACTTTCACTATCCCGGCTGCCTCGATAGTGGTTGACGGTAAGAAACTCACCTCTCAGCAGGCGACATTCAAAGTACTCCCGGCCGATAAGAACCAGCCCTCTCAACAAGGTGGCAGTTACGGGTATGGTTACGGTGGTCAGCAGCCTCAACAGAGTGTGCATGTCGATGACCTCTCGTCTCAAGATAATTCTTCGCAACCGATCTCAAAGGATGATATATTTGTCAGAATCATCCTCAACAAGAGCCACGCGTATGAGCAGGAGGCGATCGAGTGTACCATCAAGCTCTACACCAAATATCAGCGTATCAACTCTTTCATGATGACATCGCCGCCGACTTTCGACGGTTTCCTTATCGAGGAGGTTGATACTCAGGCAGCACTTAACGCTGTCGAGAATTATAACGGACAGAACTATGTGACGGCGGTGTTGAAAAAGTGTATCATCTTCCCGCAGCAGTCGGGTAAGCTTACCATCAATTCGGGTAAGTATGACCTGAGTGTCGTGCAGATCGAGCGCGTCAGCAACGGATGGTTTGTCTCGGGACGCCCCGTTGAGAAGGAGGTCCACCTGCAGCCCTTCACATCGACGGTCAACATCACCCCGCTGCCTCAGCCTGCACCTGCCGGGTTTGATAATGCCGTCGGCCAGTTTACATTTGAGAGCCGTCTCTCGCCCGAGAGTGTCAAGACAGGTGAGGCCGCCTCGCTCGAATACATTATTACCGGGACGGGTAATATTAAATATTTGCATGAACCTAAACCCGAGCTCCCCTCTGAGTTCGAGCAGTTCACCCCCAAAACAGACTATCGCACACGTGTAAGCGGGTCGACGGTGACCGGTACGATGGCTGTTGACTATACAATTGTTCCGCAGAGTGTGGGAACGTTTAAGATTCCCGAGCAAAGGTTTGTATATTTCGACCCCTCCAAGAAGTCATACGTCACCCTGACCGCTCCCGGATACACGATGGAGATAGCTAAGGGTAGTGGTACTACCCTCAGCAACGAGCAGCGCGAGATCGAGGCCAAAAATACCGACATCCTGCATATCAAGACAGGCAGCAAGGGGCTAACGCTCACTCATCAGCCCATCATATATAAATGGTGGTACTGGGGAGCTGTAGCGCTGATGGTCGTCATGCTTGTGGTTGTCGTGCTGATATACGGGCGACAGGCAAGACTCAACGCTGATGTGGCGGGTCGTCGCAATGCACGCGCCAACAAGGTCGCACGCCGTCGACTGAGGGCTGCCGAGGGTTATATGCGCTCGCATCAGCCCGAGCAGTTCTATGAGGCGATGCTCAAGGCGATGTGGGGTTATCTCGGTGACAAACTGGCGATGCCTGTCTCGCAGCTGACACGTCAGAATATCATGCAGACCCTGACAGACCGCGGTGTGAGCGACGAGACAGCCAACCGTGTGCTGGCTGTGCTCGACCAGTGTGAGATGGCACGCTATACGCCCGACTCATCGTCGGCTGCCTCGGTCGAGTCTCTCTATAACGATGCGACCTCGACTATAAATGAACTCGAAAAAAGTAATCTCAGCAAACGTAAGTGATTGCGTCATGAAACAACATTTCAGGATTTTGTCAATGATATTGTCGGCGGTATTGACCGTCGGTACGCTCTATGGTCAAGACAGTGTGGCGGTCAGCGATCTCCCTGAGGTTATGACCGAGTTACCCGACTCTGATGCGGAGGTAACTCCGGCTGATGAAACGGTTACTGACCTCTCGGCCGAAGAGTACGCCCTCCAGGCCGACACGGCTTACAGTGCCGATAATTTTGCGTTAGCCGAGACGCTTTATCTCAAGGCACTTGAGACAGGCGGCAGTTCGACCACTCTGTTTTATAATCTCGGCAATGCCTATTACCGTCAAGGCAATCTGGGCAAAGCGATCGTCAATTATGAACGGGCACTCAAACTTGACCCTACCAATGCCGACGCACGCGCTAACCTTGAGTTTGTCAACTCGCGGATAACCGACAAGCAGATAGACTCAGGGTCATATATGCAATCAATATGGGATGGTGCGGTCGGAATGTTCCGAGCCGATACCTGGGCCGTCATCTCACTGATCCTCTTTGCTGTTTTTCTCGGCGCACTGGCCACCTATATCTTCTCATCGGCCGTGGCTCTAAAAAAAACAGGATTCTTCGGGGGCATAATCGTCTTTATCGTTACGGTGATAGCCGTTATCGTGTCATTTGACGCAGCCAACCGTGTCAACACAGACAGGTACGCCATTATCCTCCCACCGTCATCACAACTCTCGACCTCTCCGCGCGAGGCACGCAGTCAGGCCGAGCAGGCATTTCTGCTACATGAGGGGACCAAAGTCGAGATCATAGACTCTATCTCAAATCCCGGTGAGGGGATGTGGTATGAGGTGTTGGTCGGCCACGGCGAGAGGGCATGGGTCAAAGCCTCTGAGGTCGAAAAAATATGAGAGGTCTCAGGTTAAAATCCTATCGTGTGATAAGTGGTTGAGAAATGCAAGATTAAGAGATAAAAGCAGAATGATATGTTTTATAACATACTATAAAAATTTGTATATCTCGGATAAAGTGTATAAATTTATGGCAAATTCCTCTCTGACCCTTAAATCTTGAATTATAAACCCCTCAAAAACTTTAGGCATATGACCAAGACAATTTCATTCAACGATCTCCGTCGCATCAAAGATGCACTCCCTGATGGTGCCGTTACACGCATTGCCGATAAACTTAACACCACACCCCAGACCGTCCGCAACTACTTCGGCGGCACAAATTATGAGTTCGGCAAGAACTGTGGCCTGCATATCGAGCCGGGTCCTGACGGCGGCATCGTGGTGCTTGACGATACCACAATCTATGACATGGCGGTAGAGATCATCCGCGAAGAAGAGAATAAGAAAGAAGCGTAAACCTTTTACCGTTAATAAACATTTATCTATGACACGTCAGGTCACGATTAAGACAGACGTGTCATAGTTTGTATTATATAATTGATAAAGAAGATATGACCCCCGACCGCCTGATTACAGTAGCTATTCACACATACGAGAAAGCTCAGCCGATCAAATCCCTGCTCGAGAGAGAGGGGATATATGTCGAGCTTAACAATGTCAACCTGTCAGTTCCGACGGTGTCGGCTGGTGTGAGGATACGCATTAAGGAGTCAGACCTGCCACTCGCTCTGAGGATTATCGAAAATATCGAAATTTTTGAGATTCCGACCGAGGGTGAGAGCGTGCTTAAAGGGGGTAAAATATTGCTGCCTACTGACTTTCAGCATCATTCTGACAACGCCACCCGTCTGGCATTTCTCATAGCCTCAAGATCGGGAAGCTCGATCGAGATACTGCACTCATTTATTGCCCCTTTGGCCGGACCCGGCATACAGATGACTGACTCGTATGATTATGAGTTGGCCGATATGGAGGAGTTGCAGACGATGGGTGACGAGGCCCGGAAGATGATGGACCAGTATGCGGCCAAGTTGCGCGAAAGCATAAAGTCGGGCGATCTGCCGGCCGTCAAATTTACGACCACCGTGCTTGAAGGGATACCGGAGGAGGTGATATTGCAATATGCCCGCGAAAACAGCCCCCAGCTGATCGTGATGGGGACGCGCGGAACGGCTAAAAAGGAGGCCGAGTTGATTGGCAGCGTCACGGCCGAGGTGCTTGACTCATGCCGGATACCCGCATTCACTGTCCCCGAGAATGTCGACATCGAGACGATCACCAACCTGCGTAAAGTGGCGTTTATCTGCAACCTCGATCAAGAGGATATGATCGCTCTGGATACGCTCTATCGCCTCTTCTCTGACAGACAGCTCGATGTTACTCTGATACATGTACCGGGGCGTCGCGAGAAAGCGACTGGAGATGCAAAGGTCGGCAAAGCGAGTCTCAATCTGCTGGCGTATTGCCGTGAGCATTTCCCGGGATGCAACTTTGATATGCAGACCGTCAGACTCAATACATTGCTCGATGATTTCAAGAAGATTATCGATGACGCGCAATTCAATATGCTCTGCGTCCCCAATAAAAAGCGCACAGTGTTTGCCCGCGTGTTTAATCCGTCGATCGCTCACAAGATCCTGTTCCGCGCAGACGTACCGATGATCGTTATCCCCGTCTGATAGGGAAGGAAGAAAGAACTCTTTACAGAGATTTTTTAGCGGGTTTGAAGAAGCCTTTGAATCGGCGCCAGCGGCTCTGTTTGCGTCGCAGCTTGAGGACCTCATAAAGAGCTTCCTCAAAATTGAATTGCCTCTCCCAAACATACGGTTCGAGCAGGCCGAGGTAGTCATGGGGATAAGTCCCGAGCTGAAAGAATGAGATCATGGCTTTCTTTAGGCCGGGGATTTTCCCGAATTTCATACGGTTTATGTCAATCAGCGTAAAGTCGTATTTGTCACCGGCTTTGCTGAACAGGATATTACCTGTGTTGAAGTCGAGCGGCAACACTCCGGCGTTATGCAAACTCAACGTATAGCGCGACAGACTATGCGCCATTTTGAGGTGTTCATCTTTGTTGAGACGCTCTTTGTCAGAATAGAAGATCTGCTCGACCGAGGGTAGATCAGCATAGTCACATACGAAATATCCCTGACGGAATATACCGGCACGTTTATCCTCAAAATAAGCTATCGGCTGTGGCGTGTCAAACCCGAGCGATGTCAGGGTGATGGCATGCTCGTATGCCCGGCGTGCCTTTGATTTCCTGAAAAGTGTATAGATCAATCCTGTCACCCATCCATTGGGCTTATATTTCTTAAGTACCATCTTGCGTCCGGCGACCGAGATGAGTTCGACAGTGTTGCGTTTGTTGCAGAATGTTTTGAGGGGCGTGTAATCACCCTTTATGAGTGATACAAGCTCTGCTCTTATATTCTCAAAATCGGGATGGATGACAGATTTCATTAGATAGTGATTTTCCCGTGGATATATTTGTCGAGCCCGTCAAGACTGCGTATGCGTCTCTCGCGGCGGGTCTGCTCAAGCAGCGCGTTGTTGCGCTCAAAAGTGTCAGATGACTTTGATGAGGGATGCCACAGATGGAAACATATGGCGCGGTGTCTGATCTGCAGCGGTTTTATGCGGTGGTTGACCAAACGAGCCACTAAATCATGATCTTCGCATCCCCACCCGGTATAGCTCTCGTCATAACCGTTGACTGCCAGCAGGTCACTACGCCAAAACGCCATGTTGCAACCACGGTATTTGAGGGATGAGGAGAGGAGTTGTATCATTGAGCAGAGTAGAGGAGAGCGCACTGCGTTCTTGCGGTTAGAGATGCCGTAGCTCCAGGGCCGGGGCATGATCGTGGGGGTATCATAGATGCGTTGTGTGAGCTCTTTGTCGACCAATACGCGGCTGCCGCATACAAAGTGACCACGCTTTGCTACTGCTGCATGATCAGCTATGAAATCAGGATGCAGCAGTATGTCGCCGTCGATCTGCACAATGTAGTCGCCTGTAGCCTGAGCGATAGCCTTGTTGCGTATCGTTGCCAGACGGAAACCCTCATTCTTCTGCCACACATGGGTCACTTTACAGTTGGCCTTGTCGATAAACCGTTTGATGACCGACTCAGTCGAGTCGGTCGACCCGTCGTCGGCAATCAGTACCTCATACGGCCGCTGGGTCTGGACAAGTACGCTGTGCAGACAGGCCTCGAGAGCGCGTGGTGAGTTATATGTCGATATTATCAAAGATACTTTCATCAGTCAAGTTTGTTCTCAAAATCAGTTGAGTGGTATGATAGAGTGTCACCGTCATTTCCTTGCCTGGGGGGGAAGGCCCGAGAAATGTAACAGTTTGTCAGCCTCGTAGATAGCGGCCAACAATGGAGGGTAGAGCCTCTGAGAGCCGATAAATTCACAAAGAGCTTTACGTAGCTGTGGAGTTGAGTCGAGCAGGCCGGGGAATTTGCGCAGCCGTTTGCAAATACGCCCCGCTATCACCTTGCGTTGGGTCGGTGTGAGGTGCAGTGTGTCAGTCATCTCTGCCACGACTGCCAATCCCTCGGTATACGTCAGCCCCTCACGTGATGCCGTGTTTGAGACTTTATGATTATGCTGTCTGAATCGGTTTAGTTTGCGACAGACCTCTATTGCCTCACCCTTGGCCGCGAGTCGTGACCAAAATAGCCAGTCGCCACAGAACTTCATCGATGTGTACAGGTTGGTGATCTCAGGGGCGGCGTCACGCCTGAAGAGAATCATTGATGCGTTATACAGCAGGTTGTTGCGTAGCAATCGCCGCCCGAGCAGTTCATACCCCGTGTATTTGACGGTCTCGCCGTCATGAGATCCGTATTTGTCCCAGTCCTTACCGGGAATCTCGTTCCCGAGACTGTCGATGATTTTTGAGCCGGCAAAGGCAAGCACTGCATCAGGGTTGTCATCGAGAAGAGAGACAAGGATCTTTAGGAAATCGGGGTCGGCTGAGTCATCGCTCTCGGCGATCCACACATATTTGCCGCGGGCTAATGATAGCCCCTTACGCCATTGAGCAAAAGTCGTGCCTGAATTGACTTCATTATAGACAATCTCGCTGACACGCGGCTCAGATCGGTATGACTCGATAATCTCGCGGCTGTTATCGGTCGAACAGTCATCAAGCAGGATTATCTCAAAATCATCATAGGTCTGATTGAGGACACTGTCGATGCGCTCCCTCAGATAGGGGGCATGGTTATAATTAGGTATTATGACCGATATTTTTGGCTTCATCAGTTGCCGTGATGATTAAGTTTAACGCAAAAATAATGAAAAAAAATGGATTCCGGTCAATCCGGAATCCATTTTTTTAGCTGTATAGGATCGTGAGATTACTCAAACTCGAGGAGGAGGGCATCAGTGCCGACGACTTCGTCTGGAGCAACAAAGATGCGCTTAACGGTGAGGTCACGCTCGGCCTCGAGGTCGTTCTCCATCTTCATTGCCTCATAGACCATCATGATCTGACCTTTCTTGACCTTGTCACCGGGTTTGACATTGATCTCGATGATGCGGCCACCCATAGGTGCGCGGAAGACTTCGCCGGTGATAGGCTCGTCTGAGACAGATGCTTTAGCCGGGGTAGCCTCTTTAGCAGCGGGTGCTTCGGCGGGCTGTTTGGCCTTGTATTCCTCTTCACGACGGTTGCGGAGGAACTTATTGGCCACGTTGGGAAGAAGTTCGAGCAGGAGCATTTCCTCATCGTTGGATGCCAGAGGCACACCGCCGAGATCATCAACGTTGGGGTTGGTAGGCTTCTTATATGACGATACGTCATAAGGTTTCTCGGTGGCGTCGCCGGTGATCTGAGCACGGAAGGCGGGATCAACAGCAACCGGGGTATGACCGTATTCACCTTTGACCAGCGAGATAAACTGGTTGTTGGTCTGGGTGTAATCGGGATTACCTTTGCGACGGTCCATAGCCAGGAGTACTGCCTGCGAACCGACGATCTGGCTGGTGGGAGTAACCAGGGGCACCAGTCCTGCGTCACGACGTACCTTGGGGATGAGTTTCATGGCGTCTTCGAGCAGGTCGCTTGCCTGCAGGGCCTTGAGCTGGGCTACCATGTTAGAGTACATACCGCCGGGTACCTCGGCGTTCTTGACGGTGAGATTGGGTTTGGGGAAACCGAAGTAATCCTCGATGGCATGGCATGCGTCGAGCAGTTCCTCCTCGTTGTTGCTCTTGGCGGCGGCGATAGCCTTGTCAAAGAGAGCGTCAACCTCGGCGGGGAGGGTATCTTTGAGAGGATCGAATTTCTTGGGGAACTTATCTTTGTGCAGGTCAAAGTCTGCGAGGTTACGGCGGATGCCTTCGAGACGCTCGCGTATCTCACCGACTTTCTCCATATTCACCTCTACCTCTACGCCGAGTTTCTTACAGAAGATGTAAACGAGCTCGATGGCGGGGGCAGCCGACCCTTCGCCAAACCACCAGATGTTGGTGTCGAGGATGTCGACGCCGTTGAGGATAGCCATGACAGATGAAGCCAGACCATAACCGGGGGTACAGTGGGTATGGAAGTCGACGGGCACGCTGACGGCGCTCTTGAGTTTGCTGATGATCGATGCGGCACGCGAGGGGTTAACCAGGCCGGCCATATCCTTGAGGGTGATGATCTTTGCGCCCAGACGCTCCATCTCGACGGCGAGGTTTACAAAATACTCGTCGGTAAAGATCTTCTTGGGGGCAGCGGGAGCTTCCTCTTTCTTGCCGAAGAGAGAGCCGAAGAATCCTTTTTTCTTGGGGGACTCGGCGGGTGCTTCATCTTTGGGGTCGATTGTATAGCAGACGGCTGCATCGGCGATACCGCCTAACTCGTTGATCAGGCGGATAGACTCCTTGACGTTGTCGATATCGTTGAGCGCGTCAAAGATACGCATGATGTTGAGACCGTTTTTGATGGCCTCTTTATAGAATCCCTCGAGCACCGAGTTGGGGTAGGGGCTATAGCCAAAAAGATTGCGGCCACGCGAGAGGGCCGAGAGAAGCGATTTCCCCTCGACAGCCTTTGAGATGATGCGCAGACGATCCCATGGAGATTCGTCGAGATAACGCATGACTGAGTCAGGCACAGCACCGCCCCATACTTCCATAATGTAGAAACCTGCATCCTTATACAGGGGCAGCAACGGGTCGATGTCTTGCTGTTTCAGACGGGTTGCAAACAGCGACTGCTGACCGTCGCGCAGGGTCAAATCTCTGATTTTTAACTTCTTATCCATAGTTGAAAACTCTTTATGGTATAAAACTACATGCAAACTTAATGATTTTTTTTGAATTTTCAATAGCTCCCGTCAAAAATAGCATAAAAATATTGAAATTCTCGGAAAATCTGCTTAACTTTGCAACTCAAGGATAAGCTGTCAGAAGGTATCAGACGGGTCGCGCGCCCGGAGTGTGCCATAGGTCGACGGCCGTATTATTATTTATTGGAAATGTTTAATTTCTTCAGGAAAAAGCAGGCCGAGCGCCCCGAGATATTCTTCCATACAGATATACATTGTCACCTTGTGCCCGGCGTAGATGACGGGCAGAGCACACCCGAGGGTGGTGCAGAACTTATCGCCCGTGAAAAAGAGTGGGGGATCGAGCGCATTATCGTTACACCTCACGTTACCCAGGATACGTTTGAGAATACGCCTGACACGCTCGTGCCGGCATTCGGTCGGTTGCGTGATGCTGTCAGAGAGCGAGGTGTGGATATAGATCTGAAACTGTCGGCCGAATATCGCATTGACGCATTCTTCACCTCTCAGCTCGACAAGGGATTGGTCACCCCTATGCCCAACAATTACCTGCTGGTCGAGAATTCATTCATACAGGAGTCTTGGAATCTCGACAAGATACTTTTTGACCTGAAGATGAGGGGGTATAAGCCGATACTCGCGCACCCCGAACGTTACGCTTATTATTTCACGAATAAAAACCGCTATCATCAGCTGCATGATGCGGGAAATCTCTTTCAGGTCAATCTGCTGAGTCTTGCCGGTAATTATGGCAAGGAGGTAAAGCAGATGGCCGAGTATCTGATTGACAATGATATGGTTGACTTTATCGGTACGGATATGCACAATGAGAAACATTGCGCTACGATTGAGTCCTATCTGATGTCAAAGGATTATCGCCATCATGCGGCCAAACTCAGAGACCGCATTTTTAACGACACGGCATTATAATTCTGAGAAAAGTAATTTTAGCATGAGGTTTATAATGGTGTCAGTCAAGTTGCTGTCTGACAGATTCCTCATGGATGACTGCGAGGAGCGCCTTGACAAAGTCGGGAGACAGGCCATGTGACTCAGCTTCGGCTACGCGGCGTGCTATCATGCTCTCATAGCGGTCGGGCTGCACGACTTTCATTGATTTTGAGCGTTTGAATTCCCCTATGCGGCGCGCTATCTCCATCCGTTTCTCTATCAAGGCCATCAGTTCGTCATCGGTGCTGTCTATTTGACTGCGCAGTTCATCGAGTTGTGAATCAGAGACATTATCGAGCGGCTTGTTGAGGCGGTGTATGATACCTGCTAATTGGTCAGGGGTAATCTGTTGACTTGCATCGCTTAACGCTGAGTCGGGGCGGGGGTGTGTCTCGATTATCAGGCCGTCAAACCCTCGCCCGATAGCCTGGCGGGCAATTGGCTCGACCAGTTCGCGTTTACCGCCTATATGGCTGGGGTCTGAGAGTATCTGCAAGATGCCTCCCGTGCGACGACGCAGCTCCATCGGTATCTGCCATTGGGGAGGATTGCGGTAGAAATGACTGCCGTAGACGCTAAATCCGCGGTGGATAGCGGTGATGCGTCTGATGCCGGCATTATATAATCGCTGTATGGCGCCTATCCACAGTTCGAGATCCTGATTGGCAGGGTTCTTGACAAGAAAGCGGAGGTCTGCTATCTCCCTGCCGTTACGGGTTGCCCATTCTCGGGCTGCATCTGCAATCTCCTGTACGGCAAAGGGATTGGTGGTGGTGCGTGCTCCGAGCCAGACAATGTCGACCCCGGCGTCAAGTGCCTCGTTAAGGTGTGTGGCCGAGGCAACCTCTGTCGCCGTCATCAACCCGGTCTCAGCCTTTACATCTGCGAGCCATCCGAGAGCCTCCGTACCGACCCCCTCGAAACAACCGGGGTGTGTGCGAGGTTTCCATATCCCGGCCCTGAATACATCTGTCCCCAATGCTGCCACTGCCTTGGCGGTTTCAAGCACCTGCTCCAGGCTCTCGGCACTGCAAGGCCCTGCGATGATGACAGGTGTCGTCGAATTTGCGCGGTCAACGGCAGGGAGTAGATGTGGGAACATTACTATACCTTTAAGATGAGCGTTATGGTTACCTGATGCGTTCATTTTCGCTGCAAAGTTACGTTTTTTTTACCCCTCAGACAAGCGTGAGGTGATACGTGAGGAATTTTATTAATAAAAAAGTAATGACTGATGCAACATTTAACCTATTTGCTGCGTCAAAGAGATATAAATCAATCATATCATATGAAGAAAAATATTGTAATGTTGATGGCGGCCGTCATAGCAGTGTGCGGTCTGACTTTAGGGCTTGTATCCTCGTTTGGCCTTAACGCAAAATCAAAAGTGAAGAAAGAGAATGCTGTCACCGCCTCATCAGGATTAGTGACGCGCGATTTTAATTTGAGCGCGTTCGAGAAAATTGAGGTTGGCGGTAATTTTAACGTCGAGTTTGTGCAGGGCGCGCAAAAATCGGTGACAGTGACGGGCCCGCAGTATGAGATGGATCATCTCACCATAGAGGTCAAGGGATCTAAACTTGAGATAGGGTTTGATGACGAGTATTATAAGAATGATAAGACTTTTAATGGTAAAAATAACAAGCGATCCAAATCGCCGGTTACCGTCAAGATGTCTGCGCCGTCAGTAAGCTTGATAGATATGTCTCTGTCGGCCTCGTTCAAGGCCTCTACACTCCGTCACGGCGGCCAACTCAAGTTAGAGGCATCAACATCAGGTAAAATTAACCTGGAGTCTGTGCAATGCGGTTCATTGTCGGCTGATGCTGACACCTCGGGCTCGATTAAGATCGACGAGGTGCAGACCTCAGACGCAGACCTCGACGCCGATACTTCAGGGTCAGTTTATGCCAAGTCGCTATCTTCTGTCAAAGTCAAGGTAGATGCCGATACATCCGGCTCAATCAAAGTCGATTACCTTACGGGCAGCAAGGTGGTGGGCAGTGCAGATACATCCGGCAAGATAACTCTCAAGGGGGTGGTATCGACAGTCTCTTTCACGGCAGATACGTCAGGTTACGTAGATGCAGGCGAACTGCGTGCCGAAAATGCAACCGTCAGAGCTGACACCAATGGTAAGATTAAATATTGCGCCCGTCACACCAATGCCGGCAGTACCTCGCTTATAAACACATATAAGGCAGACTGACAAGCGTTTAAGAAAAAATTACACGCTACATATCCACAGTAATAAAACAGGTCTCCACCACTATTTTAGAGGCGGAGACCTGCTTTTATTAAGGATATTTATGTCTGTTTGTTACGGTTATCAGTTACCGGGAACAAAGATGACGATACGGTTCCAGTTGTTTGTGGTGTAGGGCTGACTGCTGCTACCCTCTGCGTCAATCGAGAGGCGATTACCATCAATACCGTAAATCTTGGTGAGGGCATCGTAGACAGCCTGTGCGCGACGCTCTGACAGTTTGAGGTTGTAAGCCGAGCTGCCGGTGTCCTTATCGGCGTAACCTTTGATGAGTACCTTGAGGTCGGGATTGCTCTTGAGGTATTCGGCGGTGTTGTAGACGTTGACCATCTCCTCGTCAGAGATTACGGCTGAATTGATAGTGAACCTTACGGTCGACATCAGCGGGGCTGCGGTGACCTGGGGACAATCGGTCTGCTTAACCTCGGGGCAGGGGAGCTGTGACTCGGCGGCTGCGAGAGCGGCAGTGGTGGTGGCGAGTTCTGCACGAAGCGAATTGACCTGACCGTTGAGAGACGAGATATATGCCATATCCTTGCAGGCATTATAAGGTGCGTATTTTACGCCGCCGAGGTTAAATGTGAAACCACCGATGGCCTGCACGTTGATGTCTACGGGGGCGTCAATAGCTGCACCGTTGACATTGTCGCCGTAGAATGAAGCGCGACCTTCGAGGAAGAAGTCGCAGTAGCGACAAAGGCGGAATCTGAACTGGATACCGGCCGAGACGGGGAGAGCCCACTGACGGTTGCGAGATTTACCTTCGCGGTATACATTTGTGCCGGCTGACTCGATACCCCATACATATGTACCGCCGAGACCGACAAACGGCACGACGCTGACCGGGCGGTCAGGATCTACACCTCCGAGAGAGTTGCACATATCCCACATGAAGTCGAGATTGGCATTGACAAACTTGGCCTTTGAGTATGAATCGTTATCCCAGTGCCAAGCGCCGCCGTATGCGCTCAGGCGCAATCCTAAATAAGGAGAGAACCAGCGGCCGACTGCTCCGTTATATGTCGCGGTTACGTGACGTCGGGGGTCGCCTGTGGGTAATTCGTTTTCAAACAAAGGTACATCAATACCTGCACCGACCTGGATAAACCAGTTGGCGTTGCGGGGAGTCGAGTAGTTTGTCTTGCAATTGCTGAGATCGCCGTAAACGACAGTTTCCTCTTCGACTACGACTGAGTCTTGTGCATTGGCATTAAATGATGACATGAGCCCGCAACATGCTGCGGCTACAAGGAGTAAATGCTTGTTCATCTCTCGTTAATTTTTTGATAATACAATTCTTTTGGTCTCTGAGTCAATTTGCAGCATCGTATTCTCTTTTGGATTTCTTGACGATGAGCGCGACTCTTAGAGGGAGGTTGTGAGCAAAGTTACCATTCTAACATCCGTAACTTTAGAATGGTTCATGCGGGTAGGGTGGTTATCTATTATGTAGGGTGGCTATTATGTTAAGACACGGGAGAAAAACTAAGGGCCGACCCTCGCGGACCAGCCCTTTAGTTTTTCCTCGGCTAAATCAGCCGATGGATAACAAACCTAACATAAAACACGATTATTATCTTCTTTTGATGCGTGAGACAAGTCGAAACTTGTGTCACTAATACTAACCCTAAAAACTAATTCCTTAAAATAAATCAAACAAATCCTTTTGTCTTTAATCCTTTTCAGACCTCGGTTTTATCCGGGGTTTGAAGAATTTCACATTGCAAAATTATAACAGAAAATCATCTTTGTCAAGTATTCAGACCTCTCATATTGCCTGAATATAAACGGATATAGACTAATATAGATGTTTAATCTCTGACAATCAATGATATAAATTTTGGCAAATATAGACAAATATAGAT
>CAMWLR010000017.1 GCA_947175215.1 uncultured Porphyromonadaceae bacterium
CCGTCGCGGCCCTTTGCTCTTCTTTGCGCCATACTTATATTTTTCTGGTGGCCAGGGTCTGCTTGTTCTCTTTCGGGGGGTTGGCGGGGTTGGGCTCACACACCGCAACCCGACTCAGCATCAGACGATAAGCCAACCATGCTTGTCATTGATGACAATGCCGATATGCGCAATCTCATAGAGTCGGTGCTGGGCGAGGAATATCAGATATATCAGGCTGCCGACGGGCGCGAAGGGCTCGCCAAGGCCGTGAGATTTGTGCCCGACATCATCATCTCTGACATAATGATGCCGGTGATGGATGGCCTTGAGTTCTGCCGGCGTGTCAAGTCAGAGGTGACCACCTCACACATACCCGTGGTGATGCTCACCGCCTGCGCCCAGGATGAGCAGCGCGTCGAGGGTTATGACTGCGGGGCCGACGGGTATATATCCAAGCCCTTTAGCGGCGAAGTGCTGCGTGCCCGATGCCGCAATCTGCTCGACAACCGCAAGCTCATACGCAATCTGTGGCAGGGTGGCGAGGGTGTGGCACCGTCACACACCATAGCTGAGCAACAGGCCGAGCGGCCCGACGACACACCCGTCAAGTCTCAAAAGCCCGACAAAACCGAGATAGTGGGGAATACCGATCCGGACAACGAGTTCTATAACCGTTTCCTTGCTGTCTTCAGACAGGAGATGTCTGACCCCAATCTCAATGTCGAGCAGCTGGCGGCAGCTATGGGGCTGGGCCATTCGCAATTCTACCGCAAGATCAAAGCCCTCACCAACTATTCGCCGGTAGAGCTTATGCGTCAGCTGCGTCTGCGCCGTGGGCAGCATCTGCTCAAGACCTCCACTAAAACCGTGAGCGAGATAGCATATGAGGTGGGATTCTCATCGCCGGCATATTTTACCAAATGTTATCGCACGGTATTCGGCGAGACTCCGTCAGAGTTGCGAGACCGGCTTGCCCTCTGAGGCAGCTCAGCTAAATGATTATATCAGTATCCCCGTGGTCGTGTCAGATCGCGGGGATACTGATTTAATGATGAAAAATCCGGCATTTGATAGTAAAATTTCGGCATTGCACGATTTTTATCAGCAAGTGAAATATTTGTCATACCCCCCCCGACGGGCTGTGATACTATCTTTGTGGCACAATTTTCAAACCAATCTAACAAGACATGAAAAAAACAATCCTGTACACGCTGCTGATGCTCATGGCAGTCTTCAGCGTCAAAGCACAAGAGATTACCGTCAGCGGTACTGTGCTGTCAGGGTCGGACGATGAGCCTCTGATCGGGGCGACTGTCCGCTCGGTCGCAACCAATGCCGGCACGTCAACCGACATTGATGGTAATTTCACAATCAAAGTCCCTCAGGGATCAGACCTTCAGGTCTCATATATAGGATATGAGACTCAGACAGTAAAGGCGATGCCTGAGATGACCATCACCCTTAAAGATAATGCTGCCTCGCTCGACGAGGTCGTTGTCGTGGGTTATACCACACAGCGCAAGGCCGACCTGACCGGATCGGTGGCCGTGATGAACATGAAGGAGCCTCTGAGCGAAAACTCAGGTAATATCATGAACTCTATGGCCGGCAAGCTCCCGGGCGTGAACGTAGTGCCCGACGCCGCCCCCGGCGGTACCGGCTCGATCCGTGTGCGCGGTATGTCGACCGCCAACTCCTCAAATGATCCTCTCTATATCATCGACGGAGTGCCCACCGACAACATCAACTGCATCAACCCCTCGGATATCGAGAGTATGCAGGTGCTCAAAGATGCCGCCTCAGCCTCTATCTATGGTAGCCGCGCCGCCAACGGTGTCGTTATCATCACCACCAAGCAGGGTAAAGGTGACCGCATGAGCATCAACATCAATTATGCCGCTTCGGCCCAGACAATAGCCAAGCGTTACAAGATGCTCGATGCCAACCAGTGGGGCGTCGCTTACTGGGCAGCCTCTAACAACTCTAACATCAAGCCCTCACACGTGCTCTATGGCAATGGCGAGGTGCCTGTGCTGCAACCCTTTGTCGACGGCAATCCCAACTTCCCCACAACCAACACCGACTGGCAGGATCAGGTTTACCACACAGCATGGACCAACAACCTGACCGCCTCAATCTCTAACAATACAGAGAAAGCATCGGTGCTCTTCTCGCTCAACTATATCAATCAGAACGGTAACATCCGCGATACATTCTACGAGCGTTATTCGGCACGTATCAACTCGCGCTACGACTTCAACAAATATATCAGCATCGGTGAAAACCTGATGGTGGCCCGCTGGACCAACCGTGGTATGGATGTGGCCGGCGACCGCGGTATCCCCTTCACCGCCATGAGCCAGCACCCCGCCCTCCCCGTCAAGGGTCTCAACGGTGAGTGGACCCGCCCGCTGGGGCTTATCGCCTCTGACCTGGCCAACCCCTGCCAGCTTATCGCCAATGCCGCCGACAACTCGCTGCAGTCATGGCGTGTCCTCGGCAACGCCTACCTTGAGGTGAAGCCCATCGAGGGTCTCACACTCAAGACCAACATCGGTATCGAGCACAGCCAGTATTTCAATGTCAACCTCGGCCGCGCCGTCAACCCCGGTGATGTCAACAGTGTGTCGAGTGACTATGGCCAGGGCGACACATTCACCTGGACAAACACAGCCAACTATAACAAGACATTCAACGGTGTCCATCACCTCAACGTACTTATCGGTACAGAGGCTATCGGCTATACATTCAAAGACCTCAACGGATGGCGTCAGGGTTACGCCTTTGAGGACGCCGACTTCATGCAGGTAGGTGCCGGCACAGGTGTCCGCGGTTCAGGAGGCGGCAAGACCCAGTGGAGCGTCTTCTCACTCTTCGGTAAGGCCGATTACAATTATGCCGACCGCTATCTGGCATCATTCACCATCCGCCGCGACTCTAACTCACGATTCGCCAAGGATTTCCGCGCAGGTGTCTTCCCCGCATTCTCACTGGCATGGCGTCCCACACGCGAGGCTTTCTTCCCCGAAAACGATATCCTCAACGATCTCAAGATCCGTTACTCATGGGGTCAGAACGGTAACGCCAACATCCCCTCGCTCTATCCCGCCTACTCGACCTATATCTTCAACACCGGTAACGGCGCCTATGACCTCAACGGCACCAACTCGTCGACAACCTCGGGTATCACACTGGCCTCGACCGGTAACCCCAAACTCAAATGGGAGACAACTTATCAGAACAATATCGGTCTTGACATGACATTCTTCAACGGTGCCCTCAACATCAGCGCCGACTATTACATCAAGAAGACCAAGGATATGCTCACCATTCCCCCCGCCCTCGATGTGGCCGGCGAAAATGCTGCCGTATGGCTCAACACCGGTGACATGAAGAATAATGGATGGGAGATCACCATCGCCTATAACTCACCGCAATATGGCGACTTCTCATGGAACGGATCTATCAATCTCTCGCAGTATAAGAATGAGCTGGTGACACTCAACTCACGTCAGAAATTTATCGGCGGCGACCAGCGTCTTATCCCCGGCGAACCGATGGGCGTCTACTATGGCTATGTATGCGACGGTATCTTCCAGAATGAGATCGAGGTGGCCAACCACGCCTCTCAGACAGGTGCTGCCCCCGGCCGTCTTATCTATCGCGACCTCAACGGCGACGGAGTCATCGACGACAACGACCGCTGCATCATCGGCGACCCCAACCCCGATCTGTCGATGGGTATCAACCTGGCATTCAAATATAAGGCATTCACGCTCGATATGTTCTTTGCCGGCGATTTCGGTTTCGACATCCAGAATCACATGAAGCGTCAGCTGCTGTCGATGAACTATGGCAACCTCGCCACCAACCGCGGTGCCGACATCCTCAACGCATGGACCCCCACAAACACCGCCACCGACATCCCCGCCCTGTCGCTGACCGACGACAACAACGAGGCCCGCTTCTCGACCTATTATGTCGAAAACGGATCATACATGAAGATGAAATATCTCAAGCTCTCATACTCACTTCCCAAGAATATCGTCAAGAAATTAGGCGCATCAAATCTTGATGTCTATGGTCAGGTCGAGAATGTATTCACCATGACCAAATACAAGGGGCTTGATCCTGAGATACTCCCCGGTGAGTTTGGCGCACGCATCGACAACGGTGCTTATCCCCGCCCGCGCACCTTCACCATCGGTCTTAACCTCCAGTTCTAATCACTCTCATCTTCAAACATAATCGCGGGAAATTCCCGCCATCATAACAGCAACGATGAAAAACTATAAAAACATTATAAAGAACACCCTCTGCGCAGCCGCGTTGGCCTCTATGGCTCTCGCCACGGTCTCTTGCAACGACCTGCTCGACACCAAGCCCCAGGGTTCATTCACCGATGAGCAAATCGGTGACGAGGAGGCTCTCGACCTGATGACCTCGGCCTACGCTACTCTGCTGTGTCACTATTTCGGCAACAACGAGTCTTTTGCCGGCCCGATCAACAACTGGGTGTTTGACTTGCGCTCAGACGATGCCCTCAAGGGTGGCGACGGTGTGACAATGGAGGGTTACATGCACCAGTATGAAGTGGGCAATATCCAGAGCGACAATGATATCGCAAACTTCAAATGGCGCAACAACTATTACTCTATCGCCAGATGCAACACCGCCATCCGCTCTATCCTCAACGCCGAGTCGATCTCAGAGGATAACCGCGCCATATTCGTGGCCGAGATGAAGACACTGCGCGCATATTACTACTTCGATATGCTCCGCATCTTCAAGATGTTCCCCTATTTCGACGAGACCGTCATCGACCCCTCGGGCTGCCGCGCCGACGAGTATACCCGCGATCAGATCGCCGAGTTTATCAAGACCGACCTGCGCGCCGCCTATCTCGCCCTCCCCGAGACCCAGAGGCAGCCCGGCCGCTTCAACCGCTATGTGGCCGCCGCTATCATGGCCCGCGTTAGCCTCTTCACCTCGTCATGGGCTGAGGCCGAGCAATATGCCGGATATGTGATCGACTCAGGCCAGTATGAGCTTTATCCCAACTTCCTCGATATGTCAAAGCCCGAATACAACAATATGTATGAGTCGGTGATGGCTATCCAGTTCTCGTCGGCCAACAGCCCCGACCAGTTTAACTTCAACAACTGTCTCAACTGCACCTGGTCAGAGGGTAACCTCTATGGCAACGGCGATGACTTCTATCTCGGGTCGCAGAATCTGGTCAACGCATTCCGCACCGACGAAAACGGTCTTCCTTATCTCGACGGATCATTTAATAATGACAATATCGACGGCCCCGACTATCCCGGCAATGTCGACCCGCGTCTCGACTTTACATTTGGCCGCATAGGGATGCCCTGGCGCTCACACATGTATAACGAGAAATGGTGTCGCAACCTTGAGCTTTACGGCCAGTATTCAGGCAAGAAGCCTTATCCTGCACCCGAATCACCCTACGTGACCACCGGTATCGTTCCCTGGGGCGCTTCATCGCTCAACTGGTCGCTCATCCGCTATGCCGATGTGATGCTGATGAAGGCCGAGGCCCTGATCGAGCAAAACAAGAATCTCGGCGAGGCACGCGACCTTATCAACGCCATCCGCGCCAAGGCCGCCCGCTCGGTCGACCCCTCATATACCCCTGTCGACTGCAACCCCAATCTGGCCAACTATCTCGTCAACGAGTATCCCGCCACCGGCTGGAATCAGGATTATGCCCGTCGGGCAGTGCGCATGGAGCGCCGCATCGAGCTGGCTATGGAGGGTCACCGCTGGTTTGACCTCGTACGCTGGGGTATAGCCGTTCAGACCATGAATGAGTATTATGCCTCAGAGGTGAAGATCCACTCATATTACGAGGGTGCCAATCTCACCGAAGATGAGATCTATCTCCCCATCCCCGTCAACCAGGTCGACAACGCCGGTGACCTCTATAAATAAATCAAAACACCATCCCTAGCAATGAAAAAATTATCATCATATATGCTGGCCCTGATGACCGTTGTGCTCTGCGGCCTGCTCAGCTCCTGCTCAGATTATGAGCCCAAGGGGTATCCCGAAGTACCCGAGATGGCCACCGCCTCAGACCTCCAGGCCTCGGTGACCGGCCGCTCGGTCACACTTACCTGGCAGCTCCCTCAGGGGAATGTGACAGGCGTAAGGGTCACAAGCAACACCGGCGCATCTGCCTCTTATCCTGCCGGCACCACCACCTGCACTCTCAAGGGGCAGCCGATGGATCGTCAGCTCTTCTATACCGTCAAAGTCGAGTATGACAACAAGTATGTGTCAGAGGGCGTGTCGGTCAATGTCGTGGTTCCTTTCGTGCCATCAAAGATGGCCTATCTGATGACCGCGCCCACTATCGCCGATCTCCCCGACGACGATGAGCGCGCAGCAGCCACCTGGTTTGCAGCCCAGGAGAACGCCGAGTTTATCACCCCTGCCCAGATCTCATCGCTCGACCCCGACATCTGCTCGGTGATCTGGATCGAAATCGACCGTGAGGGTCTCCCCTTCGGCTGGCAGAATCTCCCCGGCGACCTTGCTTCTGACGCCACTATCGCCGCCCTGCGCGAATATTCGGCTAACGGCGGATCACTCTACCTCGCCAACATGGCCACCCAGCTCACTCTGCCGCTCGGATTCGTGCCCGAGGGGATGGAGCCCACAATCTTTGGCAACGGTGCCGGTGGCTCGGGTGACGATGTATGGGTCATCAACCCCTATCTCGGCTGGGACTTCCGCGACGGCGCAGATCAGGGATTCTATGACCGCACCTCTCACGCCATCTTCCAGGGCCTCACTCTCGAAGACCCCAACGGATATGGTTATCCCAACCTGCCGCTTATCGGGCCCGGCCAGCGTGAAGACCACAACTGTATGTGGGACTGCAATATCTACGGCAAGGGTAACCAGCCCGATGTAATCAAGAACTTTGAGGTCACCACCAACTCACTGGTGCTCGCCACCTGGGGACATGTGCGTGACCACTGCGTGGCCGGTCTTGTCGATTTCTCGGCAGCCGGTGACCACGGTCGCTGCATCGCCAACGGTTTCGCCGCATACGAGTGGAATCAGAACTCTGGCGCCAACCCCTATCAGGGTAACGTCGAGAAGCTGACTCTCAATATCCTCAATTACCTTAAGTAATCACTAAAAACAGAACACCGGGGATGTCGCCCGCACGCTGAGACACCCGCGCAGCGACATCCCCGGTCTCTTTTACCAAATAACCCCGCCATCAGATACCATAACAAATCAAAGATCACATTTTAGATATTTACCTAACGATAACATAAAACATGAAAACTTCTTTACTTTATTCAACCGCTTTATCTGTTTCGCTTCTGTTTGCCGCAGATGCTGTCGCCAACCCCCGCGCTGCCGTCATGATCGGTGCTCAGGATGTAGAGTCGATCGACAACTTTCAGGAATATGCCGCTGCCAAATACTTCACTGAGTCTAACCCCGACGGTGTGGTGATCGCTCCGGGCGAAGTATCAAAAATCAATGCCGGCAATGTCGACTGCATCTGGCTGCATATCGACCGTCTCAATGTGGGTATGGGCAATCTCCCCGCCGAATTTATTACCCCCGAGGTTATAGACGCTCTCAAGGCTTATGTTGCCGAGGGTGGTAATCTGCTGCTCACCAAGCAGGCTACCCAGATGCTTTCGCTGCTCGGGCGTATCGACTCTAAGTTTGACCCGCATATCTATGGCGACGGCGATGGTGGCTCCGGCACAGATATCTGGACAGTCAACGCACAGATCGGCTACTGGTTTGTCAACTCTAACGATAACCCCGAGGGTCTCGACCCCTCACAATATTATGATCACCGCGGCCATGAGATGTATGCCGGGATGACCACCAATTATGACTTCCCGATGGAGACTTTTGCCCTGCTCGGCACCGGTAACGGCACTGAGATGTGGCGCGAAGACCATAACTGCTGCTGGGATCTCAACTCATATAGCTATGACGCCGCAGGCGCAAACACTGTCGAGAAATTTGAGAAAGACAATAATGCCGTAGTGCTCGGCACCTGGGGTCATGTTCAAGACCACGCCGTAGCCGGCATCATCGAGTTTCTCCCGCAGGCTGAGGGTCAGGGCACAGTCATCGCCAATGGCCTGGCCGCTTATGAGTGGGCTCCCCGTCAGGGTGTCAATGCTTTCCACGACAATATCGAGAAGCTTACAGACAACACCATCAGTTATCTTGCCGCCAAAAACTCAGGTGTGACCGCAATATCTACCGATGTTGACGACAACGCCCCCGCCGTTTATTACAACCTGCAGGGCATCGAGGTGTCGGCCGACAATCTCACCCCCGGTATTTATGTGATCAGCAAGGGTGGCAAGATCGTCAAGAGTGTCATCCGCTAAAATATCCTTAAACTATAACCTCAAAATCAATGATCAAAATTTTCAGATTTCTGTCACTGATTCTGATCACTCTGTCGTCGGCGTTTGCCGGCAGGGCTGATCTGATCAGATACCGCAATATGGCGATGTATATCCCCGTCGAGCGAATCGAGGATATGCAGGCCCCGCAGGAGAAAGCTGCAGCTCAATTATTCAAAAGAGAATTTATAGATAGCGGTGAGGGTGGATTCTTTATCACTCCCAAAACTATCGACAAGATTGATATCGACCAGATCGACTGCCTCTGGATCAACATCGACAGTATCGGTCAGGTGAGAGACCACCGCAGCCGTGACGCTTATGACAGCGACATCTTTAAGAATAAAGTCAAGGCGTTTTATCAGGCAGGCGGCAACCTGTATCTGTCTAAGTTTGCCGTCGATCTTCTCAGCAGCAACGGTCTGGGCATTATCCCCGACTATATGCGTGCCAATATATTCTCTGCAGAGGAAGGTGCTATGAACAAGGATATATGGTCGATCAACCCCGAGATCGGGCGACTGGCTTACCATAACTCAGATATAGACGGCCAATACTGGAATCGCAGCACCCACCCCATCTATGCCGGACTCCAAACAATGCAGTCAAACAAGTGGGCTGCCCCTGAGAATCATAACACCGAATATGACAACTGGATCTATGATGTATTCCCTATGCAGGGAAACAGCAATCATAATGAAATCCATCGTGAAGACCATAACTGTATGTGGCGTCTGGCCGCTAAAGCCGAGGATAACGCTCAGGTGGGTCTATATATCGGATATGAGGGGATCCACTCCTGGGAAGATCTGGAAATTAATCAGCAGAAGGCTGATGATGACCCATATAAAGTAAAGGGTCAGGAGCTCGCAGCCCTTAAATATCTTCTCGATCCTAACGGGTACTATAAGAAAGAACGTCCGACGGTAAATATCGAGATTGTCTGTCCCGGTGATATCGAGCGTATAGATCCCAATAACTTTGACTGCCTCTGGATTCATATAGATCGTGTGGGACTTGAAGCAGGGTGGCAGAATCTCCCCGAAGCATTTCGCCGTGCCGATCTGATAGAGGCCATACAGAATTATATGCGTCTCGGCGGCGATGTGTTGCTCACCAAGTTTGCCACTCAGCTGGTGGTGCCTATCGGGCGTGTTCCAGGTGACCTCTACACCCCTACGGTTTTTGGCTCGGGAGAGGGCGGCGATGGCAATGATAACTGGGAGGTAAATGCCCTGATCGGCTGGTATTTTCGCGACAGCGATCCCTCATGCTATTTCAACCGCACCAAGCATGATATTTATCAGGGGCTAACGGTCAGAGATCGTGACGGACATAGTGTGTTCCCCCTCTTGGGCACGGATAATCCTGATAATATGTGGCGCGAAGACCATAACTGCTGCTGGGATCTCAACCATATTTATAATGGCATCGAAGGCAACCGCACCCTGCTCTTTCAGGAAGATATGAAAGCACGTGTGCTCGGCACCTGGGGGCATGTGGTAGATGATGCTGTGGCCGGTATTGTAGAGTTCAGACCCACCACCGAGTTTCGTGGCCGTATTCTCGCCAACGGCTTGTCGGCCTATGAGCTTGCACCCCGCAACGGTGGCAACGCTTTCACTGAGAATACCAACCGTCTGACACTCAATATGATCCGTTATCTTGCCACCTGCAGTGACATCACCTATGTGTCTGACGGCACTGATAATGTCGATTGTTTCCAGCAGGATGCCAATGCCCGTGTGCTCGGCACGTGGGGTCAGGACTGGAATCATCAGGCTGCCGGTCTGGTGGAGTTTATGCCCAGAGGTAAGAATGGCGCCCCCGCCAGACGCGCTCCCGACAGCTCGTCTACGCTGGCCGAGCTTAACAAAGACAAGGCCCCCGCGGGCACGATCATTGCCAACGGCCTGGGATGTGTGCAGCTTTATCACGCCGACAACAACAATGATTATCAAGATAATGTAAACAAGCTGACAACCAATATCGTCAACTATCTTTCGCCTTATCATGAAAAGATTACCTCGGGTGTCGAGGCCGTGTCGGCCGAGACCACAGGACTGATCCGTTGTAAGGATGGTGTGATAGAGTGGCATAACTATGATCAGCCTGTATTACTCGAGATCTACACAATCGATGGCCGTATGGTGCGCTCTCTCATGATAGAGGGGAGCGGCTCGACCGAGGTTGGTGTCAAGGGTGTTGTGATTATCAATGCCGGCGGCACAGTGACCAAATCTATTCTCTGATATCTCAGTTATAATCCGTATCGGCCGCCTGACTGCGAGGCGGCTGATATGGAGTCATTACCTAATACCAGGAAACCTAATGAAATTTAGTAAGATAAAGAATGATTGTTTATTGGCAGCAGCGGCCCTGACGGTGCTTGAGGCATCGTCGGCCGTTGTCGCTTATTACCCTCTGGATATTGACAGCTCGGGGATGGTGACCGAGATTGTAAGCGGCAACCGTTTTGAGGTGGCCGGTCTGATGGGAGCCGAGAGTACCCGTGGTGCTAAAGGAGAGGCTATGTATCTCGATGGTTATTCGTCATACGTTGGGCTGGGGCTCAACAGTGTGCCGGTGACCACTAATATGTCAGTAAGGTTATGGGTGGCCGTGCAGAGTTATCCTATCTGTGAGGTGGATAGCCCTGACCCCGGCCGCCAGGCTGCCATAGTGAGCTGTATCGACGATGAAGCCCGCACAGGCTTTGGTTTCTTTTTAGGGTTTGACGGCCAGTATAGCTTCCAGGTATATGTGGGCGGTGAGAAGAAGATAGTAAGTGTCTCACGGTCGCTACCGCGTTATAAATGGAATTGTCTGACTGCCGTGGTCAATGGTGATGACGGCAAACTTGAATTGTTTAACAACCGCGAGTCGGTGGGCACGGTGTTCTATGACCGGGGAAAGCATGTAAATATGCAGCCGACAACGATACATGTGGGGCAAGACACGTGGGAAAAATGGTTTGGTGACAATGAGCTCGACCGCTTCCGCACTTCGGCTTTTGGCGGTGTGCTCGATGAGCTGACCATTTATAATGAGGTGCTTTCGCTCGATAATATCCACTCTACAAGAGCTGAGGCAGCGCCTGTGCTGACCGTCCCTGCCGGTCGTTATGCATCTGACCGATGGCATCCCCGCTTTCACGGCTGCCCATCGGGTAACTGGACTAATGAGACGCACGGCCTGATCATGGCTGACGGCCGTTATCATCTCTTCTTCCAGAAGAATGCGATGGGCCCCTATATGGCGCGTCTGCACTGGGGGCATCTCTCATCGGCCAATCTTTATGACTGGCAGGAGGAGAGGATTGCTCTTACCCCCGGTGAGCCGGGCAGCACGCCGTCAAACGAGAGATTTGCTCTCGACATGAAGGGGTGCTGGAGCGGATGCGTATTTACCGATGATGAATTGACCGGCGGCCGCCCTGCGATACTTTATACGGGCGTTGATTATGGCCGCGCACGCATATTCCGCGCAAATCCTGTGGGGCAGGATAATGCGCTTCTAAGCTGGAATAAAGATCTCACGCCGCAGATCGACGGACGTCATCCGATACTGAGCGATGACTTCCGTGACCCGTATTTCTATCGTCACGGCAACAAGGCCCTCATGGTGGTGGGAGGCTCTCGCGAAGGACGCAGTGCGCTGGCACTCTACACCTGGCAGGATGGCCGATGGAATCCACATCCTGACGACACCGCCTACTGGGGGTGGGATGTCGCTGCCGACGGTGTCTTTATGGAGATGCCTGTCATGATAGAAATGCCCGGCGGCAAGTGGCTTATGGCGTATAGCCCTCTGGGTACGTCGGAAGGTGTGAAGAGTCTCTATCGCACCGGCAGTATCGATGACCAGGGCCGCTTTCTGACCGACGGAGCCTCGACGACATCAAGGACACTCGATCTGTTTGGCCGCGACGGTTACGGCATGTTATCACCGTCGCTGATGAAGCTGGATGACAAAGTGGTGGCTATCGGCATTGTCCCAGACAAGCTGGGCGGCTATGACTCAAAGCTCAACGGATGGGCTCACTGTTATTCACTTCCCAGAGAGTGGAGGCTCAACGCTGACGGCGAGCTGTATCAAAAGGCGGCCTCACAGCTTGAGGGGTTGCGCTCGGGCGATGGTGTGTCGCGTCAAGACTTCAATCTGCGCGGCAGTTACACCGTGCCCGGTGTCAGCGGTCGTGAGGCTGAGGTAAGAGCGACTTATACCTGCTCAAATGCGGCTTTCGGCATAAAGTTCTTCAAAAACCCGTCTAATCCTGACCACTCTTATGCAGCCCTGACGATCAATCCGGCCGACCACACTGTTGCCATCGACCTGCGTCATCTCCCTCGCATTGTCAATGACGGATATCCCTACGGTGGTCTTTATCAGGCGACTCTCCCCGCCGACATTGCGCCGGGTAAGGAGGTGACGGTCGACCTGTTTATCGACCGGTCGGTGGTCGATCTGTTTGTCAATGACCATTATGCGGCCTCGGTGAGGGTATATCCTCATGATCTCGACGGATTGTCGATCGAGACATACGCCGAGGGCGACACGCGCGTAAAGACACTTGAGGCGTGGAATCTCGACAGTCACAACGCGGTGATTCCATCGGGCGCAATCGTCTCGGCTGACGCATCTCCCACCAATCGTATGGCTATCCTTATTGCCGAAAACAGTGTGGATAATCTTAATGCCCAGGAGAAAGCGGCGGTAGATCTTTTCAAGACTCTTTATCCGGCTGGTGCTGTCGTGACCCCCTCTGAGGCTGCTGCCGAGCTCAAGATCGAAAAGTATGGGACGGTGTGGGTGCATGTCGATCGCATAGGTGTCGGCCTGCACAATCTCCCGGCATCTATGGCTGATCAGAAGGTTATCGACGCTTTACGCGACTATTATATCACCGGCGGCAATCTTATGCTGACCCAACATGCGACTCAGCTTGTGACGATGATCGACCGCATCGATGCCCGATTCCATCCGGGGCTGTTTAGTGACGGCGACGGCGCATTCGGGTCTGACACCTGGACGGTGCAGGCTCAGATCGGCTGGTGGCAGCTTAACCCTGACAACGGTAACCGCGATCTCTCGCAGTATTACGACAGGCGGTCACATCCCATTTATGCCGGTATGACTACGTCGGCCATTTATCCCTGGGAATCATTTGCGATGGAGGGAACGGGCGATGACTCGTCGATGTGGCGTGAAGACCATAACTGCTGCTGGGATCTCAACGCATATGGTTACAATGCCGAGGGGCGTAACACGGTGGAGCGTTTCGAGCGTGAAAACAACTGTCAGGTGCTCGGCACCTGGGGTCATGTGCAGGATTATGCCGTGGCGGGTATCATCGAGTTTCTGCCTGCAGCCACAGGCGCTCAGGTGACATCGCAACACCGCCGTGCGGTGGCCTCGGCGACCGGCCGTATTATCGCCAACGGCCTTGCGGCCTGTGAGCTTGCGCCCCGCTATGGCGATAATCTGTATGCCTCTAATGTGCAACGGCTACACGCCAATACACTCTCATATCTGGCCGCTCATGACAATGGCCCTGTTATCAGTGCTGCCGACGAGGTGGAGACTGATATGGATGCCCCTGTGGTTTACCCGGTCAATGGCTCGCGCATCGGTTATCGCGGAGCAGAGCCGGGCGAGACAATGACTGTGGTGTCGACTGACGGGCGTATGCTGCTCAGACATACTCTCACAGAGAGTGAGGGTGTGGTGAGTGTCAATCATACCGGAGTTGTAGTCGTGACCATAGGCAGGGAGGCATGGAAATTGCTAATCAAGTAAGTTTTGTTAACTTTGTAAATATCTAACCAGCTAATATCTTTTTATGAAATCATTGAGATTGTCAATATTCGCGGGAATGGTGGCGATGTCGGCACTCTGTGTCAAGGGTAATCTGGTGGCACACTTCCCGATGGATGTGAGGTCGGGCCAGATTCAGGAGTCGGTGAGCGGCAACCGTTTTACGGTCAATGGTCATTTTACCCCCGAGAATGTCAATGGAGCAGTGGGGAAGGCTCTACGTTTTGATGGTTATACCTCTTACGTTAATGCCCGCCTCAACAATATCTTGCCTGAGGGTAACAAGAAGATGACGGTGTCGCTCTGGGTGGCTGTGCCATGCTATCCGATCATCAAGATTGATGAGAATACGTCAGAAAAGACGGCGATAGTCACCTGTGTCGATGATAATGCCAAAAGCGGTTTTGGGTTTTATATCGGCTTTGACGGCAAGTGGTTGTTTAAGACCTATATCGACGGGTGGCCGGTGGAGGTGGCTGTGAATACGCCGCTGCCTGTATATCAGTGGAATAACCTTACGGCTGT
Organism: uncultured Porphyromonadaceae bacterium; assembly: GCA_947175215.1. Lineage (GTDB taxonomy): Bacteria > Bacteroidota > Bacteroidia > Bacteroidales > Muribaculaceae > UBA7173. The sequence continues at coordinate 14,751 of CAMWLR010000017.1, forward strand.
GGTAGATTGTGACAGCCGTCAGGTGACTCTCTACAATAATGGCGAGGCTGTGGGCTCGGGGCGTTGCTCGGGTAGCATCTCTTTTGCCGGTGGTGACTTCAGGATGGGGCGTGGCCAGCTTGAGAATTATATGGGCCCGTTTTTGCTGTCGTCATATAATGGGCTGATTGATGATGTGAAGATCTGGGATGAGGCTCTCGATGTAGTCACTATCAAGTCGTGGTCACCCGAGAATCCGGCCGATCTTGATATTCCGGCGTCGCGTTTTGCCAATGATCAGCTGCGCCCCCGTTTTCATGGTATGCCGGCTGCCGCATGGACTAACGAGTGTCATGGCATGGTGTATGCCGCTGGCCGCTATCATCTTTTCTTCCAGAAAAATGCCGACGGCCCTTATATGGCGCGTCTGCACTGGGGTCATATCTCATCTGAGAATCTGTATGACTGGCGCGAGGAGAAGATTGCGATTGTCCCGGGTGCCCCTTATGATATAAAGGGTTGCTGGAGCGGATGTGTCTTTACTGACAGCGAGATCACCGGCGGCAAGCCTGCGGCGATATATACGGCTGTCGATTATGGCCGCGCCACCATTGCCGGTGCGTCGCCCGTAGATGCGTCGCTCGATGATTGGAGCAAGTGGGGTAACAATCCGATTATCAACGGTCGCCCCGATGGCCTGTCAGACGACTTCCGCGACCCTTATTTCTTCCGCAACGGCGACAACGCCTATATCATTGTGGGTAGTTCTAAGAATGGTGTGGGCACGACGACGCTTCACCGCTACAATCCTGCGTCAAAGACATGGAGCAATAGCGGCCTGTTCTTTACCGGCCGGAGCGCGGCTGCCGACGGTGTGTTCTGGGAGATGCCCAATATTACCCCGATGGGTGGCGGCAAATGGATCTTCACAGCCACTCCGCTCAATACGTCGACGGGTGTACGCACCATCTACTGGGTGGGCGGTATAAATGCCGACGGCACGTTTGCTCCGGATGCCGATTTTGCGTCGGGAAAGAATGTCGAGCTTAATTCGCGTGACGGATTCGGACTGCTGTCGCCGACGATCTATAACCATGACGGCAAGACGATAGCTCTGGGTATCGTGCCTGACAAACTCTCGGGTGAGAACAACTGGAATCTGGGATGGGCACATTGTTACTCGCTTCCCCGCGAATGGAGCCTGAGTGCCGACGGCCAGCTGCTGCAGAAACCGTTTGCGGGTCTGACAGGCATGCGCTCAGCCACAAAGTTTGAGCAAAATGGGTTTGACCTTAACGGCACACTCTCACTCAATCCGGTGGAGGGGCGCGAGGTAGAGATCGAGGCCACCTTTACTATCGGCTCATCGCCATTTGGGTTTAAGCTCTTCAAAAACTCGTCGGCAGAGGCGACGGTCACCTATAACTATGCCTCAAGCTCAATAACGTTTGATTTCTCGCGACTGGCGCGTCTGATCAATGACGGCGGTGTATATAATGGGGTCTACACACTCTCGCTCCCCGAATATCTGCGACGTGGATCGGATGTAAAAATCAATATCTTTATCGATCACTCGATACTTGATATCTTTGTCAATGACAAATGGGCGAGCTCGATAAGGGTATTCCCCACGGCAACCGATGCCGACGGCATAGAGGTATTCTCTAACGGATCGACCACCGTGAAATCACTGCGTGCATGGAAACTCGACCCGACCGCTTCAAGCGGTATAGAGGCAATCACAGCCGATGAGCGCCCTGAATATGCCGGCCCGGTCAACGTATACTCGCTGACAGGTCAGCTCCTGATCGCTGATGCCGACAGTGATAACCCTCTTGCCCCTCTGCCGGCCGGCCTCTATATCGTAGGCAACCGCAAAGTGGCCAAAACCTATTGATACCCCGGCAAATCATAGCAGAGTATTTATATGTAAGGTTACAATAGTGTAGCTTATTGCTACATCAAAAAATTTTTATAACTTTGCGATGATGGTCGGGTCACTCACCAATCATTTCGTTAAAGTGAAGCAATAGCCACCATCAATGACCAACAGATGGTGGCTTTTGCTAATTCTGACTACAAACCTATGGCCGAACAATTTATCACGGCAATGAAAGGTTTAATCAATTCTTAAGGGGGGTGAGGCCGAGAGAGGCGGCAAAGGTGTGCATCAGGTCGCGGGCCGCTTCGGGCTCGTTGGGTATCTCGCCGTCAAGGATGGCGTTCTTGATACGCTCTTTGATTATCCCCACTTCGCGGCACTGGCCCAGGCCAAATGTCTGCATGATCTCGATACCGTCGACGGGTGGCTGGAAGTTGCGTATGCGGTCGCGCTCCTCGAGCTCGACCATCTTCTGCTTGACCAGCTCATAGTTCTCGCGGTATCTGGCGACCTTGTCGGCGTTTTTAGATGTGATGTCGGCGGCGCAGAGTATCATCAGATCGTCGACATCGTCACCGGCATCAAACAGCAGTCGTCTGACGGCTGAGTCGGTTACCTCATCCTCGACAAGCGCGATGGGGCGCATATGCAGCTCTACCATCTTCTGCACATATTTCATCTTGTCGTTGAGGGGGAATTTCATGCGGCTGAATATCCGCGGCACCATCTTTGCCCCCACGGCATTGTGGCCATAGAATGTCCACCCCACGCCCGGCTCAAACCGCTTGGTGACCGGTTTGGCGATATCGTGGAGCAGAGCCGCCCATCTGAGCCAAACGTTGTCAGACTTGGCGGCGACATTGTCGAGCACGGCCAGTGTGTGATAGAAGTTATCTTTATGCCCGATGCCGTCGATGATCTCGACACCGCGCATAGCGTGCAGTTCGGGGAAGATATATTTTAGAAGCCCTGACTTAAGTAGCAGTGTCCATCCGATCGAGGGGCGCGAGGCCTTCATAATCTTCATCAGTTCATCCATGACACGCTCGCGCGAGATGATGCGTATACGCTCGGCATTGCGGGTGATAGCCTGGAATGTCTCGTCGACGATCCGGAAATCGAGCTGGGTGGCAAACCGGATGGCGCGCATCATCCTCAGGGGGTCGTCAGAGAATGTGATGTCGGGGTCGAGAGGGGTACGTATCAGGCCGTCATGAAGATCTGACAGTCCGTCATATTTATCGATAAGGCGGCCGAAATCTCCCTCATTGACACAGGCGGCCATGGCGTTGATGGTGAAGTCGCGACGCGCAAGGTCATCGTCGAGTGTGCCGTCCTCGACTATAGGTTTACGCGAGTCGCGTTTATAAGACTCTTTGCGTGCGCCGACAAACTCGAGTTCGCAGTGGCGTGACTTGACCTGGGCGGTGCCGAAATTGCGGAACACGCTCAGGTGACTACCCTTGATCCCGCGAGCCACTGCGCGCGCCACCTCGATGCCGCTGCCGACGGTGACAAAGTCGATATCCTTTGAGGGGCGGCCGAGCAGCAGGTCGCGGACATATCCGCCGACGACATAACACTCGCGACCGAGTGAGTCTGCGGCGTTGCCTACCTGACGGAATACTCCGTTTTGCAGCTTGTCGGATAGATTCATCTGTTAACTCAGGGGTAAATCAGTAATATTTAATCAGTCTTAAATCAGGGGTAAAATCGCCTCGGGGGCGTTGGTGATGCACCTTGCACCCGCGTCGGTGATGATATAGGTGTTCTCGATGCCGACAGCACCTACGCGGGGGATGACAAATTTCGGTTCGAGTGCGATGGCGTTCCCCGCCAGGAGGATGTCGCGGCTGCGCGGGGCGATAACCGGTATCTCATTTATCTCGATGCCGACACCGTGGCCACAGAATCCGGCTTTCTGCCGGTGCCCCATGAAGTAGCGGCCAAAGCCGGCCTTGTCGGCCATGTCGCGTGCCATCTCAAACAGTTCGGAAGCCTTGACGCCGGGGAGGGCGCGACGGGCAAACTCACGGTGTATCTCTATCGAGCACTCATGTGCCTCAATGGCCTCGCGGGGGATGTCGCCGTATGCAAACACGCGGGTCATGTCGGTCATATATCCGGTGTAGTCGCCGTTGACGTCGACCGACACGGTCGTGCCGCTCTTTATCTCTTCGCCGGTAGCACCGACGGGAAGCGAGGGATTCATACCCTTGCCGCCAAGTGCGAAATCATATGGTGAGGGGGCATCGGCGTTCTCGCCTGTGAGAACGTTACCCATAAAGAACTCCATAGATTTGCCGGCGATGCGGAATTGTCCCAGGCAACCTCTCTGACGCGACAGGGTCTCGATGGCGACATCGAGTTCATAGTCAGTCATCCCCGGCGAAAAGAGAGAGGGGATGCGCTCATAGACATCGGTCTGTATCGCCCCCGAGCGCTCCATCATCGATATTTCGAGAGGAGTTTTGACCGAGCGTGCCATAGCGCATATCGGTGAGGCGTTATAATGGCGGGCATCAGGAAAGACAGCCTGCAGACGGGTCACGGTCGAGTAGGGGAGGGCGTCATACTCATAGCCGACGGCATCCGGGAGTGGGAGGCCGAGATCTACGATGCGCGAGGGTATCTCCTCGGGCTTGCGTATCTCGATGACATTCTCGCCTGCCATCTCGACGGGGCGACGGATAAACCACAGGGGAGGCATCGCGGGGTCGACCGGTATCAGCGCCCAGCCGCTGAATACACGGCCTGTGAGGTAATAGAGCATGGCGTTGTCGGTCAGCAGCAGTGTGCCCTTTGCGCCGATTGCCTCGGCGGCATGACGTAGGCGGCTTATCCTGAGTGAGAGTTCGTCAGCAGTGAGTAATATGAGGTTGTCCATAATCAGTCAGGTATTCAGTCGGGATTGTAGCGGATGCAGTCGGGGAATCAGTCGGGGATGAAGAATATCCCTGCCTGGGAGATGCCGGTCAGGGTGTCGGTATGCATGATATGACGCAGTTTGACGGGTGTGCCGCTGCGGTGGGTAAAGCTGTGTCTGACGGTGTCGGCCCGTTGGAATGACGCGCCGATACCTTGCCCGGTCCATGAGCCGAAACTGTCGGCCAGCGGTATCTCGAGTGTATCGGTGCGCGGGCGTCCGTTGTCAATGACGGTGGTCTCTACCCAGAGCGAAGTGTATTGAAAGGTGCCTGAATGTCTGACCCCCACCACCAACCGCCCTCGGCATATAGAGTCGGGATGCACAGGGGTATAGGTGAGGGTGTCACCATATTTCCATCCCTTGGCGGGTATATTGTGATACTCGGCATAGTCGTTGCCTGGAGCTGAGCATCCCGTCGTGATAATCAATATCATCAGCAAGAGCAGAGCCGGTAGGTGACGCAGATTCATAATCACTCGGGCTTATTCTCGGGGCGGGCGGGTTTGCGACCCTCGGGACGTCCTTTAGTCTGAGGTTTGCGCTCGCCGCCGGGACGCGGCTGTTGCTGGCGACGCGTCTGTCCCTGATTGGGATTGTGCGGTTGCTGTCCCTGGTTGTGTTGCTGACCTTGGTTGGGGTTGTGTTGCTTGCGCTCGCGTCCGGCCTCTCGGGGTTGAAACTCCTTAGGCTGCTCGCCCTCGTCGGCTTTCTTGCCGTTACCCTTGGGACTCTTGCGCTTCTTCTTTTTCTTGTCAAAGCGGGTGAGCGAGTCCTGGCCGAGGATGTCGGCATACTCAGACTGCTTCTTCTCGCGGCCATTCTCCTCGGCGAGCGTCAGGGGCTTCTCACCGCGATTGTTTAGGGCGATGACCTCAAAGGCGCGTGCAGCCGGCACGGTGACGAGGTTTGCGGGGATGTTGCGGTCGGTCGAGTATGTTACCTCGCGGCGGAATATGTCGGCCTTGAAGTAATGATATACATTATCGGCTGTCTCGAGCTTGACGTCTTTTGGGGGTAGCTTCTTGGATGCCTCGACGTATGTGTCGATTTCGTAGTTGAGGCAGCATTTGAGCTTGGCGCACTGGCCGGCCAGTTTCTGAGGGTTGAGCGATATATCCTGATAACGGGCCGCGCCGGTCGATACGCTCACAAAGTTTGTGAGCCAGGTCGAGCAGCAGAGCGGACGTCCGCACGGGCCGATGCCGCCGATGCGGCCGGCCTCTTGGCGCGCGCCGATCTGTTTCATCTCGATGCGGATATGGAATGTCTCGGCCAGCACCTTTATGAGCTGACGGAAGTCGACGCGCTCATCTGCTATATAATAGAATATCGCCTTGTTGCCGTCGCCCTGATACTCGACATCACCAATTTTCATCTTGAGGTTAAGGTCGGCGGCGATGCGGCGCGAGCGTATCATCGTCTCATTCTCGCGGGCCTTGGCCTGCTCGTAGCGCTCGAGGTCTGAGGGTTTGGCTTTGCGGAAGACGCGGCGCACCTCGGCATCAGGCTTTATGCCGGCCTTGCGCATCTGCAATCTCACCAGGCCACCGGTGAGGGTGACACGGCCGATGTCATGGCCGGGCTGAGCCTCGACGGCCACCATGTCGCCGATCTCGAGGGGGATATGGGCCGAGTTGAGGTAATAGCCCTTGCGGGTGTTCTTGAAGTTCACCTCGACCATGTCATCGTCGGCATAACCGCCGGGGATGTCATCCCAGTAGTTGTAGCTGTGGAGTTTGCCGCGCGGGTCGGGCGAAGCCCCGGCGCAACATCCGCCGGCGCAATCCTCGCAGTCGTGTCCGCAACACCCAGTGGCAGTCCCGGATATGTTCTTTTCGTTCTCTATCTCCATAACGGTAAATGAGCATCAAAAAGTTAGCGGGGGCGCTTACTTGGCGAAGCTGACGGCACGTGTCTCGCGGATAACCGTGATCTTGACCTGGCCCGGATATGTCATCTCATCCTGGATGCGTTTTGCTATTTCGTTAGAGAGGCTTTCGGTCTGGGCGTCGTCAATCTTGTCGGCACCGACGATGACGCGCAGCTCGCGTCCGGCCTGTATGGCGTATGTCTTGAGGACACCGGGATAGCTCATGGCCAGCTGCTCGAGGTCGTTGAGACGTTTGATATATGCCTCAACGATCTCGCGGCGTGCACCGGGACGTGCACCCGAGATGGCGTCGCAGACCTGCACGATCGGTGCCAGGAGTGATGTCTGCTCGATCTCGTCGTGGTGTGCGCCGATGGCGTTGCAGATGTCGGGTTTCTCTTTATATTTCTCGGCGAGCTTCATGCCCAGGATAGCATGGGGCAGTTCGGGCTCTTCGTCAGGCACTTTACCTATGTCATGCAGCAGACCGGCGCGACGTGCCTTCTTGGGATTGAGGCCGAGCTCAGAGGCCATGATGGCACAGAGATTGGCAGTCTCGCGGGCGTGTTGCAGCAGGTTCTGACCGTAACTCGAGCGGTATTTCATCTTGCCGATCATGCGTATCAGGTCGGGATGCAGGCCGTGGATACCCAGGTCAATGGCTGTGCGCTTGCCGGTCTCGATGATCTCCTCCTCGATCTGCTTGCGCACCTTGCCGACCACCTCCTCGATGCGGGCAGGGTGGATACGGCCGTCAGCCACGAGCTGATGCAGGGCCAGACGGGCGATCTCGCGGCGCACGGGGTCAAAGCCCGACAGCACGATAGCCTCGGGGGTATCGTCGACGATGATCTCTATGCCGGTGGCAGCCTCGAGAGCGCGGATGTTGCGACCCTCGCGCCCGATGATGCGACCCTTGATCTCGTCGCTGTCGATATGAAAGACGGTGACAGAGTTCTCGATAGCGGTCTCTGTGGCAACGCGCTGGATAGACTGTATGACGATGCGTTTGGCCTCCTTGTTGGCGGTCATTTTAGCCTCGTCCATGATGTCGTTGATATAAGATGCGGCGGCGGTCTTGGCCTCATCCTTCATCGACTCGACGAGTTTCTCGCGTGCCTCATCAGCCGACAGACCCGAGATATGCTCGAGGGTGTCCTGGGCTGTGCGGCGCAGTTTGTCGAGTTCTTCTTTCTTTGTGGCGATTACGTTTTCCTCAGCCTGGAGTTTCTGACGGCGGTTGTCGAGCTCCTTAGACTGGCGCTGATTCTCCTGCTGCTGCTGGTTGAGCTCTATTTCGCGTTTCTTGATTTTGGCCTCGGTCGACTGTATGCGTGACAGGCGCTGGTTGGCGTTCTTCTCGGCCTCCTCTTTGATTTTCATCCCCTCCTCGCGGCTCTTGAGGAGCTCTTTCTGGCGGATTACTTCACCCTCGCGGTTGGCCTCCTCTACGATAGATTTGGCGCGGCTGATAGCTAATTTGTTTTGTATGAATATAGTACCGAAGATACCGAGGGCGATACCCACCACGGTGATCAGGATGTAAATCAGGATGTCTATATATGCGTCCATGGGTTGTGTTATTGGGTTGTAGAGTTTGTTAACGTTTTAGCGGTTGTTTTTAAGAGTGTACGTGATAAAAAAGTTCTTCATGGACGCGGTGATATAATAATGCGCCCGGCCGCACCTTTGCCGGGGTATCTGCCGTGTGTGGCAGATCCCTTGCTATTGGTGACAGCTATGCGCGGAATGTGCTGAAAGATGTGGGCTTACGGTGTTTCCCGTGGTGTGAGATCAACTGTCTGTCGTCGTCGCCGGGGCTGTTCCCGTGGCGGTCTCAAAACCATGGATCATACTGTCGAGACTCTTCTCGAAATCTGCCAGCACCGCCTTTGCCTCCTCTGAGGCCCGGGTGGCGGTAAAATACAGCTCGGCAAACTGATACGCTACCATGGCGAGCACCTCGGTCGATGACTTGTCGCTGAAACGCTGACGCCAGCGGTTCCACAGACTGTTGACCTGATACTCGGCATTGCGGACTCTCTCTTCCTCTGAACGGTTGATCTTGAGCGCGACGGGCTTTTGCCCGGCAATGCGTATCGTTATATTGAGTTTATCTTCGTTCATTCTTTCAGGTCGGCAATACACTTGTCGATATCCCGCACTAATTGGGTCAACAGAGCGCGTGTCTGCTCGACGTCCTTGCGCTCGGGGGCAATGGTGGTGGCGATCCTCAGAAACTCCACTTCTTGCTCGAGTCTTGACACCTTGGTGTTGGCTGCGGCCAGCTCTGTCTCGAGTGCCGCGATCCGCTCCAAAGCCTTGTCGCGTTGATCGCATATAAGCGAGAACCGGTCTGAAACGACCAGCATTTTCGCCCTCAGGCGCTCGACGGTCTTTTGCAGATCTGCGGACATGATCGACTCTGTTAATCCAAATTTTTACAAAAGTACTAATAATTTTCGATTTGCGCGATATTACGCCTCCATTTTTTTGTCAGATACGTGGCGGCGATATTAAGAATCGTGCAAATAATAGTAAATATTCGGCTGAGACTGAAATGTTATCTCCGTTGACCGAAATGTTATATGCACACCGCGCCGGTTTGATTTAAGGTTAGAAAAAATCCGAAGAGCATCCGCTGTGACTGCGGGTGCTCTCCGGCGTATGTGTGAAGTCAGAGGTCAGAGGTTATTTGACGGTGAAGTAGCGGGTGCCGAGCAGTTTGCCGTCAATGTAGAACTCAAAGCGGTAGTCGCCGGCCTTCCAGTGTCCGGCCGTGTTGCTGCCCCAGCCGGTGAGCTTGACGTCGTTTGTGCCGGCGCTGAGATACTTGTTGACTTTGTATGAGTATCCTGAGGGTGAGTTTGACCCGGTGGTGAGGCCGTCGGGGCCATACATCTTTATGTAGATGTCATAGTTGCCGGCTTTCTTGACGGTGACGTTGATCTTGGGTGTGAGATACTTGGTGCGGTATGAGTAGATGTTTACGCCGTAGTCGGTGATGGCGTTACCGTCAGCGTCTTCGTTACGTACCTGCGCCGAGTTGAATTTGACGGCGGGGCCTGACGATGATGTGTCGGGGTCGGCATCGGCATAGCGTTCAAGCATCTCGGTCTTGGCTGTCTCGAGGGCTTTGAGGTATTTATAGAATGCATACTTAAAGTCTTCGGGCGAGTTGCTGTAACATTCGGTCGAGTATGTCACGGTCTCTTTGTTTTTAGACAGGCACACCTTTACGCAGCGATACTCGCGGTTGATGTCGTTGATGATGCGCAGGATGGTGGGGATGTCACAGTCGGTGGTGCCGCTGCCGGCACGGTGAAATTGGATGTAGACAGGTTTGGGCCCGGTGAAGTCGATCCAGAACAGGGTGCCCTCTTTTTTGAAGCAGAGGCTTTCATCATCTGAGTCGATGTAGGGTGAGAATCCCTCTTCCTGGAGGAATGACTTGAGGTTTGAGCGGAAGCGGAGTGCGTCAGAGTCGAGGTCGGCGTATGCCCGGCTGCTGAATGCCAGGATCGCCATCAGGATAAGAAGTAACTTTTTCATAATGATATGATTGTTTATTGATTATCAGAATGAACGGCCGGCTTTGTCAAGCAGGGTGATATATACCGACACGTTTGAGGGGACAAGTGAGCTGAACTCCTGGCGCAGGTAGGTCTGTGCCGTGCGGATATCATCTGCATTGGCCTCATACTTAGAGATATTCTTGAGTTTGAATGTCATGCTCACTGATGATGAGCTGACCGAGATGCTGATCAGGTCGACATCATTGTCGATCACCATCGGGCACTGGCGGGCCAGGTCGCGGAACTCATCTTGCCATGACGACCCATATGATGTGGGGGCGTAGGAATAAGAGGGGGCAGACTGGCCTGCGCCTGTGAAGTGGGGTTCGCCCCACGCCTCTTTCTTTTTATCCCAGATGCAGTATGCCACGAGAGTTTTCTCATCGGTGTAAGCGCTCAGTTTTTTTGGCGTCACGTCATCGTCTTCATACTCAAAGACAAATTTATAGAACTGGCCGTCGGGGGCTTTGCCGTCAGGGCCTTTCTGCACGGCCGACAGAGGTTTGTCGCGTTTGTTGTATGTCGTTGTGACGGTGAGCATCTTCTTATCCATGTCATAGCTCTCGGTCTTGACCTCGTTACCGTGGTTGTCATACTCATAGGTGGTCTTGGTGTAGCCCGATATCTTATCTTTGGCGGGCTTGCCGTCTTTGTCATAGAAGCTCATCTCGGTGAGTTTGTTACGGTTGTCAAACACTGACACCTGTTTGTGATAGCCACGCAGAGATGAGTTGATCGGCGTACCCTTGCCGTCAAAGAGGGTTATGACTGTCTGGTTGCCGCGTGTGTCATACTCAAATTTAGCCTCGGCGACATTCTCGGTAGTCTCTTTGACGGCGTTGCCCGAGGTGTCATAGTTGAGCCAGTGTACGAGCTGGTTGCGGTCGTTATATTCCTTGACTATCTTGTGAACGTTTGTCGATGACATCACGGGCTGACCGGTTGTAGACCAGAATGATGACTCGGTGAGGTTGCCGTAGGTGTCATGTTTATAACGCGCCTCATGATATTTGTTGGCGGGGTGTGTCACCTTGTTGCCGCTCTGGTCGGTATACCACTCGCGGGTCTTACGGTTGTTTGAGTCATACTCAGAGTGCTCGACGGCGGTGTTGCTCTGCAACTGCCCCTTGCCGGCATAAAAGCGAGACTCGGTGATGTTGCCGCGGCTGTCATATTTATACTCCTCGCCGCTGACCTGTGTGCCGGCGGTGTTGTATCGATATACGGCGGTATTGTAGTTGGTGACAGGGTCATAGATAAACTCGGCTTTTGACCATCCGGCCTCGCAGTTTACGGGGTCACCCTTGGTGTCGCTCAATTTCATGAGGGTATTGTTGCCTCGCTGGTCATACTCATACTCGATAACCGCATAGCGGTTGTTGTGCATGACGGGTTTGCCGTTGATATCATAGTTGGTGAGTTTGAGCATGTGGCCCGCAAGGTCATACTCATATTTGACCGAGGCATATCCGTCCTGACAGGTAATCGGTTTGTCGTTCTCGTCAAAGTAGCTCTCCTCGATCTGCTGGCCGAGATTGTTATATTTAGAGCGGATGATGGCCTGATACCCGTTGATGGGGTTGAGTTTATTCTCCTTGTCGTAGAAGCGACGCTCGGTATAGTGGCCGACACTGTCGAGGGTAAACTCCATCTTGTGGTTACCCTCAAAGGTCTCGGTGGGTTTGATGTCACGGTCAAAGAAGGCATATCCGGTCTCGAGACCGCGGTTGTTGCGGTCGATGACAATGCGGCCCACCACCATATTGCCGTCGAGGGTGGCGTTGGTGATGCTGTCGTTAATGTCGAGATATGTCTGGCTGTGCACATAGCCGTTGTCGTCATAATCAAAAGCGATAGCCGAAAAACCCTCGGCAACGGTTGTCTTTTTGCCGTCAGTGCCATATACCTCGAGTTTGATAGTGTTACCCTTGTCGTCGAGTTGATAATGATAGGCGGCAGCGTTGACATCAGATCTCAGCATCGGCTCTCCCTCGAGATTAAAGTACTCCTCAGAGAGGATGTTACCGTATTTGTCGTGAGTGTGGGTAAAGTAAGGTACGTTTGTGCCGTCGCTCGACGGTGAGCCGTCGACAGTGAGATATTTGATTGAGTTCCAGTTGTCTTGATCGTCATAGGTATAGAGCTTGGTGGCCAGGCCGCGCTTGTTGCCGCGGGGCTGTCCGTCGAGCCCGATACTTGTTTTCTCGATCATGCGATTGCGGTCGTCATACTTAAAGATGAAGCCGTGTATCATGTCGTCGTCGGTGACGTTGACATTCTGGAAAGTGGCGAACTCGATTTTATCGAATCGTCCCTTGTCATCATACGTCACGAGATAGCGGGTAATGGCACTGGCATCGGGTGTGATGTCGGTCAATGCCAGGGCTGTCTCGGTGGTCTTACCTTTGAGGGGCTTCTCGGTGCCGTGTTCGTCATCGCTCTTAAAGATGATGGTCTTGAGGTTGGCATCGAAGTCCATCACATAGACACATTCGCCACCCTGGTTATATACCTTGACATAGTCGACATTACCGTCGTTGGTATAGAAATAGGCCGCCTCGGTGAACTTGGTCTGCAACTCTGTCTCGCCGGGGACGACGACATTGCCGTGGGCATTTACGCGCGTGATGTGACGCAGCTTGCCCCCTTTATACTCCATTTTGTATGTATATTGGCGGTGCTTCTGGTCAAATGCCGATACTTTACCGACACCTTGGGGTACACCCCACACCTCGGTGTAGTCTTTATAATAGCGCACCTTGGTGCGGTTGTAGTCCCAGAAAAACAGGCCCACGCAGAGCAGCAGAGCGGCGATGCCGGTGGCGATATAGGCGATCTTATTGCGCTGCACGTTGCGGTTCCATGATCCGGTCTCGCGGTAATGGTCAATCAGCGAGCGCACGGTGGCGGCTGACGGACGTTTGCGCGGATCAGGGTCGAGCATATCGGTGATAAGTTTCTTGACGGGCGCCGAGAGGTTGGCCTTGATGTTTATCAGGGCCGGATTCTGGGTCTGTGCAGCTCCGCCGAGCTCGCCGTAAGGGGGCTGACCGGTGGCCAGTTCGACCGCCGTAGCACCGAGCGACCAGATGTCAGAGGCGTGTTCGGGCTTAGCCTTATACACCTCGGGGGCCATGTAGGCGCGAGTACCGCCGATAGAGTCGGCGGCATCGCGGCGCGAGATGCCAAAGTCGGTGACCATAAAGTTACAGTTGTCATCGACCAGCACGTTGTCAGGCTTGATGTCCTGGTGTGTGATGTTATGGTCATGGAGATACTCGAGACCGGCGGCGACATCGCGCAGGAAGTGGAGGATATCCTCTTCGTCGCATCGGCCGACCATCGAGGTGGCTGACCCGTTCTCGCAGAATGCCATCACCAGATAAGGAGACCCGTTGGCGATGTCAAACCCCTGAGGATGCAGCAGGTTGGTGTGGGTCATGTTGTAGACCATCGTGAACTCGCGCTGAAACTCAGCGATGCCGGCCGAGCCGGGCCCGAGGGTGTCGGGCTTATATATCTTGACGGCCACGAGCATATCGCCCGCCTTGGTGTCGGTGGCTTTCCATACCTCGGCCGAGGCACCGCGGCCAATCAGCTCGATCAGCAGGTAACGACCGTCAAATAATTGGTTTTCCGAAAGTTGCATAGTATTTTCGTGATAGTCAGGTTGTCAAAACATGTTAGTAATCCAGGCAAAAGCCACAAACTGTATGCAGGCACAGATGATAAAGATGACCGCGCCGATATATATCCAGGTTTTCTGAGCCTTGAGCCATACGGGGAAGGCGAGACCGCGCGAGTTACGCCATCCCAGCGGATTGCCGTTGAGACCTAAGTAGGTGCAGAGAAACAGACTAAGCACCTGCCCAACATAGGGGATCAGCGACAGCGGTATGATGATCATCGGCCAGTAAATACGGTTGGCAAGCGCCCACACCCAAGAGCCGAGGAATGCGCCGAGATTAAATTTGCGCAGTTGCTCGTCTACCTCAGACTGGGTGAGTGAGTTGAGTTGACCGGCCTCGCTTGACGACCCCATGCCTGGGTTGTAACCCTGACGGTCTGTGCCGCCCACGGGTGGCATCTCACGCCCTGTAAATTGGGGGTTGCCGAAATTCTCGCGCATTGTGCCGCCATGAGGTGGCGATTGTCGCTGTGTACCGCCCCCCGGCTGGTCCATGCCGGGTCGCCAGGCACGTGTCTTACGCTCTGCCTCGACCGTGCCTTGTTGGGATACGGGCTGTCCGGCGGGATTGGCTGACGTACCGGCGGCTGCAAATCCGGCAGCCGAATTGGCATCAAAGCGCAGGGTGCGACGTTGCAGGTCGGGGAAGAAGTTGAGCAGTACGGGCCACGCAAGCAGATAGTCGCCGGCCAGCATTATCTGATCACCGTTGGTGAGGGTGACCTGAGCCTGCTTGACAAGGTTGCCGTTTATGACTGTGCCGTTAGAGCTGTGGTCGTTATAGACCAGCACTCCGTTGACCAGCTCGATTGTCGCGTGGTTGTTGCTCACGCGGGGAAACGCCTCGCTGACAACAATTCCGCTCTCGGGGTTACGCCCGATGGTCAGGGTTTTCATAAAGAAATTATGATAATGATAGGTTAAGGATTCGGGTTATTTGGCTTTCTTTTTGTAGACTTTTAGCTTGGTTGTCTCGTTGATGTTATCAAAGTCTACGTCAGGATTGAGGGCTTCAAGTTGATCATAATTCATCCCGTGATCGAGGAGGATATTTCTTAGTCCTTTCGTCTCTACGGTTATAATCTCGATTTCGGGTCCGGGGTCAACATTCAGAGGGTTAGAGTCGTTCTCAGAGATCGAATCGTGATGGGTGGTGCCGGCAGATGCCCCGGCGGGCGCACCGGCTGGAGTCCCGGCAGCGGCCCCCGGGGGATTGGTACCGATACTCAGGTTTGAGAGAATACCTGCTACGGTCTGGCTTGCGTCGGTGCCGTTACCGCCGGCATAAGTTTCGGCGGTTGTGGCCTGCTGACCGATAATCTCGTTGTCTTGATTGTCGTTAGTCGTGGTGGTGCTGTCAGTGAGGGCCTCAATATTGTCGGCGTCGGCGGTGGTTGCGTCATCACTGTTTTTTCGCAATGACAGGATGAGCAGGGTGGTGATAACCCCGACCACCACGCAAATGCAGGCTGTAAGGATTGTTTTCTTATCTTGCAGAAATGACTGTTTGGCCGGGGGGAGGCCCTGCTGCCCGGCGGGGTTTTGGCTCGGGGCTGCCTGACCGGGAGCACCGGGCGCAGGTGGTGGCAGGGGCATTCCGAACGGTGGCGGCAGCACACGCTTATCGGCCTTGACGCCACCCGATACAACCTGTAAGAGGGCGACCGTGACGTTATCTGCGCCCGATGCTGTCAATGCTCCGTCAATAAGATTCTTGGCCGTGGCGGTGAGGTCGGCGGGGATACCGGCAGCTAAGATTGCCTCGGTCTCATAATCGCGTATCATGCCGCAAAGCCCGTCGGTACACAGCAGTATGATGTCGCCGTCGGCAACGATGATCGGTTCGGGCAGCACATCGGCCTCGGCTGCGGTGGTCGAGTCTGACAGGCAGCGGGTGATGATATTGCTCTGAGGATAGTCAAACGCCTGATCGTCGGTGAGTTTTCCGGCGTCGACCAGTGTCTGCACGTATGAGTGGTCTTTGGTCAGACGGCGCAGCCCCGTGGCGGGGTTATAGAGATATGCGCGCGAGTCGCCGCACCACCCTACGTATAGTTTGTTGTCGATCAGCCAGGCGATCACCAGGGTCGTACCCATGCCGCGGGTCTCTGGGCGGGTAGCTGCCACGGCCTTGATACGTCGGTCTGCCTCGGCGACTGCTGCCGCTATATAGCTGTTGATGTCGGCGACTGATGAGGTGTTTACACGGCTGATGGCCTCGGGCGAAAACACCTCTTTGACAGTGTCTATGGCGATCTGCGAGGCGACCTCACCGGCATTCATGCCGCCCATGCCGTCGGCGACAACGAGCAGCGTGCCGTTCTTGGTGAGCATACAGGCCTCGTTATTGACCCACCTCATAGGCGATACCGACAGGTCACGTGAGATCTGGAAGTTATCTTCGTTGTTTGTCCGGACCAGACCCACGTCTGACATTCCGGCAACTTTGAATCTTAACTGCATATATTATTATATGTGTGTTGGGTGAATTATCAGAGATGTCAGAGCTCAGGCTCGGTAGCGGCAGTGTCGACATCGACCGTCTCGTCTGAGTCTGTCTGCTCAGAGTCTGTAGCGGTCGCCCGGTCGTTTGCCGGGGTGTCTTCGGCAGGGGGCGGAGTTATTGCCTCGTCGGCTTTGGGAGAGTCGATTTTGCGCAGTCTTGTGAGTTTACGCTCGGGAGCCTCGGGGGCGGCAGCCTTGACCGCCTGCTCGGCGTCAAAGATCTTTGACGGGTCGGTGAAGGGGAAGATCAGCGACCAGGTGCCGTCTTTCTGCACGCCGACACCTTGCAGATAGAAGTCCACGCGCCCTACGCCGGTCACCTCGGGGGTGAGATAGAGGGCGCCGATGGCGTTAGATATGCCGTTACCCAGGTCATAGAGTTTGGCGGGGTCATCCTCGACTTTAATCGGTTTGCGGGTGGCGGTGATCACCAGATTGGTATCTTTGGTGAGATCTTGAGAGGGGCTCTTGATTATCCAAACGAGATAACCCTCGAGATCGCCGGTTTTGCTTGAGGCATAAAATCCGTCTTTGGCCAGTGGTGAGGGGTCAGGCATCGAATAGAGCAGACCGGGATAGACATTACCCTTGAGGGCAGCGTTAAATGTGCGGGGGGTATACTCGGCATCCTCCGACAGGTCTGCCGAAGTGGTCTCGCCGATAAGACTGCCGCGAATGGTGGACAGTTCGGCCTTGGCTTCATCATAAGCGGTGTCAAAGAGCCACGGTGTGAGGGCCGGCTCGGTAAAGAGATAACCGCCGCGTATGGCGTAGGCGGGGGTGTAGGTGGCGCCGAGCTCTTTGTTGTCATTCTCGAAGCCATAGAAATCGCCTGCCTCGTCGATAACGCCGTAAGGCTGACGTATGATGACTATGCCGTACTCACAGGCAGCCTTGACCAGTGTGGCGATGTCGTTGCGTGAGTTATAAGTGACTGATGCGGGGGCTTTATCCCCCTTGTCATCGACCTCGGCTGAGGGTGCATCGATCCTCGGCGGTGTCGTTTGGTCATCGGTCTCGGTGTCGCGGTCGGTTTTACCGCCGTTGAGAAAATCCTCGGTGAATTTGTGCTGACGTGTGCCGGGGCGTTTATAGCCGTCCTCGACTTTCTTGTCAGGGTTTTGGGCCGGGGTGACGGTGGCGTTGAGCGCGGGGATTGAGAGCGCGACGGCTGCTAAGAGGCAGATTATATTTTTCATGAGTGATAATGATTAGCTGTTATGACGGGTTTTATGATAGTGGGTATATGAGTTGGGTTATCTGATAGATGAGATCGGCTCGATGAATCCGGTCGAGCGGCCTGCTATCGCCGAGGTGATGCCGACCACCACCAGCCGGCCTGACGGGTCGGTGATAAATACCGGGCCTCCCGACGATCCTTTTTCATAAGTGGTCTCGGTGGTGAGGATCATCCCCTCCTGCAAGCCGTCGGCAGCCACGGTGGCTGTGCCGTAGACAGGGTTTATATCATTGTAAGAGTTTGCACCCAGGCCTAAAGGGAAACTCAGTACGGTCAGTTTGGTGCCGCGGCTGAGCGAGCGTGACGCCTCGGGGCTGAATGGCAGCCCTCCCTTACGCCCTGCGCGGAAAGTGGCGAAGTCGCCCGACCCGATAGGCGCGATAGTGACGCGCTCGCCTGACGAGGTGCGTCTCACCTGATCACCGCTGCGATTGGCTCGACATTCGCTTGACTTAAAGAGTATCTTGTCGCCGGTGGGTGAGACGGCGCCTAAATATGCCACGACTTTGCCGCCGTTGCTGGCGATGAGGTTGAGCGAGAGCAGTTCGGGGTCAGCCCCGTCTGCGCCGTCGAGATAATACCACGGCTCGACCACATGGCGCGCAGTGACAAAACGGCCGTCTGAGAGCAGGAATCCCGTGCCTGACCAGCCGGGTATCTCCCCCTCGTTGTTGCCGCACTCTATCTCATAATAGTCGCCGTCAGGGGTGGTCACCTCAAAACCGAGCGACATGACGAAGTATACGCTCTTGTCGGCGACTTTCATTGCATCGGCCGAGGCGGCGCCTCCGATCGATCCTCCGCCTCCCCCTGAGAATGTCGGCCAGTCAGATGTGCTGACGGGTGACGGGTCAACGGGCAGAACCTGCGCCCTCTCGGGGTAACCTGCAGTGTTGCCGCTGCCTGGAGTCTCCGCTGAGTTGCTCTGTTGCTGCTGTTGTTCAAGACTGTGAGCCACGAGATCGCCCAGACGGCGGTTGGCCGAGGCGAGGTCGATTATCTTCCAGATACCCAGACCGAGAGCTGCCACAACAAGCAGCGCGATGACCGCAAAGAAATAGCGGCGCGGATTGCCGGTGGCTCCGGCGGGAACTCCCGCAGGGGGGATCAGTCTCTGGCTGCGGGGGTCGCGAGGATTGCTGCGGGGTCGCGGCAATATGGCCGGAGCAGGTGCCCCGGCGTTGCGGTAATCGTCTTTGCCGGGGAAGATTATGGCCAGGCGCGGGCCGTCGGTAGAGAGTCTTATCTCATCGCCGTTGTGGAGATAGACGGGGGCGGTGACATGATGGCCGTTGACCAGGGTGGAATTGGTCTGAGAGAGAGGTTCGAGGATAAACTGGCCGCCGCTGCAACGTATTATGGCGTGGCGACGGCTTACGGTGGGATATTCGTCATAAAAGCGCACATCCGCCCCGGGATCACGCCCCAGCAGGGTGACCTCGGTCTCGACCGGCAGACGCGACCCGAACTGGTGCATCCTGTCTGAGTCATGATATTCAAGATAATATCTTATGGGGGACATTCGCGTGTATTGTTAGATGTTGGTGAGTTGAGAGAGATCGGCCTGCTCGACCCTGAGTTTGGTGTCGCCGATCGAGATGATGTCGCCGATATGCAACCATATACCCTCACGATAAGCCTCGCGCGAGTTGACAAACGTGCCGTTGGTCGAGTCATGCCATGGCTCGTCGGGGTCGTCGGCTACCCATTGGCCGTCGCGGATAAACCAGTATCCGTTTGACGGGTCGCGCTCAAGTGTGGCGTGGCGGCGGCTGACGTATGTCGTTCCCTCCTCGAGGATGTCAATGTCGTTGGTAGTCTTGAGGTCGGGACGTCCTAAGGTCAGGTAGTCGGTGCGCAGCGCATTGGCGAGGTTGTCGAGGAAATAGAGGCGACCGAACTGATCGCCGTGTACGACCCTCAGACAGATGTTGACCGCGGGTTGGCGGTTGTTGCCGATCTCTGCGGCGTAGTTATGCGAGTTGGCCGGCAGGGTGTCGATGATCGACTGAGGTTCGTAAGGGAGGGTGCGAAACGCATCATCGGCGCTCTGTATGCGTCGGCGGAAGTCGGGATGCAGGCAACCCTCGATAAACTGACACCATAGTCTTCCCTGCCCGTCGTTGAGCAGTGTCTGGCGATCCCACTCGCCGCGCTTGGCGCGTCCGAGATAATCGACCAGATCTGAGTCTGAGTCAAGAGGGCCAAACGGCAGTTCACCCGTGATGAGCTGATAGGTCATCACCCCTAACGAGAAGATGTCGGTGGTGGGGAGTACGGTGGCTTCGCGGCGCGGGTCGGCCTGCTCGGGGGGCATATATGCGTATGTGCCGAATATCTGGCTCGGCTTACCCCCGCGTGACGATCGGGTCATACGACGGTTACGGTCGCCGGCGATGCCAAAGTCTGTCAATGCAAATGTGCCGTCACCTTTGATGAGTACATTCTCTGGTTTGAGATCTCGGTGCACCTTGCCGTTGGCGTGCAGAGCTCTAAGTCCCATGAGAGTGCAAGCGGCTACCTTGGGCATGTCGACGGCGGTGCGGCTGGCCAGCTGCAACAGGTCACCGCCGGGGCAATACTCCATCACGATATACGGGTTGCCGGCGACGATGCCGTGATAATGCGAGCACACGAGATAGGGCGAGTCGATCTGGCCGGTCTCAAACTCCATATCAAAGCGGGCGATCAGCGGGGGGCGTACCTCGGCGGGTACTTCCCACAATTTTAGTAGCTTTAGGGCGAACTCGGCCGAGGGGTATCCCCCCTCGGCGGGTGTTTCGACCAGATACACCAGGCCGTAACTACCCTTACCGAGCAATTTTTTCACGCGGTAATAATCGTCAATGATGTCACCGGGCCGGAAGTCAATCTGTCGGGCGCTGTAATTCATCTTGATCTGGGTAGTTGAGAGGTATGGGGTATCGGTTGCTGCTTAAGTTGGGTGGGTTGCTGCCTAAGCGGGTTTATTCTTTCTCGTGGAAGATAAAGAGACGATTGCCCAACAGGATGATGTCACCCTCAGAGAGGACGTGGCCTGATTTGGCGGGATGAACAAAGGTTGTCTGCTGGTCAGAGAGGTCGGTGATGACCCACTTGCCGTCGCGACGTGCGATGGATGCCTGCTGACGTGAGGTGATCGAGAGGTTCTCGGGATCGGTGTTCGCGCGGTTGAGAATTGCCTCCTGACCCTCAAAGCTGAGATCGGTCGGAGCAACGGGTTCGTTGACCTTCTGGATAGGTGAGAGCGAGAAAGAGGGGTTTGTGACCGGGGCGGCAGCTGTGTAAACGTTGACCGTACCGCGGTATTTGGCGGGATCTTTAGCAGCGGGGGCTGCTGACTGACCCGGCATCGGAGCGTTGGCGGGTGCAGCGGCGACAGCGGGAGAGGGAGCTTTGGGCAACTGCGGTTCGGCTACCTCGGGCAGACCCACGACTGTGGGGCGATGCACCGGCTGCACAGGGCGGGGCGGTTGTGCCGGAGCGGGGGCTGCGGGT
>CAMWLR010000018.1 GCA_947175215.1 uncultured Porphyromonadaceae bacterium
ATTTTTTCCTCTAGTTTTTTCATTTTATTAATAAAGGGTTACAGAAATTATCACTAACTTTGTGGGCGGAAAGTCAATTAGGGAAATATTTCCGTAATTATCGCAGACTCCCGCTGGCTTTCATGCCATCATACCAATTGATTATCATCCCACTAACTTATAAATTACACAATAATTTATAATGAGCATCGGAATCAAAGTAAAGAAAGGGCTCGACATCAACATCATCGGCGCGATACCGGCCGGTGTCACACCGGTTGAGATACCCTCGGCGACTGTCGCCATTATCCCCGACGATTTTACAGGACTCATTCCTAAAATGGAACTGCGTGAGGGAGACCCCGTCAAGGCCGGGCAGCCCCTCTTTCACAGCAAACTTGATGAGACCCTCAAAGTCGTCAGCCCCATGACCGGGACGGTCAAGGCCATCGTGCGAGGCGAACGCCGCAAGATCGAGCGTATTGTGGTCGAGGGCGCCGCCGGAGAACCGTTGAAATTTGACACCGCCACAGCCTTGAAGACCCCCAAAGCTGCGCGCGAACTGCTGCTGACCTCGGGAATGTGGGCAATGATGCGCCAGCGGCCCTTTGACATCGTGCCTGCGGCCGATGCAACATTCCGTGATATATTCGTCACCGGCTTTGACTCCGCACCTCTGGGATGGTATCAGACAGATTTCACCGCCGACGATATCAAAGAGATCGAGGTTGCGGTGAAACTTCTGGCAATGCTCACCGCGGGTAAGGTCTATATCAGCCGCCGCCCGGGCATGAATCTCCCTGATATCAAAGGCGCTGAGATGGTAGATGTCGAGGGCCCTCACCCCGCGTCAAACGTTGGCACAGTCATCGCGTATGTCAGCCCCGTTAATAAAGGTGAAACAGTCGGCTGTCTCTCATTGCCGACTCTCAAGCGTATCGGCCGACTGCTCCTTTCCGGCACTCTCGACTGCTCGACAATCGTGGCCGTGACAGGCTCTGAGGTCAAGAATCCCAGACTTGTCAAGACCGTCATCGGGGCTGAGATTTCACCGCTGCTCAAAGATAACCTCGCCGATAACGGCCAACATAAACGTATTATCTCAGGCAACGTCCTCACCGGCAAGACCGTTGAGGAGAGCGGCTACCTGCGCGCCCCCTATACACAGATAACCGTCATCCCCGAGGGTGACGACAAAGCCGAGTTTATGGGTTGGGCCAGCCTCTCCCCCTCTAAGCAGAGCACCAGCCCGACATTCCCCGGTCATTTCCTCGCACGCAAGCTCTTCCGCCCCGATGCACGCCTATTAGGCGGTCGCCGCGCAATGATCATGAGCGGCGAGTATGACAAGGTCTTCGCGATGGACATTCTCCCCGAATATCTCATCAAGGCGATAATCGCCAAGGATATAGACCGTATGGAGCAACTCGGCATATATGAGGTCGCACCCGAAGATTTCGCCCTGGCCGAATATGTCGACACATCCAAACTCGAGTTGCAGAAGATTGTACGCGAGGGTCTCGACTTCCTGCGAAAAGAATTGTCATAATGGTTGCGTGCATGGACTCTCAGCCCACTGCTAAATCTCTGAAAATAACCCAATCAGCTAATAATAAAACGATATAGCGTTGAAAGCTCTGAAAAAACTTATGGATAAAGCCCGCCCCTCATTTGAGGAGGGAGGGAAACTCCATGCCTTCCGGTCGGTCTTCGACGGCTTCGACACCTTCCTGTTCACGCCCAACGAGACATCACAGTCAGGTGTCCACATCCATGATGCTATGGACTCAAAGCGCACGATGATTATAGTGGTTGTATCGCTTATCCCCTGCCTGTTGTTCGGTATGTATAACGCCGGTTATCAACATTGGCTGGCAGCCGGGGCCGAGACATTCCCATTCTGGCAACTGCTGCTCTACGGCTTCCTTGCCATCATCCCGCGCATAGTGGTATCATACGTTGTCGGTCTGGGCATCGAGTTCACCGTGGCCCAATGGCGCAGAGAGGAGATCCAGGAGGGATTCCTCGTCACCGGTATCCTTATCCCGATGATCTGCCCCATCGAGACACCACTGTGGATGATCGCCGTGGCCACCGCATTCTCTGTCATCTTCGTCAAGGAGGTATTCGGGGGCACCGGCTATAATATATTTAATGTGGCCCTGGTCACCCGCGCGTTTCTCTTCTTTGCCTACCCGGCACAGATGAGCGGTGACAAAGTTTTCGTGGCGTCTGACCACATGTTTGGTGTCGGCAGCCGGGTCGACGGTCTGACCTGTGCCACACCCCTGGGCCAGCTGGCCACCTCGGGCGCGACCGACGCAACACAGGCGGCAGCCTCGATGACTGACATCGCAGGTGATCCCATCTCACTATGGGATATGTTCCTGGGTCTCATTCCCGGGTCATTCGGCGAGACATCTACCCTCTGCATCCTCATCGGCGGCCTGCTGCTATTGCTCACCGGCATCGCAAGCTGGCGCATCATCCTGTCGGTATTTGCCGGCGGCGCTGTCATGTCACTGATCGCCCACTGGTGTGCAACACCCACCTATCCGGCCTCGTTCCTGACCGTAGGTGAACAGCTCTGTCTCGGCGGATTTGCATTTGCCGCCGTATTCATGGCGCCAGACCCCGTGACATCATGCCGCACAAACACCGGCAAGTATATCTACGGATTCCTTGTCGGCGTGGTCGCCATAATTATCCGCACCTATAACAACGGCTATCCCGAGGGAGCTATGCTCGCCGTGCTGTTGATGAACGCCTTTGCACCGCTCATCGACTACTGCGTGGTCGAGGCAAACGTCCGTCGCCGTCTGGCTCGTGGCAAAGCTGCACGTCAGGCCAGTCCCTCAAAGTGATATTTCTTGAACAACAAGCATCTCACCACAACCTAAGATGATCAACAAACAAAGCAACGTCTATACTATCGTCTACATCTCGGTGATGGTAATCGTGGTCGGCGCAGTGCTCGCTATCACCGCCATGGCACTCAAAGATCGCCAGCAAGAAAACGTGCAGGCCGATAAGAAGAGTCAGATACTGCAGGCCGTGCATATCGCCACCGACCGTCAGTCGGTGATTGCCGACTTCGAGAAGTATATCGTAGACCAGCTCGTAGTAAATAACAAAGGAGAGCAAATCGACGGCACAGCCTTTGACATCGATGTAGCTACCGAGGCTAAAAAGCCCGTCGACGAGCGCAAACTCCCCGTATACATCTGTGAGCTACCGGATGCCGGCACAAAATATATCATCCCCCTCGCAGGTATGGGTCTTTGGGGACCCATCTGGGGATATGTAGCGTTTGATGCCGACGGCTCTACCATCTACGGCGCATTCTTCGACCACCAGGGAGAGACCCCGGGTCTGGGTGCCGAGATCACCAAATCGGCGTTTACCGACCAGTTCAACGGCCGACAGGTATTCAAGGGCACCAACTTCTATCCCATCGAGGTTGTCAAGGCCGGCCAGAAACCGATGAATCCCGAGGTCGACTATGTTGACGGAGTCTCGGGCGGCACAATCACCTCAAAAGGTGTAGGCGCGATGTTTGACAACTGTCTCTCACCCTATCGCGCATGGCTCGAGAAAGCCGGTGCAAAAAAGGGTATCTCAGCTAACTTTGAGATTTTAAAAGCCGGCGAAGGTAAGACAGCCAATCAGATACGCCGTCTGACAGCCGATGACGTGCAAGTCGCTGACAATCCCGGAGCGCTGACCCAACTGGCAGCCACAATCTCTGAGGTCGACGAAGTCTCGGCCGATGCCGCCGCAGCCGCAGACCGCACATTAGCTGCCAAAGTCACTGCCGCCACAGATAGAAAATAATTATCTAACGCCATATATTTCAAGCCATGGCTGATAAAATTAGCAACAAACAGGTATTTTTCAATCCCTTCTCTAAGGATAATCCCGTGATAGTGCAGGTGCTGGGTATCTGCTCATGCCTCGCCGTCACCGCCAAGCTCGAGCCCGCCCTCGTCATGGGCATCTCTGTTATCGCCGTCCTCGCATTCTCTAACGTCATTATATCGCTCATACGCAATACCATCCCGACCAACATCCGCATCATCGTGCAGCTTGTTGTGGTGGCTGCCCTCGTGATCGTCGTCAACCAGCTGCTGCTGGCTTACGCCTATGACGTCAGCAAACAGCTCTCGGTGTTTATCGGCCTGATCATCACCAACTGCATTCTGATGGGACGCCTTGAGGCATTCGCCATGGGCAACAAACCGTGGCCCTCATTCCTCGACGGCGTCGGCAACGGCATCGGCTATGCCATAATATTGATAATCGTAGGATTCTTCCGCGAACTCCTCGGCAGCGGTACGTTGATGAACGTCCAGGTCATCCCCCCGTCACTCTACGAACAGGGATATGTCAACAACGGCCTGATGATACTCCCCCCGATGGCGCTTATCGTGGTGGCCTGCATAATCTGGGTACACCGCGCCTACAACAAAGACCTTCAGGAAAAATAATTGTGACATTCCCTATATAAGTCAAGCAAAAGATAATCTGAAATGGAGAACCTGAATCTATTCATACGGTCGATATTCGTAGACAACATGGTGTTTGCCTACTTCTTGGGAATGTGCTCATTTCTTGCCGTTTCCAAAAATGTCAAGACCGCCTTTGGCCTCGGTGTAGCAGTCACATTCATGCTGATCGTCACCCTCCCCATCAACTATCTGCTCGAGAACTATGTCCTCAAGGCCGGCGCGCTCTCTTGGCTCGGTGAGGAATTTGCCGACGTTGACCTCAGCTTCCTGTCGCTGATCATGTTTATCGCCGTCATTGCCTCGATGACACAGCTCGTTGAGATGGCTGTCGAGAAATACTCGCCCTCGCTATATGCGTCGCTCGGTATCTTCCTCCCCCTTATCGCCGTTAACTGCGCCATTCTCGGCGGCTCGCTGTTTATGCAGCAGAGAGGATTTGCCAACGCCTGGACAGCCACCTGCGCCGGTGCCGGCTGGGGTATCGGCTGGCTGCTGGCCATCACAGCCATCGCCGCCATCCGCGAGCGCGTGGCATCTTACTCAAACGTCCCCGCTCCGCTGCGCGGCATCGGCATCACGTTTATCCTCTGCGCCCTGATGGGAATAGCCTTCATGAGCTTCCTCGGCATTAAACTCTGATCAGCCTTACCGATAATAAACCCGTAACACTGCAATGCTTCTACTCCAATCAAATATCTGGCCGACGGTGACAGCCGGTGTCGGCATCTTCCTGGTGATGACCCTGCTGCTCGTCATCATACTGCTTGTAGCAAAAAAATATCTGGTAAGCTCGGGCAACGTGACGGTCACCATCAACAACGACCGCAAGCTCGAGGTCAACTCGGGTGTGCCCCTGCTGTCGGCTATGGCCACCAAGAACGTATTCCTCCCCTCGGCATGCGGCGGTAAAGGCAGCTGCGGCCAGTGCCGCGTGCAGGTAACCTCAGGGGGTGGCGAGATACTCCCCACCGAGGCAGTGCATTTTACCCGCAAAGAGATCAAGGATGACTGGCGTCTGGCCTGTCAGGTTAAGGTCAAGGGTGATCTCGACATCAAAGTACCCGCATCAGTACTCGACATCAAGGAGTATGAGTGTGAGGTGATCTCTAATAACAACGTCGCCACATTTATCAAAGAGTTTATCGTTGCCCTCCCTAAGGGTGAGCACATGAACTTTATCCCCGGCTCTTATGCCCAGATCAAGATTCCGCCTTTCAAGATCGACTACGATAAGGATATCGACAAAGCCTCGATCGGCGAGGAGTATCTGCCTGCATGGAAGAAATTCGGACTCTTTGACCTCAAGTGTGTTAACACAGAGACGACCGTCCGCGCCTACTCTATGGCCAACTATCCCGCCGAGGGTGACCGCTTTATGCTCACGGTACGCATTGCCACACCGCCATTCAAACCCAAACCCGAAGTCGGATTTATGGATGTCAACCCCGGTATCGCATCGAGCTACATCTTCACCCTCAAACCGGGTGACAAAGTGATGATGAGTGGCCCTTATGGAGATTTCCACCCCATTTTCGACTCAAAGAACGAGATGATGTGGATCGGCGGCGGCGCCGGTATGGCCCCGCTGCGCGCACAGATCATGCACATGACCAAGACGCTCAAGACCACCGACCGCAAGATGAACTACTTCTACGGCGCGCGCGCCCTCAACGAAGTATTCTATCTTGATGACTTCATGAAACTCGAGAAGGAGTTCCCTAACTTCAAATTCCATCTCGCGCTCGACCGGCCCGACCCCGCTGCCGACGCCGCCGGCGTGAAGTACACCCCCGGCTTTGTGCATCAGGTCATCTATGACACCTATCTCAAAGATCACGAGTCACCCGAGGATATCGAGTATTATATGTGCGGCCCCGGTCCGATGAGTGCCGCCGTCAACAAGATGCTCGACGGACTCGGCGTAGATCCCGAGAATATACATTACGATAACTTCGGTGGCTGATAAGGGCCTCCATCACGTCCCGAGAGAATATCGCGTAGCCCGATGATAACCGTTAGCGAAAATATCGACCTCAAGGAGATGACTACCTTCGGGCTACCGGCCCGATGCGGTATGTTCATCGAATATTCCGATGCAAAGGTCGATCTGCCCGAACTTGATCGGCGCGGACATCTCTCTGACTGCTTCATTCTCGGCGGAGGCAGCAACCTGCTATTCATCTCCGACCGTCCCGACCTGACGGTGATACACCCGACTGACAACGCTGTCACCACCTCGGTCAATGCCGACGGGTCTGTATCCATCCAGGCATCCCCGGCCGTTATCCTCGATGACCTCTGCCGTATGACTGCCGCTGAGGGATGGTGGGGTATCGAGAATCTATCAGACATCCCCGGTCAACTCGGCGGAGCAGCCGTGCAGAATGTCGGAGCATACGGCACCGAATTATGTGATGTCGTCACCTCACTCCTATGCTATTCACTCAAGTCACATGAGTTCATCACTCAGTCAGTTGATAAGTGTAATTACGGCTACCGTGACTCCATCTTCAAGCATCTTGATAAAGATGACCGCCAGATCGTATGTCAGGTTAATCTTAAACTGCAAACCACCCCCACTCCCAACCTCGGGTATAAAGGTCTCTATACAGCCCTCTGCTCTCGCTATGGCTTATCAAGTTCTCTCCCCGCAGATGAGAATATCCCCGCAATGCTTGCCCTCGGGCTAACCCCGGCCATGATACGTGATGAGGTGATCAGGTTGCGCGACTCAAAGTTACCCTCTCCTAAGGTCATAGGCAGTGCCGGCAGCTTCTTCAAAAACCCTGTGGTCTCATCTCAAAAGCTGGCCGAACTGACCGAGCGGTGGGAAACCCTCAGGCCGACACGTGACGCCACTCCCCTCCCCTATCATCGTCTGCCCGATGGCAATGCCAAGTTGTCGGCGGCGTGGCTCATAGACAGATCCGGATGTAAGCCCCTTACCGCCGGAGGTGCAGCCCTGTGGCAATCGCAACCTCTGGTTATCGTCAACTCGTCAGGAAATGCCACGGGTGAAGATGTCTTAAACCTTGAGCAGCAGATTATCGGACGCGTAGAGAGATGTTTCGGCATCACGCTGTCACCCGAGGTCATCCATATTCAATAAACAGCCAACATCTTACTGACCGTATAATGTCGTCATTTGTCATCGAAGGGGGGCATACCCTCCACGGAGAAATCACACCGCAGGGAGCTAAGAACGAAGCCCTGCAGGTCATCAGCGCCGTATTACTCACATCTCAGCCTGTCACGATCACCAACATCCCCGAGATCAGGGATGTCAAGAATCTGATCGCCATGCTGCAACTTATGGGGGTAAACATCACGCGCCACGAAAAAGGGAGCTACACATTCATCGCCGACACGATTGATACCGACTACATTTACAGCGACGACTTCATCAAACGCTCGGCAACTCTGCGCGGGTCAGTCCTGCTCGTCGGCCCGCTGCTGGCCCGCTTCGGCAAAGCATACTTCCCAAAACCCGGCGGCGACAAGATCGGCCGCCGCAAGGTTGACACCCACATCCAGGGATTTATCAATCTCGGCGCGCAATATACCTATGAGCACTCAAAACGCGCCTATCTCCTCACACTCCCCGAGGGGAGCAAGCTCAAAGGTTGCTATATGCTCCTCGATGAAGCATCGGTCACCGGTACGGCCAATATCATAATGGCCGCCACGTTTGCATCCGGCGAAACCTCCATATATAATGCCGCCTGCGAGCCATACGTGCAGCAATTGTGCAAAATGCTGGTGCAGATGGGTTGCAAGATTGACGGCATCGGCTCAAACCTGTTAAAAATATACGGTTTCACCTCAGCGCCCCGTGGCGCCGAGCACCGCATACTCCCCGACATGATCGAGGTAGGCAGCTTTATCGGGATGGCAGCGCTCACCCGCAGCGCGCTCACCATCAAGGATGTAAGCTACGAGAATCTCGGCATTATCCCCGAAAGTTTCCGCCGCCTCGGCATCAAGCTCGAGCAACATGGCGATGATATATACATACCGTCACAAGACAGCTATGTGATCGACACGGCCCTCGACGGCTCGATCATGACTATCGCCGATGCGCCCTGGCCGGGATTGACCCCCGACCTGCTCAGCGTCATGCTTGTCGTAGCGACGCAGTGCCGAGGCACCGTGCTGATACATCAAAAGATGTTTGAAAGCCGTCTCTTCTTTGTCGACGACCTCATTGAGATGGGGGCCCAGATTATCCTTTGTGACCCCCACCGCGCCGTGGTTATCGGCCACGACCATAAGTTCACGCTCAAAGCCAACAAGATGAGTTCGCCCGACATCCGTGCCGGTATCGCAATGTTGCTTGCAGCCATGTCAGCCAAGGGGACGAGCATCATCGGCAATATCGAGCAGATAGACCGGGGTTATGAAGACATTGACCAGCGTCTCAACTTTTTAGGCGCGTCGATCACCCGCATCGACTGATACTCTCCTCCTCTCCGACTATACCGCTCTCTCTCTTTCGACACTCTCTCTTTGACCTTATGTTTGACAATCTTAAATTAAAACCATAAAAAACTGATATAGAACGGCTATGATTACCTTCATGATTGTTTTGTTTGTGCTCGGCTATCTCGGCATAGCACTCGAACACGTTTTCAACATAAATAAAGCTACCTTTGCCCTGATGATGGCCGGGTTGCTGTGGGGCGTTTACGCGGTCATGGGGCATGACATAAACCTGCAGTCTGACATGGTCGAGGCGTTAGGTGACACCTGCGAGATCATCGTCTTCCTCATCGGCGCGATGACCATCGTCGAGCTTATCGACCGTTACGGCGGTTTCAATATCATCGTCAAGCATATCAAAGCCAAGAGCAAACGCGGCCTAATGTGGGTATTTGCCTTCGTGGCATTCTTCCTGTCGAGTATCCTCGACAACATGACCACCACAATCATCATGGTGATGATGCTCAGACGTATGTTTGCTGATCAGAAAGAGCGGTGGATGTTTGCCAGCATCATCGTCCTGGCCGCCAATGCCGGGGGTGCATGGTCACCCATCGGCGACATCACCACTATCATGCTTTGGATGAAAAACTACGTATCATCGGTCGACCTCATCGTCAATCTGCTCCTCCCCTCACTTGTGTCTGTCGTGATCCCCACGTTGATAGCCACCCGGTTTGTCAGTGACGACCCTGTAGAACCCCTCAATGAGTCTGACCAACGTGTGGGATATGTACTGTCACGCCACCATTACAAACTCTCCGTCTCTATCCTTATCCTGGGTGTGGCAGGCTTGTTATTCGTGCCGGTATTCAAAGCCATCACTCACCTGCCGCCGTATATGGGCATCATGCTCTCGCTCGGTATCCTCTGGCTCATAACCGAACTGATCGTACACCACTATCGTCTTGACGGCAAGATCGAGGGTCGCATCTCTCAGGTGGTCAAAAACATCGACATGTCGACCATCCTCTTTTTCCTCGGCATCCTGCTGGCCGTGGCTGCCCTGCAGCAGGCCGGTATCCTGGCCAACCTCGCGGCATGGCTCAACGATACCTTCCATCAGGTCTACCTGATCAATACCATCATCGGTATACTCTCATCAATTGTCGACAACGTTCCTCTGGTGGCCGCCTGCATGAATATGTATCCTGCAGCCACTCCCGAGATGATCCAGGCCGCCGCAGATCCGGCATATATGAGTCTGTTTGTTCAGGATGGTCTCTTCTGGCATCTGCTCACATTCTGCGCCGGTGTCGGCGGTTCGCTCCTGATTATCGGCTCGGCTGCCGGTGTCGTAGCTATGGGTATCGAGAAAATCCAGTTTATGTGGTATGTCAAGCGCATCTCATGGATGGCCCTCATCGGTTATCTCGCCGGCATCGGCTGCATCTGGCTCGAGTCACTGTTCCTGCCGTTTTAATCCGTGACTGATCTTGATAAGTAAGTCACGATAATTATATCATACTCTCAGAGCCTGTCTCACAAGATACGCCACGGGCGTTAACATTTCTTGTCAGACAGGCTCTGAGACTTTTGGTCAGCATGATTGTTATAGTAATAAACAAGCCAAAATTCAATAGTTATTAATGACAGACTGACCTATGATGAGAAAAAAAGAACTCCCTGACAGTGTATTCGGGCTGCCCGAACGCCGTGAGTACCCGATGCCCGATGCCGCTCATGTAAGAGCCGCCGAGGCTTACTTCAGATATTGCCCCGAAGACCTCAAGCCCAAGTTGGCAAGAGCAATCCTTGCCCGCGCAAAAGAGTATGGTGTCGATGTCGAGAGTCCCACCGTCCTCTCTTACGCCCAACGATAAGCATCTGTTTTGCACCTTTCAGAGCAGAGTGTGCAATAACTTAAATTTCGCTAAATCCCCCCTGTTTTACGCTGAATCACTTTAATTACTCCGTGATTTTAGTTAACTTTGCCTCCGCATACCCTTACGGGTAACTCTCATGAGTATGTCAGGGCGTGTACGTCACGCCCTATACCCAACCTTATCATCATGATAGCAGAAGAATACAAAGACATAGCCCCCTATGATGACGAGCAGTTTGCCGAGAAGATGCAGCAACTCGTCAAAGATCCCGGCTTTGCGGATGCCATTCAATATGTATTACCGGGTGTAGACTACAAACAGCTTGCCGAAACCCTCGGCAAGATCACAAATAAAGAGGACTTCCAGAAGCAGGTAATGCTCTCGATCCTCCTCCGCCTTGAGGCCGCCACCACTGACAAAGTCACTGATTCAGGATTAGACAACGTCGACCTAAAGGTGTCGCGTCTGTTTATCTCAAATCACCGCGACATCGTTCTCGATGCCTCGTTTCTCGGCTTGGTGATGATACGTCAGGGGTTGCCCGCTCAAGAGGTTGCCCTGGGCGATAACCTGCTTATTTACGACTGGATTGAGAATCTCGTCCGCCTCAACAAAGGTATCATCGTCAAGCGTAATCTGAGACTCACCAAGGCCCTTGAGGCTGCCCGGCAGCTCTCGGGATATATCCATTATTGTATCTCCGAGAAGAAAGAATCGGTGTGGATCGCACAACGCGAAGGGCGTGCCAAAGACTCAAACGATGTCACACAGGAATCCGTACTTAAGATGCTGGCTCTCAGCGGCAAATCTGACAACCTGGTCGACCGCCTGCTGGCCCTGCGCATCACCCCGGTAGCGATCTCATACGAGTTTGATCCCAACGACTATCTCAAGGCAACAGAGTTCCTGGCTAAAAGACGCGATCCCGACTTCAAGAAGTCGCAGAGAGATGACCTCCGCAGCATGGAGACCGGTCTGCTCAAACATAAAGGGCGCGTACATTTCGCGATCTGCAAGGAGATCAACTCAGACCTCTCCGAGTTGCACGACTCAACTGATAAAGTCGAGATAATCCGTCGCGCCTGTGCGTTGATTGACAAGGAGATTCACTCTAATTATAAGATCTACCCGATCAACTATTACGCATACGACCAGATCAACGATACATCGCGGTTTGCCGGCGAATACACCGAGGCTCAGTCCGAGCAATATAACCGATATTTCAACTCCCAGCTCGACAAAGTACGTCTCGAGGATGTGACCGCCGACGAGCGTAAATTTATGCTCGACGCCATGCTCAACATGTATGCGTTCCCCCTGCGCAACAAACTCAACGCTACACAGGTCTGATATGTTACTCCGATGAGGGTTTCGCTTATCCTCCTTTTTATATTGCTTGCAATCAATCTCGCGGTTGACTGGTATATCGTCACGCAGATTAACAAGCGATGCAAACAACCGCGTTTGTGGCGATCCGTCGAGTTATGTTCGGTTGGGATTATGATATTGTTGCTGATCGGGGCGATGGCCGTGCCCGCGCGCAGTGGCGGAAACGATGTGCTGTTGACAAAGATGTGGCTTCTGTTCAGCTATCTATCTTTATATATA
Source organism: uncultured Porphyromonadaceae bacterium (assembly GCA_947175215.1). Lineage (GTDB taxonomy): Bacteria > Bacteroidota > Bacteroidia > Bacteroidales > Muribaculaceae > UBA7173. Next base: position 12,401 of record CAMWLR010000018.1, read on the forward strand.
CCCAAGCTGATAGCCGACATATTTGATCTCCTGGCCTCGATTCCCCGCCTGTTAGGCCACAAGCGGATAAAAGCACTAACCCTTACCGGTATAATCCTGGCAGTGGCGACCTTTATCGGTATGTGGTGGGGCGCGCTGGTCAACCGTTTCAACATAGACACGCGCGAGGTCGAGATCACCTTTGACAATATCCCCGAGGAGTTTGACGGATACCGCGTGGTACAATTCTCAGACCTACATACCGGAACTTTCGGCAGCGACACCACATTCGTGTCACGACTTGTAGACCATATCAACACTCTCAACCCCGATCTTATAGTATTCACCGGTGATATTGTCAACCGTCGGTCTGATGAATTTACACCTTTCGTGCCGGTGCTCAGACGGCTCTCGGCCCGTGACGGTGTAATCGCCATACTCGGCAACCATGATTACGGCGACTACAATAACTGGCCGTCAGACTCTGCCAAGCAAGCCAATATGACTGCCCTTTATGACGCATACTCACACACCGGGATACGTCTGCTCCTTAACGAGACCGCGTGGATACACCGCTCGACAGACTCAATTGCCATTATCGGTGTTGAGAATATCGGTGACCCGCCGTTTCACGTTTACGGGTCACTGCCCGCCTCTTATAGCGATACATCTGACCCGAACTTTAAGATACTCCTGTCTCATAACCCGGCTCATTGGGTTGACTCGATAGCCCGGCATGACGATATAAACATACCCCTCACTCTGGCGGGCCATACCCATGCCATGCAGATAGAGCTGTTTGGCGTCTCGCCGGCTTACCTCAGATACAAGACCTGGGGAGGATTATATGCCGACTACAATAACCGCCATCGGCTGTATGTAAATATCGGATCGGGCACCGTGGGTATGCCCATGCGTCTCGGCGCTACCCCCGAAGTCACCGTCTTTACTCTCAGACGCGATCGCCAACCTCTCAGCAATTGATATCACCATGGCAGACTCACTCTCTATCCAACAGATTATCGCCCGCGAAATGAATATCCCCGAGCAGCGGGTCAACGCCACTTTGCGGTTGCTTGCCGAGGGTGCTACCATCCCGTTTATCTCGCGGTATCGCAAGGAGGCTACCGGCGGTCTCGATGAGGTCGCCATATTCAACATCTCCGATAGATTTGATCAGTTACGCGAACTTACCGACCGCAAGATCTACATCTTGCAGGCGATCGAGGCTCAGGGAGCTCTCAATGACGAGCTGCGCCTGAATATTGAGAATACATTCGACCCGGCCGAACTTGAGGATCTCTACCTCCCCTACAAACCGCGGCGTCGCACACGTGCGCAGATCGCTCGCGAAAACGGGCTCGAACCCCTCGCAAAAATCATCATGTCGCAGAAGTGCGCCAACCCTGAGGATGTCGCCCGTCGTTACCTCACTGATAAAGTGTCTACCACCGCCGATGCCATCGAGGGGGCTGCCGATATCATCGCCGAGTGGGTGAACGAAGATTTGCGCGCACGTCAGAATATCCGCAACCGTTTTCAACGCTATGCTCGCATTACCTCAAAACCGGTCAAAGGTAAAGAGGAGGAGGCGGTCAAATACCGATCATATTTCAACGTCGACGAACCGCTCACACGCTGTCCCTCACACCGTTATCTGGCGATGCGCCGCGGTGAGGCCGAGGGGTTGCTCAAGGTCAGCGTCAATATTGATGATGACGCCGCCATCGGTGCACTGCAACGTCTCTTTATCCGCCGCGATGCACAGGCGCATTCGGCTGACATCGTCAAGGATGCCGTCAGTGATGCATACCGCCGGCTTATCAGGCCCTCGATCACGACTGAGGTAGAGGCCGAGGCCAAAAACAATGCCGACACCGCCGCGATCTCAACTTTCGCCGCCAACCTCAACCAACTGTTGCTGGCCGCTCCGCTCGGAGCTAAGGCCGTCATGGGTATAGACCCAGGATTCCGCACCGGCTGCAAGGTGGTATGTCTCGATGCCAACGGCAATCTCCTCCATCACGACATCATCTACCCCACCCCGCCACGCAACTATATCATTGATGCAACAAAGAGAGTGATGATGCTCGCCGAGAAATACAATATCGAGGCCATAGCGCTGGGTAACGGTACGGCGAGCCGTGAGACAGAGCGTTTCCTGAGATCAATCAACTTCCCCCGCAAGATCGAGATATTTGTCGTCAGCGAGGATGGTGCCTCTATTTACTCGGCGTCAAAGGTGGCGCGCGATGAATTCCCCGACCATGATGTCACGGTCAGGGGAGCGGTCTCAATAGGCCGTCGCCTGATGGACCCGTTGGCCGAACTGGTCAAGATCGATCCCAAGTCTATCGGCGTCGGTCAGTATCAGCATGATGTCGACCCCGGCCGTCTCAAACGTCAGCTCGACATGACTGTCGAGAGTTGTGTCAACTCGGTCGGTATCGATCTCAATACCGCCTCGCGCGAACTTCTCTCATACGTGTCGGGGATCGGCGAGACCCTGGCCGGGAATATCGTTAAATACCGCGCGGCGCACGGAGATTTCACCTCTCGTGCCCAACTGCTCGACGTGCCGCGTCTCGGCCCTAAAGCATACGAGCAATGCGCCGGGTTCATGAGAGTAAGATGCAGCAGTAATATCCTTGACAACACAGCCGTACACCCCGAGCGTTATCACATCGTCGAGAAGATGGCTGCCGACAGCAAGCACACCATCGACAAGCTCGTCGCCGACCCGTCACTGCTCGATACTATCGACCTCAACCGATACGTCACCGCCGAGGTCGGACTGCCGACACTCGAGGATATCATAGCCGAGCTGCGCAAGCCCGGGCGCGACCCGCGTGAGAAAGCTGCCGAGTTCTCTTTTGACGATACTATCCATGACATAACCGACCTGCGCGAAGGTATGATCCTCCCCGGCATTGTCAACAATATTACCGACTTCGGGGCATTTGTCGACATCGGCGTGCATGAGTCAGGGCTGATACATGTCTCGCAGATGGGCGACCGCCGCGTCAAGAATCCCGGCGAGGTACTCAAGTTGCGACAGCATATCAACGTCAAAGTCATCGGCGTGGATCTCGACCGCAAACGTATCAGCCTGTCACTTAAAGGTGTCGATAATTAAAGCAAACCATCTCAATGCCACGTTATATAATATCTATCGGCAGCAACATCACCGAGGGAGAGAGCGAGGTCAATACAGCAATCGCATCTCTGGCCCGTTGCCATGAGATCGTTTCGCTCACGCGCACATACCGCAGCCCTGACATACACGGCGACTCTCGGCCTCCATATACTAATGCCATCGCCATTATCAAGTCTGATATCGACACTGAGCTACTCAATCTACACCTCAAAGAGTATGAGAAATCACGCGGCAGGGTCGCGGGCTCATCAGAGGTGATTATCGACCTCGACCTTGTATGTCGTGACGATCTGGTGCTGAGACAGCGCGACTATAACGCCCCCTATTTTGTCAAGGGACTTTACCTGCTTGGTACAGGTAAGTTAAACAGATAGTCACACCCCATAGCGTTGAGTCTATCGGCATACCTTTTGCGACGCACAGGCGGCAAGGCCGGAGACAACACGATAACGGCATCGGGATAACTCCGTCTGATCTCCATTACATCCCCGCGGAAACCTGACGTCACCACCAAAATATCACCCGGCGCAATCTCCATCCCGTTCACGGGATAATCGCGAAAAAACCATATCCTCATCCCCGAGGCCTCATACACTACACCAACATCCTTCACGCTTGATAACCGCGCTCCACGTTTCGCGAGATAGTCGGTTAGCAATCGGTCAGTCTGTCTTGAGATCTCAGGGTAATATTTATCGGCTGCATCGGTCAGTATCCAACCCTCAGATCCGTCACGACATACCAGCGCAACCCCACGGTTGACATATATGGGGAACACCTCACGCTCGGGATAAACTGGCTTACACATTACTATCAAGGTTAACCCTGTAATCACCGTCAGTGTGCCGTTGACAATAAAAACGCGCCGGCGGTTATTCCATCCTAACCACATCAGGATCATACCGGCATAGATGACCGGTAATATCCAACCATCGAAATATATCCCTTGATCAAGACCTCCACCCGGTAGCCGTACCACAGACTCAGCCACCCAGGCAATCACATCATACAGACCGTCAACACATACGGCAAGCCACCCGACAGTCAATCCGCAGCATCCGGCCAACATCAGGATACCGCCCCCAAGCATCAGCAATGGCACAAGTACACCCGCCACGACATTTGCCAACAGAAACCACACCGGGAAATTGTGAAAATAGTAGGCCGAAAGCGGTGCTGTCGCCACAACTGCCGTTATCGGCAGAATAAATGCGATCGCTAAGGTATACATCAACCGGTTTTCAAACATTCTGTAACGTCTGAGATATTCACCCGCGGGAGGGATAACCGTCACAATTCCGGCTACCGCCAGGAATGACAATTGAAATCCCGGTTTGAGCAATGAAACGGGGCTGAACAACATTATCAGCAAAGCCGCGCCGAACAGCGCGTTCAGCGATCCATAGGAACGACCCGTTATGCGCGACACGATAAGGAATGTAGCCATAATCACGGCTCTAACCACCGATAGAGACATACCGGTCAGCATAGCGTACATCCATAAAGCCACAAGGGTCAGCGCCAATCGCCAGCGCCTCCCCCCGGCCAGTTCTATCGGCAGCAGTAACACTACCAACAACAATGTTATGGTAGAGACATGAGTGCCGCTAAGAGCCAACAGATGAGCTAAACCGGCGTGTGCAAAATTCTCCCTGATCTCCTCAGACACGTTGTTTTCACCCAACAATATCGCCGACATAAATTCACCCGCACCTTGTGACAAGCCACTGTAACGGATTGCGTCAAGCAGCCGTTGACGTGTATTGTTGAGCATCCCCTGCACACCGTCGGCATACTCGGTTATCATGAACGAATCACCGTCAACCGTACAGGTTGCCGAGAGGCGGTCAAGTAAGGCGGCACGCCTGCCATCCGGTTCATCAGGAAATGTTGTCGGTATTACCGGTGGCAGCAACAAACCTTTGAAACCGACCCGGTCACCTTTCTCTATCCTGTACTCATAATCAAAGACAGCGACCCCTATTCTCACACCGTTGTCAGACTCCACAATACACCGTTGAGTGCTGCCATAATCTGACGCCGACACTACCGTGCCGGCATATTTCCAGACAACGCCGGTTTCAATTCCCGGCGGCAACGACAACCACCACGTTGCACACCCGACAATAAAGCACAACGATAATATCAACGCGCGGTATCCATTGCGCCAAAGTGAGACAAGTGCCCCCACAACTCCGCACACCGCTGCAATCCACAACAGGTGAACAGGGATATAGCTGCATACGGCAATCCCGGTTGCCAGTCCGACAACCGGGATAAGCAGCGGGGTCTCAGATATATACCGTCGGTGTGACACCGTCAATCGCCGGGAATAGTCTCCATCACCACAAAGAAGCTGCTTACACCTATGATTATCCACAACAATATGGCGAGCAGCAGAGGCTTGAACCCAACTTTCTTGATCATCCCCAGCGACAGACCCGCGCCTATAAAGAAGAGGGTGACGACAAGCGCTTTCTTGGAGATGTATACAATTGTCTTGGACACCGCCTCAGGGATACCGCAGTAGGTGTTTATAACCATCGCGAGCACAAAGAGGAATATAAACCAGGGTATTGTGATACCTTTAGCGTTCTTGTCGCGGAAGATAAACATAGTTACGAACGCCAGCGGGATAATCCACAACGCACGCGTACATTTGATCAGTGTCGCTATCTGACAGGCCTCAGGGCCGTAGGCATCTCCCGCGCCGACAACCGAAGATGTGTCATGGATGGCGATGGCCGCCCATGTGCCGAACTGCGCCTGACCCATGCCGAAATAATGGCCGATCGGCGGGAAGATAAACAGGGCGATGGCATTGAGGATAAAGATGACACCTAATGAGACGGCCATCTCATGGTCATCGGCCTTAAGCACCGGGCCGACAGCCGCGATAGCACTGCCTCCGCATATCGCCGTACCTGACGAGATCAGGTAGGCGGTCTTGCGCTGTATATGCAGCCAGTAACCGAGCATGACACCGAATGCCATGACACCGATCACCGAGACGATCGTAAACATCATACCCTCGCCTCCCGATTTGAGAGCCTGAGTGACATTCATGCCGAATCCCAGACCGACAACCGATGCTTGCAACAGATATTTAGATGCCTTCTTGTTAAACTTAGGCAATGGCATAGGGAAGATAAATGCAAACACCAGACCGGCAAACAGAGCGATCGCCGGTGAAATAAAGTCATCCATCCCGAAGATACGGAACGGAACGAGGATAATGATTATCGCCGCGATATATACGGCTAAAGCAGCTTTCTGCATGATTATAATGTGATTTCTAAACCGGGATAGAGCTCGGATAAGTATAAGTTATTAATTCAACTGTTCCAGATCTCCCATGACAGGAATGCCTGTAACAGCAGCATCTCAAGACCGTTCTTGACCTCTGCCCCCTGCGCCCTTGCTTTCTTCATAAAGAGCGTGACATCAGGGTTATACAGCAGGTCATAGCAGAGATGTTCGGGCGTGAGTTCCTGATAGGGTATGTCCGGAGCCTCATCGACATGGGGATACATACCCAGCGGAGTGGTGTTGACGATGACCTTATGTCCGGCCATGATTTCGGGGGTAAGATCAGCGTATGTCAACACCCCGGGGCGCGGTGTACGCGACACAAGCGTAGCCTCGACATCAAGCATATCGAGGCCTACACACACAGCTTTAGCCGCTCCGCCCGTGCCGAGCACCAGAGCCTTACGTCTGGTGTCATTGATCAGGGGTCTGATCGAGTCGGTAAATCCGGCCACATCGCTATTATAACCCACCAACCGCTTATCCTCGAGAATCTTCCCTTTCTTACCCGGGATAATCTTAATCACGTTGACCGCTCCGGCCCGGGCAGCGAGCGGATCTATATCATCGAGAAACGCGATGACTTTCTCTTTATACGGTATGGTGACATTCATCCCGCTCATCAGAGGGGTATCCTCGAGCAGTTCGGGAAAAACATCAATCGACGCGATCTCAAAATTTTCATAACGCGCCTTGATATTCTCAGACTCAAACTTCTGATTAAAAAAAGTTTTTGAGAATGAATGTATCAACGGGAAACCGATCAGCCCGTAAATCTTTTCACCAAGTTTACTCATACGTCAGATATATATTGATGATAACTCGTAATTCTTTAATCTCAGATCCGCCCCTTGTCTCGGTATGAATAATAACCCGTCGGGCCGACAATCAGATGGTCGAGCACAGGCACATCGAGCAATTTGCATACCTCTGTGATACGTCGTGTCAGATTATCATCGGCCGCGCTTGGCATAAGGTTACCCGAGGGGTGATTATGACATAAGATGACAGCTGCCGACAATCGGTCGATAATGCTTTTGGCTATCAGCTTGACATCGACCGAGGTCTGTGACTGGCCTCCCTTGCTGACCTGCTCGACCGATTGCAGTCGATTGGCACGGCTGAGATGGAGCACCCAGAACTCTTCGTTATTGAGCCTCTCGAGACGTCCTCGCATATAAGAATATACCGCATCTGATGATGCCATCTGCGGATCATGTATCTGCAGGTCGGCCTGGGTGCGCGCCCCGAATGTCATCGCCGCCACAAGTAACGAGGCTTTGGCCACACCCATACCCTTGTATTTTCTCATAAGCTCGGGTATCGACTTGCGAGACAGATATGCCAGGCGGTTGTCGTTATCCTTGAGAATCTCTCGACTGAGATCTATCACCGACTTGCCGGGGATTCCCGACCCTAACAGCAGGGCCAGCAACTCGACATCTGACAGCGATTCCATCCCCTGCTTGAGTGCTTTCTCGCGGGGTTTCTCATCATCTGTAAGATCATGTATTTTGAGCGAACCCTTTAATCTGTTCTCATCCATACTCGATACTGTTATCATTTACCTTTGCGCAACGCTATCTCCTCTGCCTCATCGCGGCCCCGGCGACAGATTATCTTAAGAAAGTATGCCTTGATAAATCCGCAGCCATATCCACCGAGCTGTATCAGTGACGCGGGTATCGCCTTGAACGCGATCACCGGTGACCCTGTAGACACTAACGCCGTCTGCCATATCATAAACAGATATAATATCAGGGGCAGTAACCACCAGGGGCTGACAAATATAGCCAGCAATATCATGGCCACAACTCCGATGACAAACAGAGCCGGCAACCAGTGCACGAGTTTCATCGAGTCGGGATAAAGCAGTTTGAGCGTTATGCGCGACATACCGAACACATAGACCTGCCTGAAGAATTTGCGGAAGTCGACACGTCTCTTATGATAGACCGGCAACTCGGGGTAAAGCCCGATGCTGTATCCGGCCAGTCGTATGCGGGTCGACATATCTATATCCTCTGAGAACATCTCCCTGAACCCTCCGACCTTATCATACACCTCACGCGAAAATCCCATATTGAATGTCCGGGGGGTGAATTTCTCGAGGCTTACCTTGCCACCGCGTATACCGCCTGTGGTCAGGAATGAGGTCATGGCGAAATTTATAGCTTTCTGGGTAGTGGTGAATGAATTGTCTGCCGCGTCAGGGCCACCGAACGTGTCATAGGGTTGGCGGTGTCTGAACTTGTCAAGTTTTGAGAAGTAGTCGGCAGGGATGACACAATCAGAGTCAAAGAAGATGAAGTAATTGCCCAGGGCACGTTCGAGCCCGTAATTGCGCGCAATCGAGCGCCCTTCGTTCTCCTTAAAGAAGTATCTGACGTTTAATCCCTTGTCGGCATATTTCTCGACAATATCGGCACACGGCTCTGTCGACCCGTCCTCGACGATAACGATCTCAAAATTACGGGTCGTCTGCTTGAGCAGGCTCTCAAGCAGTTCCTCCACCTCACCCCGCCGGTTATAAACGGGGACTATCACCGAGTATGTCACTTTACTGTCACTCATTGCGGCAAAATATAAGATATCAGTCCATCCGGTTCTTGTAGTCGTCGTAAGTAAACTCCCTTAGTATCTCGACTGAGCCGTCGAGTCTCTTGAACACTATAGCCGGGTGGGCGATGCCGTTAAACATATTTGTCTTGACGGTCGTGTAGTGATTCATATCTTTGAGCGTAAGTATGTCACCCTCTTTGAGCTGACGGTCAAAATACCAGTCGCCCATATAGTCGCCGCTCAGACATGAGTTACCACCCAGACGGTAGATATATTCGCCGCCGGGCCGGCTCTCCTCGATTGCCGGCTGGTATGGCATCTCAAGAGTGTCAGGCATATGACAGGCAAATGATGCGTCTATGATCGCGGTCTTTATTCCCTGATTCTCGACGACATCGACCACCGAGGTCACCAGATCGCCGGTCTGCCATGTAAAGGCACTGCCGGGCTCGAGTATCACTGTCAGCCACGGGTAACGCTCGCGGAACGACCTCAGCAGATTAACCAGATGGTCGGTGTCATATCCATCACGCGTCATCAGGTGACCGCCCCCCATGTTGACCCACTTGACTTGTGGCAGCAGATGGCCGAATTGCTGCTCAAAGGCTGCGAGCACTTTCTCAAGATCATAGCTTGTTGACTCGCACAGTTGATGGAAGTGCAGCCCCTCGATACCCTCGGGGAGACTATCGCCGATACGGTCGGCCGTCACGCCGAAGCGACTCCCCGGCAACGCCGGGTTATATATATCGGTCTCGATCACCGAGCAGGCCGGGTTGACCCTCAGGCCGGGTGATACTCTCAGGCCGTCTGACTCATGCTGACTGTTATACTCCTCGAGATCTTTGCGGTAACGCTCATATTGAGCGATAGAGTTGAATGTCAGATGACTGCTGCCGGCAAGAAATTCGACGATGGTCGCGGGGGTATATACGGGGCAATATGAATGACCCGGGCATCCCAACTCCTCATTGCCGAGCCGTAACTCGTTGAGCGACGAGGCTGTGAATTTCACTCCATACTCTCTCATCACCCCGAACGTCCGCCACAGCGCATTAGCCTTGAATGCCATTATTATCTCAACGCCGGCACGTTGCGCCACATCGGTTATCAACGAGAGATTGCGGCGCAACTTCTCTTCATATACTATATAATACGGGGTGGTAATATACATACTGTCAATCTGCAATAATTTTGAATCTGGCAAATTTCAACAACAATATCTTCTTTTCGGGGCCACGGAAAGTGACCGTGATTTTTGCCCCGGTATTGTCGTCTTCTATATCCTCGATGACACCTTTGCCAAAGCGTCCGTGATAAATCTTCATGCCGACGGCCAGTTCTGACGGGTCATGCAGCACAAACTCAACGGCCCCGCTGTCAGCCGCTGCGACATTGGCGTTGCGCCCGGTCGCCTCTGCTTGTCTCTGTCGCGAACGCTCGAGCCACGAACCGCTTGCCCCGCCGGGGCGATGAGACTCATAGGCCGGGCGATGCACCGGGTTTATCAGCCCCGACGTGCCTCCGCTGCTGTGGTATGACGCGCGGTAGCTGTCAAGCGGGTTTACACCGCGGGGAGTATCGTCAAACTCTGTTCCCTGCACCATCTTGAGATACTGCGGGTCTATATCATGCAGGAATCGCGAGGGGCGGGTCACCATTGTCTGCCCGTTACGGTATCGGGTCGAGGCATAGGTCAGCATACAGAATTCCTTGGCTCTGGTGATGGCCACATAGAGCAGACGACGCTCCTCCTCGATTGATTGGAGCGAGTCACTGGCCATGGCCGAGGGGAAAAGTTCCTCCTCGACACCTACCACTATCACGTTCTTGAACTCGAGCCCCTTGGCTGCATGAACGGTCATCAGAGTGACACGGTCTTTTGAGGTATCTTTCTCATCCTGATCAGTCGCCAGAGACACCTCGGCGAGAAAGTCGGTCATCGAAATCTCGGGGTTACCCTCCTCGATACGTCCGGCCACAAACTCCTCGACATTCTTTTGCATCTCCATCAGGTTCTCTTGCTGCGATACACTCTCGGGAGTGTTCTCTGAGATAAGCGAACTGAGCAGGCGGGTCTTCATGTATATCTCGCGTGTAAGCCGTGCAGCATCCGCACCCTCGGCGTCAAGCCGGTTGAAGTCAGCTATCAGATCCCTGAATCCGTCGAGTTTCTTACGCGTACCCGAGTTGACGTTAAGCTCGCCCGGATCATTGAGTACCTGCCATATACTCACGCCGCGACCTATCGCTTCGCCGATAAGTTTCTTTAGCGTCGTGTCTCCGATACCTCGCGCGGGATAGTTGATGATGCGGCGCAATGCCTCATCATCGTCGGGGTTTACGGCGACCCTGAAGTAAGCGATGGCATCCTTTACCTCCTTGCGCTGATAAAACGACAGACCGCCGTAGATGCGGTATGACAGTCGGCGCTTGCGCAACGACTCCTCAAAGCGGCGGCTCTGCGCATTGGTGCGGTAGAGGATGGCGAAATCGTTTAGGGCGTTGTGGTTCTGCACCTGCAACCGCGAGATGCGGTCAGCCACGATCGAGGCCTCGTCAAAGTCGCTGTAACAACGGCACACCTCGATCTTAGAGCCGCAATCGTTCTCTGAGAATACCTCTTTGCGTATCTGCTCAGAGTTCTTGTCGATAAGCGAATTGGCCGCGGCAACGATATTGCGGGTCGAGCGGTAGTTACGTTCGAGCTTGAATATCCTCAGATCAGGATACCCTTTCTTGAGGTTGAGGATGTTGCGGATATTTGCCCCGCGAAATGAGTAGATGCTCTGGGCATCGTCACCTACCATCGTCAGACTGCGGCTGTCTTTACACAACTGCGTGACGATGCAATGCTGGGCAAAGTTCGTATCCTGGTACTCATCGACCAGCACGTATCTGAAGTATTCGCTGTAATGGCGGCACACCTCGGGGTGGTCGCGAAACAGCACATTAGTATAATAGAGCAGGTCATCAAAATCCATCGCCCCCGACACCTGACAGCGGTGGCGATATGTGGTGTAGATATCGACGATCTGTCCGCGCTTGCTGCGGCGGTCGGCCTCCATCAGTTCACGGTCGGCGGCATAACGGCTCGGACTGATCAGCGCGTTTTTGGCCATCGAGATGGCGCTCTGCACCACCGAGGGCTTATAGACCTTGTCGTCAAGCTGCATATTCTTGATGATCGACTTGATCAGTGCGCGCGAGTCATCAGAGTCATATATTGTGAAAGATGACTTATAGCCGAGTTTGTCGGCATTCTGTCTGAGGATGCGCGAGAATATCGAGTGAAACGTACCCATCCAGAGTTTCGAGGCGATCTTCTCTCCGACAAGCTGACAGATACGCTCACGCATCTCATTGGCCGCCTTGTTTGTAAATGTCAGGGCCATCAGCCGCCACGGTTCATACCCCTTGGTCAGCAGATGCACTATCTTATAAGTCAGCACGCGGGTTTTACCCGACCCGGCGCCGGCAATAACCAGCTGAGGGCCGTCGAGATATTCGACCGCCTCGCGCTGCTGACTGTTGAGTTTCGAGAGGTAATCCTCCATAATGACAATACTCTCCTCTATCTTAAATGACCTTTCACTCGCCCTGTCAGAAGACAGGGCTGACCACCATCTTTTTAATGATTGCGGGCAGCCGATTTAAGCGCGAGTGACGTAAAGAACTCACGGGCCTCAGGTGACATCTTCACCCCGGCTATAGCCTCGACAGCCTCAGCGGCATAACGCTCAATCAGTGCCTGCGCCTCATCGCGCAGATTGAGGTCATCATATATCTTTCTTATCTCACGGATCTTGAGATAATCGGTCAGCTTCTGATCGAGTACGCGCTGCAACCGCTTAGGCTCGCGGTTGAGGGCATTGATCCAAAGCCATGTTTTCTTCTCATTGATGATGTCACCGCCGATCTCTTTGCCAAACAGAGCCGGGTCGCCGTAAGTGTCAAGGTTGTCATCCTGCAACTGGAACGCCAACCCCAACAGCTCGCCGTAGCGGTACATCGCAGCGGCATCTTCGGCTGTCGCGCGGGCCATCATTGCCCCCATCTTGCAGGCACACGCCAGCAAGACAGATGTCTTGAGCCTGATCATCTCGATATACTCCTCGACCGTCACCGCGCGGCGCGTCTCATACTCCATATCGAGTTGCTGACCACCGTAGACCTCCATTGCCGTGGTGTTGAACAGGTCGAGAATCTGCGCCATACAGTCAGCACCGTCGCGTCCCGTATCCTTGACAACCAGCATGGTGGCAAGGGTCAGCATCGCGTCACCTGACAATATCGCCACCGACTCATTCCAGCGGCGGTGGACGGTCGGACGCCCGCGTCTCACCTCAGCCTTATCCATCACATCATCATGCAGCAGGGTGAAATTATGAAACATCTCGATACCGACCGCCTGATTTACAGCCTTAAGGGCATCGCCTCCGAGCGCATCACAGGTCGCTAACAGCAACAACGGTCTTAGCCGTTTGCCACCGCCCTCAAGAGTATATTCGACCGGTTGAAACAGTCCACGAGGCCCCGGGCCGTAATCGATCTCGGCAACCGCCTTCTCAATTATATCCGAAAAATAGTCCTTGTCAAACATAATCCACGAAATTACAAAAAAATACTCAATCACCCCCCTCCCGACCCCAACTTTTTCATCACCCACCCCGCAAAACGGTAGCAAAAACGGTCGCACGCTCACAGATGGTAACGGTTTATTTTGTAATTTTGCAACGTCCCCGCCGTCGGGGTGCAACTGTTGTTAGTGCAACTTTATTAGACAATTGTTAACCGTGAGTAGTATGGAAGATATGCCAAAAGACCCGTTTATGCTTATGAGCTGGGTGAATATGAAACTGAGAGATCAGTATAACTCGGTCGATGCGCTTTGTGACGATCTCGACATCGACAGTGTCGAACTTGAGCGCACTCTCGGCGAGGCAGGTTTTGAGTATATGCCTGAGATAAATCAATTCAGATAAAGTGTATAATAATTTTCATCTCTCACTTAAATAAGCTATGGAGCTGATAGACAGCCATACACACCTTTACAGCGACGAGTATCTGACTGAGGAGCAGCCGCGTCACCCCAAGAAAGGGGTGGTGATGCCACCGCCCGAACCTACCCCGCAAGGTTGCGATGAGGCTGTAAGGATGGCACTCGATGCCGGGGTGTCTCATCTGATTTTCCCGGCCAATGCGCTCTATGAGATTGAGTCTATGAAGCAGCTTGCATCCCGCTTCCCCGGCAAAATCTCTATGGCGATGGGGTTGCACCCGACCGAACTGACCGATAACCCGGCCAAGGCTATCGACATAATCGAGAATGAGATAGACACACATCCCGGACTCTATTGTGCTGTCGGTGAGATAGGAATTGACCTGTATTGGGAACCCGAGAACCGCCAACGTCAGATGGCGGCTTTTGACCGTCAATGCCGCATCGCCCTGCGTCACGACCTGCCGATAATCATTCATTGCCGCGACGGACTTGACGAAACTCTCGAGGTACTGCGGGGATTAGAGAGTGTACCGCGCGGCGTATTCCACAGTTTCGGCGGCTCAGCCCAAGATGTCGAGCGTATCCGTGAGGTCGGCGACTTTCACTTCGGTATCAACGGCATCGTGACTTTCAAAAATTCAACACTACCCGCTGTCCTCCCCGCCATCGGCATAGACCGCATACTTCTCGAGACCGATTCACCCTATCTCGCCCCCGTGCCGTTCCGCGGTCGCCGCAATCAGTCGGCCTATCTCCCCGCCATCGCCGACACGGTCGCCCGCGCCCTTTCGCTCTCACTCGAAGAGGTCGCCGCCCAAACCGTCGCCAACACCCGCCGCCTCTTTAACATCTAAGGAGTAAATCTGTCAGATACCACTTTGATAACCAAATTTCTTTAAATACCGGTGATCACTGCGCGTCAGCGCGACAGGTTGAGGTTGAGAGACAGGCCGTAGGATGAGTTGGTGGTGGGGTAAGAGGCGTTGCTTACCAAGGGGGTATTGACCTGATGGTCGAAGTATGCGCCAAGGGTGAGCTTGCGTGACAGTATATACTGGGCGTTGAAGTTTATGGTCAGCGTGCGCGTGCCCGAAGTCGCCTGTGTGTAGTTTGTCTCGATACGACGTATCAGTGCCTGGGTGTTTTGCAGCGAGAAGTCTGCTTTAAGGGTGAGGTCGTTGCTGACACCCGACTGTGACCCGCGCATCTTGAGCACCGAGTTAAATCCGACGATCTTATATCCGGCACCGATGGTCAATCCGCGCGAAGTTGCTTCGACCACCTGCCCTGCTGAGGTATTGAGCGTCAGCGTGCGCTGGTCTTTCCACTCGAGATTAAATTGCAGGTCGTTTTTGAGTGTGCCGTTGACACCGATCAGGGGCGCGAAACGCTCGGTGATCGCCACTGTAGAGATATTATATGGTGACGAGGGTATCGGCATACCGGTATTTGTGTCAAGAGTAAAGCCGAGGATGTCGCCGTCGACCGTAAGCCAGTTGAGATATGACGAGTATGAGCCAACCGAATAGGTACACTGATAGGCATGGCTCAGAGAGAAACTCTTAAACCATTTTTTCATGTTACCCAAGTTGATCAGGCCGTCGTATGTCAGTCGCCAGTTGGGGAGGACGGCCGAGAAGTCGGGGAACGGTGTAAGATACTGCGTGTAGGGGTTCGTGCCGGTATATGCCGAGATAAACGCGGGCACCAGTACGTCAGACGAGGTCTGCGACACCGTACCGTTCTCGGGGTTAAACACCTGACCCACCAACGGGCTCTCGTTCATGAATCCTCCACCGGGGTAACGCACGCCGTTATACTGAGAGTTATATCGGTCGGCGATGATGGGGATATTATCAAGCATCTTCCGGAAGGGCGCGCTATAATAACCGTCCTCGGCGCTTGACGACCCTAACGCCGTCATGATGGCGCAGTGGGTCTTGGTGTATGAGCCCGAGAGAGTGACAGGCATATCAGCATACATAAACTGTATCTGACGAGTGCGGTTGTCAGTACGGTTCATGGTCAGCTGCAACTTGAGTCCTTTGATAAATTCGAGCTGTAACTCAAGGTTGAGCTCATTGGCCTTTGAGATTATCGCCGGCGATGTCTGGCCATCATCGGTGATGAGCCAACCGCGGTCTTTAGCCTTATAGATATAATCATCACCGACAAAGCCGAATGCAAAGTCAAGACCGGGCGACATCGCTCCGTATCCGGTTGACTGGCCTAAGATATTGCCGATATCGTTGCGGAACAGAGGTATCGTCATCGTGTTGGTACGTTTCCATCTGATCGATGCCGAACGCGGACTCATGATAAACCTCAGCGTGTACTCGCCGATCTCACGCCAGAGCGACTTATCCTCCTTGACCACCTCGTTGATGGTAAACTTGACATTGGCATCGGCGCGCGTCAATATCTCGACCGAGTTGTCATCGAGCACCTTATGCTTAAACTCAAACGGCTCTTTGGTATTGACATTCTGGGCGGTGATCTTTATCTTCTTTGTGCGCAGATTGTGCTTGATGGTGAGGGTGGTGTCACTCTGCAACTTATATGTACGCTCAAACTTCTTGGGCTTGCGCGTCGTCTCTTTTTTACCCACGGTATTAAACCGCTTGTTGACATCCTTGATAAACGGTATCTTGTTGTAAAGGCTCTCAAAGTTGATGCGTCCGTCGGCACTCAGCGACGACTGGTTGGCGATCTTGTTGCCGGTCGAATACCCGTCGATCTCGGCGCCGCGATCCCAGCGGTAAGTCGAGTTATACGACACGTTACCCGTGAGGAAATCGAGCACCGGGATACGGCTGAACGGCGCGCGGTATGTCGCCACAAAGCTCTGATTATAAGCCCACGGCGTACCCATCGACAGGATCGAACTCCAGACAGTGTCTTTCCATTGCTTGTACTCGTCGGGGAACAGTTTCTTGTTTACCGCCCCGGCTGTCTCCTCGATACGGGCCGAGGTGTTTGAGTTGAATGTCAGCGAGATCGATTTGGTCAGATTCCAGGTGAGCTGGAACTGACGGTCCCAGAGGAAGTTCTTGCTCACCGACACCGGCAGCTGGAATGTCTCGTCAAGCTCAGAGCGCGTCTGCATCTCGTAATAATATCGCGACATATTTGTCAGGAACGAGATGGTGTTGGGCAGATAATTGAGTTCCCAGTCCTTAAAGAATTTGAGATTCTTGTTCTTGGTCTTCATCCACCCGAAAGGCTTGAGCCCCTTGACCATCGGCGAGTAGTTATAGGCCAGCGAGCCGCGGTAGTCGTTGGTATACTCATACTCGGTCGTCGGGTCATTCTTAGACTGTTTGTTAAACGAGAAGTTGATCGTAAAGTTAGAGGGATCCCAGGGCATCGGCTTGGCACTGGTGACGTCAAACTTGAGGCCCGACAGCGAGAAACTCTGTATTGTAGACCGCTCGACGGCGTATGCCGAGATAGAGTCACGGGCATGAGCATCGGGGGCCTCGTCGAGAGCATCCTTGAGCAAGACATCCTGATCAAGCGGGTTATATTTGGGCGTGGTCTTTTCGGTCGAATATGAGTAATAAATGGGCGCGCGCAGCTTGGCCTTCTGAGGCACAAAACGGCCCAGATCGGTCTGCACCGCCACGTTATATTGCTGATAGTCATCCATGCGGCGGTCATTGAGACCCTGATCGACCGAGCCGAAGCCGGCAGTCTCGACATGGGCGCCAACATTGAGCGTCGCCACGTCAGAGAGCCCCAGGTTGAGGTTGGCCTTGGCCGCCCATCCGCCGGCCTCGTCAAAGTCAGTGACCTTTAACTCGTTGACCCACACGATGCCATCCTTGATACTGTTTGAGTTATTGCGCACACCGATCAGTATCACCCTCACATCGCTCAGCGAGGGGTTACCCCTGACGGCCAGGACATTACGCTCATTATCAGGGTCGCGGCCCGTATATAGCGTAGCATACCCGATACCGCTGCCCGCCTCCTCCTTGGCGCGGTTGCGCTCACGTTTGAGGTCGACGAGATACTGCAGGTTGAGATCCATAAAGTTCTGTGTCGGCCATACTTTCTGACGGTCACTCTCGAGCCAGTTGTTATAATTGCCGTGAGGCGTGAGTGTCAGCGGTATCTCATACTCATAATAGTTGGCCTTGACGTCAGTGCCGAGACGCACAAACACCGACAGCTCGCCCGACTTAAGGTTGGTTACGTCGTCAATAAGGCTCTCGGCGTGAATCCACATCTGCAAACGCTTGTAGTTGCGCAGATCCTGCTGGGTGTCGCGATATACGCCGCGGCCGTCACCTGCTTTGAGATCGAGGACCTTGAGCGACATCGACTGCTCGTTGAGCTGTGTCACCTGAGACTGGCCCGGGTCAACGATACGGGTCACACCGGGGGGAAGCACATAGTTGACCGGCTCGCGGTCGGCGTTCTCCTCGATGTTCACCACCGAGACATCAAGCTGACCCTCAGCCGGGGCGTCGCCTCGGTTGTTGAGGTTGAAGTCGTATGTACGCCACTCTCCCCTGACGAGCTCAAGGGTGGCGAAACGCAGGTGAGTAACCTGCTTGAAGCCGGTCATGAACATACGGGCGAAACGTATGGTCGAGAAGTCGTTGATCGATCCTACTTTCTTTTCATACTGGCTCAGAGGTATCTTGAACTGATACCACTCGACGGTCTGTGTCTGACCGTCGCGGGTATAGACGGTCGACACCTGTTTGTCGGCAATATAATTCTTACCTACAACGAGGTCTTCGGGACGTATCGACACTTTGTATTGGAAGTATCGCTCATACTCATTGAGCGTGTTATCCTGGTTGATATCCTCGACATCAGGCACCGAGCGCGCGCTCTGATAGAGGGGGTCTGAGGCATCTTCGGGTGATAGAGAGTTCCACTCGACGCCGTTATAATGTTTGTATCGCTCGAGGATCGACAGGCGCTCCTCGTCATAGTCATACCCGCGGAAGAAGTGATAATTATCCTGCGCCGGGTCATTGAACGGTGAGAACTGATCATTCTGCATACGCTCTCGCGTCGCCGGCGATATGCGTTGAGACAGTTTCTCGAGAAATGATGAATATGTCGGGAACGAGAACTCGCTCTCGTTTGAGAGTCCGTCTAGGCCGACATCCTGCAACACGCGCGACCCGTTGTTTGTATCAAAGGCATATGTCAGCGAGTTCTGGCGTGAGACATTACCCCAGACGGTCTGCTCGAGCCACTCGTTGTTGCCGTCAACAGGGAGACCGTTTTCATACGATTTCAACCCGTCCTTAAGGATATCCTCAGAGATTTCGCCGAAATTGAAGTACAGGTCACCGCCGTCATAGTTGGGGTTATTCTCATCGAGGAACGGATTCATCATCCAGAACTGGATATACTCGATGTTGGCCTGCTCAAAGTTGGTGTTATCCATCTTGCGCATGATACCGCCCCATCGTTTCTCGGGGAAGAGCAGCGAGCCGTCCTCGTCAACATTCGTGGCATCAAGGTTATAGGGACCGCGCTCGGTGGGATAGAACGACAGGTTAAGTGTCTGCACCGTGGCCGACTCACCGTAGGTCAGTTCGCGCCCGGGGAAGATCTCTTGCGACGTCACCTCGCGCACATACGGATTTGACAGCTGCACAAGGTCGTTGCGTATATAACCCGGCGCGAGCGACGAGTTGCGGTCGGTGAACATACGGTCGATGTAATACCAGTTAAACAATGCCCTGTTCATACCGTATGCAGGGTCATTTGAGAGCGCAGCCTCGGGGAACAGTGCATCCTTGCCGCTGTCATATGGTGTCGACGCCAGAAACCATGAGTAAGGAGAGCGCAGGTCAATGCCGGTCTGAGAGGACTCGAAGTCATCAACGTATGAGCTACCCTTGGTCGACCCTGATTCCTGACCGTGAGGCAGCAGCACGGCATATTCGGCCGTCAGGCTCAGGGTCGACGGAGCGGTGGCGTTGACCGTCGGTATCTTGTTGAGCAGATTGGTCAGCCACATAAACCGGGTATTGTAGTTGAGGTTAAACCCTAACATCGAGTTGTTTATCACCTCATCGCCGATATTTACTTTCTCGGTCAGAGCCTTCTCTGAGAAGTGCATGAATGTCGCCCCGATATTGAAGTCTTTGCTGAACGCATACTGCATATCGAGGCCCAAAAGCGTCTTGCGCTGGGTCGAGAAGAGCGATTGATTCTCGAGGGTCACCGACACGCTCTGCCCCGAGTCAATGATACTCTGGTTGGTGATCGTCACGATACCCATCGAGTAATCGACCGTATAGTCTGAGTTCTCGACGAGCTTGACGCCGCCGGCCATCACAACCACCGACCCGCGGGGAACGTTCATCGCATTGAGTCGGATCTGTGACCCTGACGATGCCTGATAAGACCCGGCGATGACAAATTTGTTTTTGTCGGCAAACTGGCGGGCTATCACCAATGTAGAGTCATAGAGCTCTTTATAGACATATTTTTCGGCAAGCACCGGGTCATTGATCTTACGCTCGAGATGTGCGCCAAACGGTTCGGCCACCGGGAAGATCACCTTACCGTTTGAGGCCGTGATCGTATACCCCTCGAGGAAGTCAAAGAATCCGTCAGGATTTGATTGCTCGTTAGAGTCGAGGCGGTCGAGATTCATCACCTGCAACAGCGGCGTGTTTGACATCGAGGCTATCGGCAGGTAATTGATGAGCGTACCGGTGGTGTCTGACAGATATTTGATCTGCAACTTGAAGTTCTGTTTCTGCACCTGATATGCCCCCAGCGAGTAGATATTCTTCATCATCAGGCGCCATATAGGCATCTTGGGGTCGACGGTAGTCGACTTAAGCATCTTGACATACAGCGACTCTGAGGTCGTGGTGATGTCTGACGAGAACTCACCCACCTGATAGACCTGACCGTTATATGTATACTCAAAAGCCACACCCAACACATCATCTGAGTTGAGCTGGGCCTTGAGCGACACATAACCCAGTGTCGAGTTGAGCGTATATTCTGACGAAGTAAGCAAGCGGGCCGACTCGACTTTCTCATAGTCGCGGCCACCCTCGATGCCGACTGCGCGCAGCGGTTCGAGGGCCTGAGTGACAGTGTTTATCGATCGGGCGCCGGGATACTCCGTCTTTATGACATCCAGCAGATTGTTAGACTTGTTACTCGGCACAGGCATCGCCGGGTTGACCGTCCAGTAGTTATTGTTGAGGCCGGCGGGAGCACCTTCACCCATCTCGGCAAACGCCACGATGTTGCGCGACTGGTCATACTTGCCACCCTTGTTAG